>NZ_JBEUMH010000005.1:0-341863 GCF_041080745.1 Stenotrophomonas sp. JAG2 | reverse complement strand
TCTGCTTTGACCTGCTCTGCTTTGACCTGCTCTGCTTTGACCTGCTCTGCTTTGATCTGCTCGACGTTGATCCGCCCAGCTTGATGGGCTCAGCATTGCTTTGCTCTGCCTCACAGGCTCCGCTCCAGTTCGCTCGACCTGCTTGGCTGCGCTCTGTCATGGCTACGCTTCGACCGGCCTTGCTTCCACCGGATCAATACGCCCGGCGCTGCAGAAATGACGCCGCAGTGCCAGACCGCCCTTAGCTTTACCTAGGCCCCCAGCCAACTGTCGGAGGCGGGGTGTGGGTGGGTGCGCGGGACCATATGCCGCCATGGATGGCGGCATATGAGCCCCCATGGATGGGTTCACGGCGGGTCCCGCGCACCCACCCACACCCTGCCCAGCCAGCCATCCCCGCAGCCCAAGGCTTCAAGGCTTCAAGGCTTTTCAGCCTTTCAAGCCCCCAACCCGCGACCGCCAGACACCGTCGCCGATGAACAGCAGCAGCCCGGTCCAGATCGCAGCGAAACCCACCGCCTTGGCCGTATCGAACGGCTCGCGGAAAAAGAACACGCCCAACAGCAGGCCGATACTCGGCGCGATGTACTGCAGGATCCCGACCAGCGACAGCGGAATCCGCTTCACCCCGTACGCAAACCCGATCAACGGCAACGCCGTCACCGCACCACCGAAGATCAACAGCGCATCGTTGCGCCAACCCCACCCACTGAAGAACGCCCCGCCGTGCCCGTTCTCGCTCCACAGCGCGAACCCGATCGCCGGCAGGAACAGATACAGACTCTCCACTCCGAGGCCGGCCACCGGGTCCACCGAGATCATCTTGCGCAGCAGCCCGTACAGACCGAACGAACAGGCCAGCCCCAGCGCGATCCAGGGCGGCGTTCCCGCATCGACGGTCAGCCATGCCACCCCGAGGGCCGCGCAGCCCACCGCGAGCCACTGCAGGCGGCGCAGGCGCTCTTTCAACACCACCACGCCGAGCACCACGCTCACCAGGGGGTTGATGAAGTACCCCAGGCTGGTCTCGATCACGTGACCGGCATTGATCGCCCAGATGTACAGGCCCCAGTTGAACGCGATCGCCACGCTGCTCAGCGCCAGCGTCGGCAGCGCGCGCGGCTGGGCGGCGATGGCCTTCCACCAGCCCATCCCGTTGCTCAGCAGCAGCCAGGCCACCACCAGCACCGTGCTCCAGATGATGCGGTGCGCGATGATCTGCTGCGACGGCACCGCCTTGAGCAGGTGCCAGTAGACCGGCACCAGGCCCCACAGGGTGAAGGTGAAGGCGGTGATCGCGAAGCCGCGGCGCTGCTCCTGCAGGCTGTGTTGCGCAGGCAGGCTCACTTCGCGCGCGTCCGGGCCAGGGTCAGCACCACCACGCCGGCCAGGATCACCGCCATTGCCAGCAGGTCACGCCCGCCGAAATGCTCGTTGCCGATGATCACGCCCAGGATCACCGCGATCACCGGATTGACGTAGGCATAGCTGGCCACCAGCGCCGGGCGCACGTTGTGCAGCAGCCACACGTACGCGGTAAAGGCGACGATCGAGCCGAACATGCACAGGTAGGCCACCGCCAGCAGCCCATTCATGCTGGGCCACGTGGTCGGGCGTTCGCCGCTGAGCAGGCCGAGCACGATCAGCATCGCGCCACCGCAGAGCATCTGCCCGGCGGCGGTCATGAACGGGCTGGGCAGGTCCAGGCCGCGTGCCCAGATCGAGCCGAAGGCCCAACCGATCGGCGCGATCAGCAGCAGGATCAGGCCCTGCGGCGAGGCGGTCAGGCTGCTGCCGGCGTTGAGCCAGACCACGCCGAGGAAGCCGATCGCAATGCCCAGCCACTCGCCGCGGCTGGCGTTCTGCCCGCGCATCGCGCCGAACAGGGCCATCCACAGCGGCACCGAGGCCACGGCGGTCGCGGCCAGGCCCGAGGACACCGTGCGCTCGGCCAGCACCACCATGCCGTTGCCCAGCACCAGCATGGTCAGGCCCATGATCGCCAGATTGCGCCACTGGCGCCGGGTCGGCGCGGGCGAGCCACGCCAGCGCAGCACGGCGTACATCAGCGAGCCGGCGATGATGAACCGGCCGCCGGAGACCATCGTCAGCGGCAGCGCGCCGCCCTCCAAGGCCAGCCGGATCCCGAGATAGGTGGACCCCCAGACCACGTACACCAGCAGCAGCGCCAGGACGACCAGGCCGCTGCGGGGAGCGGCCGACGGAGATTCGGGTAGAACGGCCATGGGCCACCACGGTACGGGGGAACCCGGATTCTAGGCCGTTGCCGATGGCGCGGCACCCCTTGTGCTGGCACGCTGATTTCACCGGGCCGCCGCGTGATGCCTGACACGCACCCGTTTTTGACGTGCGGTAAGGTAACAAGAGCAATCAACGCTTCCCAGCCAGGACCCCTACCCTGCATGAGCACTTCCGTCCCCGCCACCGCGGCACACCCCGAACGGGCCGCCCTGCGGCGCTCCATCTCCAACACCCTCAAAGGCTCGGCCGGCAACCTGGTCGAGTGGTATGACGTCTACGTCTACTCGGTCTTCGCGGTGTACTTCGAATCCCAGTTCTTCTCGGCCGCCGACAAGAACTCCACGATGTATGTGTGGGCGATCTTCGCCGCCACCTTCCTGATGCGCCCGATCGGCGCGTGGTACTTCGGCCGCTTCGCCGACCGCTACGGCCGACGGCTGGCGCTGACGGTGTCGGTCACGGTGATGGCCGCCTGTTCGTTCCTGATCGCGATCACCCCGACCGCCTCGCAGATCGGCATCTGGGCGGCGGTGATCCTGCTGTTCGCGCGCCTCCTGCAGGGCTTCGCGACCGGGGGTGAATACGGCACCAGTGCGACCTACATGTCCGAGGCCGCCATCCCCGGCCGGCGCGGCTTCCTGTCCTCGTTCCACTACGTCACCCTGGTCGGTGGCCACGTGCTGGCGCAGTTGACCCTGCTGGGCATGCTGACCTTCTGGGACAAGCCGGAGATTTCCGCATGGGGCTGGCGCGTGGCGTTCGGCATCGGCGGCATCGCGGCGATCGTGGTGTTCTGGCTGCGCCGGAGCATGGACGAATCGCTGCAGACCGATTCCATCGAAGCCGCACGCGATGGCCGCGCCAAGGCCTCCGGCTCGATGCGTGAGCTGTTCGTCAACCAGTGGCGTCCGCTGCTGCTGTGCTTCCTGATCACCGCTGGCGGCACCGTCGCGTTCTATACGTATTCGGTCAACGGGCCGAAGATGATCCAGAGCGCGTTCGCGGGCGATGACGTCATGACCGGCACGATGATCAACCTCGGCGTGCTGACCTTCCTGATGGTGCTGCAGCCGATCGGTGGCTGGCTGTCGGACATGGTCGGGCGCAAGAGCCTGCTGGTGTTCTTCGGCATCGGCGGCGTGCTGTACAGCTGGTACCTGATCACCGAACTGCCCAACCAGCACGATCCGTTCATGGCCTTCCTGGTGCTGGGCATCGGCTTCGTGATCCTGACCGGCTACACCTCGATCAACGCGGTCGTCAAAGCCGAGCTGTTCCCCACCCATGTGCGCGCACTGGGCGTGGGCTTCGGCTATGCGATGGCCAACTCGCTGTTCGGTGGCACCGCGCCGCTGCTGTACCAGGGTGCGCTGAAGACCGGCCAGGTCGGCATCTTCGCGGTGTACGTCACGGCGATCATCGCGGTATCGCTGGTGGTCTACATGTTCTTCCTGACCAACAAGGGCCCGAACTGGCTCGATGGCACGCGCAAGTAGGGGACGCGCCATCGCATACGCGCTGACGCCCCACGCTTTCCTGCGCAAACCGCGGGCCCCTTCTTACCAACACCCAGATCCCCGCCACTACGCGGCCGCCCCCTGACTCAGGGGGCTTTGGTTCTGCTCCCGGATGCGGCGATCCCGCAATCCACCCCTACATCAGCGGCGCGCGGACTCGGTCTTTTCACGCTCGGCGCGGAATTCAGAGCCCTCTTCCCACTGCGGCCAGCGACGGCTGTTGGCCAGTTCCGCGCCCAGGTCGTAGACCAGCAGGGTGTCGGCGGCGTGGCCGCTCGGGTCCCAGCCCGGGGTCCAGGCATCGCAGGCCTGGTGGTAGCAGGCGGCGAAATACGCATCGCGCAGCTCACGGCCCTTTTCGACGCCACCTTCGCGCATGTCCAGCCCCGGGCCGATGGTGATCGCCGGCACGCCGAGGCGGGCGAAGGCGAAATGGTCGGCGCGGTAGAAGAAGCCGGCTTCCAGGTTCGGGTCCGGCGAGTAGGTACGGCCCCGTGCCTTGGCCACGCGCTCCAGGTCCCCTTCCAGCGACACCCGGCCCTTGCCCCACGAGGCGATATCGCGGGTCGGGCCATCCGGGCTGAACATCTCGATGTTCAACACCGCAGCGGTCTTGTCGAGCGGGGCGAGCGGGTGCGCGGCGTAATAGCTGGCGCCGAGCAGGCCCTTCTCTTCCGCGGTCAACGCCACGAAATACAGCGTGCGCTGCGGCTGCGGGCCGGCAGCGAAGACGCGGCCCAGCTCCAGCACGGTGGCCACGCCGGTGGCGTTGTCGATCGCGCCACGACGGATGCGGTCGCCCTTGGCATCGGGCTGGCCGATACCGAACGCGTCCCAATGCGCGGAGAAGATCACCGCTTCATCGGCATGCGCGCCGCCCGGCAGCTTGGCCACCACGTTGCGGGTGATCACCTGCTCGCGCTTGAGCTTGAAGTCGACCGAGAGCTGCGCATCGCCAAGGGCCACCGGCTTGAAGGCCGGGGTCATGGCGCGGCGCTTCTCGGCCTCGAAATCCAGGCCGGCGTCGCGGAACAACTGCTCGGCCAGGCTGCGCTGCATCCAGCCGCGCACCGGTACGTGCTGGGCCAGGGCCTGCTCGCGGGTGCGTTCGATATCGAACAGCGGCGACGTGCCCGAGCTCTTTACCGTGGCCCAGCCGTACGCGGCCGGCGCGGTCTCGTGCACGATCAGCACGCCCTGCGCACCGCGGCGTGCGGCCTCTTCGAATTTGTAGGTCCAGCGGCCGTAGTAGGTCACGGCCTTGCCATCGAACGCGCCCGGCTGGTCGGCCTCGAAATCGGCGTCATTGATCAGCACCACGGCGATCTTTCCGTGCAGGTCGACGTCCTTGTAATCGTTCCACTGGCGCTCGGGCGCATCGATGCCGTAGCCGACGAACACCAGCGGTGCGTTCTTGATCGCCACCGCATCCTGCGGTCGCAGGCTCTGCAGGGTCACGTCCTCGCCATTGGCCAGGGCGCGCTGCTTGCCCTTCTGGCGCAGCTGCGCGCGCACCGGGCCATCGACCTGCGCGCGCACCATCGGCACCGGCTGCACCCAGCCGCCGTCGACGCCACCGGGCTGCAGGCCGTACGTCTTGAATTCCTCGATCAGGTACTGGACCGTGCGCTCTTCACCGGGCGTGGCCGGGGCACGGCCTTCGAACTCGTCCGAGGCCAGGATGCGCACATGCCGCGACAGGGCCTGCGGATCGATGCCGCCACCGGGCAGATCATTGGCGGCGTGGGCCAGGCCGCCCACGAACAGGCAGGACGACAGCAGCAGCATGCGCATCGGATTCACGGCAGACACCAGGACGAAAACGGGACACCGGAGTGTAACGTGACACCCCCGTGACCGTGCACTAGCGGCGATCGCGATCCAGCCAGCAGGCCAGGCCCTGCGCGTTGAGCTCGATGTCCATCGCCAGCACACGGGTCACCGCTTCGTCATCCAGCGGGCAGCCGTGTGCCTGCGCGCGTTCCAGGTACAGCGCGGTCAGCGCCGCCACCAGGCAGCGATGCCGGTCCGGGCGACCATCGCATTGGCGACCGATCTCGACCATCGCGTCGATCTGCTCGACGAGATCCGCCGCCAGTTTCCGCGGCGGTGCCACCGGCCCGTAGTGGGTCAGGTACATGGCCTGCGGATCGTAGGCCAGCATCTTCGCGATCGACTGCTTCAGCGGCTCGGGATCGAACTGGACCGGCGATGACGTCGGCACGATGAACGCGCCCTGCGCGCTGTCCAGCTCGCGGTAGGACAGCCCGAAGGTGTCGCCGGTGAACCAGCTGCGGCTGCGTGCATCCCACACGCACAGGTGATGGCGTGCGTGTCCGGGGGTATCGATGCACAGCAGCGGGCGGCCGGCCAGGTCCACGGTGTGGCCGTCCTCGGCGATCACCACGCGCGCGGCGGGCACCGGCAGCACCGGGCCATAACTGCGTGCGATCTCGGCTTCGCCATAGACCTCGGTGGCCCCGGCCACCAGGCGGGTCGGATCGAGCATGTGCGGCGCGCCGCGTGGGTGCACGACCAGGGTGGCGTTGGGCAATTGCTGCATCAGCAGGCCGGCGCCGCCGGCATGATCCAGGTGCACATGGGTCAGGATCAGCCAATCGACCTGCCCGGGCGTACAGCCTGCGCGCGTCAATGCGGCGAGCATCGCGGGCACGGCCAGGCCGGTGCCGCAATCGATGAAGGCCGCCCGGCCGTTCTCGACGATCAGGTAGGCCGCGTCGAAATCATCGCGCTGGAACGCGGTGTCGATCGTATGAATGCTGGGGTCGGAGTGCATCAACACATCCCTGGCACGAAACGCCCCCATCTTACGTCGATCAGTGCAGCGGCTTCGATGCGGCTTTGGTCGCAGTCGCACTCAGCAGTGGTCCACGCAGCAGCACGGCGGCCACCATCACTGCCAGGAACGCACCGTAGGCGTAGAGCACCGCCAATACCTGCCGCCAGATTGGTCCGGCATCATTCTGGACCACGCCGATGTGGTGGCCCCACAGCATCGCCAGGATGCTCAGCACGAAGGCGAGGACCAGCGCGGCGCCATCGAACAGGCGGCGCGCGGTGCCACGCGGCTGGCGCGGGAACAGCCAGTACAGCGTGCCCAGCAGCACGAACCAGGGCAGGAACAACAACAACGACAACCAGGCCATCGCAGTCTCCCGTGCAGGAACACGCCCCTGCGGCGTGCAGGGGCATCATGCCATAGCAGCGGCCGGCATTACCCGCGCAGCGCCTGGAGTGCAGCCAGCACCACGTCGACCTCGGCCTCGAGCTTGAACAGCTCGCTCTGCAGCCCGTCGCCATGCTCGGTCTGCTTGAGCACGCCGATCAGCTGGCCGGCATCGCGCGGCGAATCGAAGCCTTCGCTCTGGATCAGCGGCGTGCCGTCACCGGCCTGCAGCTTGAAGTAGAAACGGCCGTCCTTCTCGCGGTACTGCTTGAACAGCGGCGGTGCGGCGCGCGCGGTCTCGCTTTCCTCGCTGGGCACGTCACCGGCGGTGGACAGATCGCGCAGGCCGACAGCATGGCGCAGCTCCTTGAGCAGCGGCACGGCGAACTGCTCGCGCAGTTGCTGGCCACGACGGCGCAGCAGCGCCTCGATCTTTTCCGGCTCGGCCATCAGCGCGTCATAGCGCTCGCGCAGCGGGGTGATCTCGCTGTCGATGCGCTCGAACAGCTGCTGCTTGGCATCGCCCCAGCTAATGCCGTCGGCGAACGCCTGCGCGAACGCAGCGGTCTGTTCCGGGGTGGCGAAGGCCTGGTACATCTGGAACAGCGCCGAGCCTTCGGTACTCTTCGGCTCGCCGGGCGCGCGCGAATCGGTGAGGATCGCGAACACCAGCTTCTTCAGCTCCGCGCGCGGGGCGAACAGAGGGATGGTGTTGTGATAGCTCTTGCTCATCTTGCGGCCATCCAGGCCCGCGAGCGTGGCGACCTGCTCATCGATCACCACCTCCGGCAGCGGGAAGAATTCCTGGCCGTAGACGTGGTTGAACCGCTGGGCGAAGTCGCGCGCCATCTCGATGTGCTGGATCTGGTCGCGGCCGACCGGCACGCGGTTGGCCTTGAAGATCAGGATGTCGGCCGCCATCAGTACCGGGTACATGAACAAGCCCGCGCTGACGCCGGCGTCATCATCCAGCTGCTCCTCGCGGTTCTTGTCCACGGCCGCCTTGTAGGCATGCGCGCGGTTGAGGATGCCCTTGCTGGCGATCACGGTCAGGAACCACATCAGCTCGGTGGTTTCCGGGATGTCGCTCTGCCGGTAGAACCACACCTTGTCCGGATCCAGCCCGCACGCCAGCCAGCTTGCCGCGATCTCCAGCGTGGAGCGCTGGGTGCGCTCCGGCTCCTGCGCCTTGATCAGGCTGTGCAGGTCGGCCAGGAAGAAGAAACTCTCGATATCCGAGGCCTGGCTGGCGGTGATCGCCGGACGGATGGCGCCGACGTAGTTGCCCAGGTGGGGCGTGCCGGAGGGGGTGATGCCGGTAAGGACGCGGGTAGTCATGGGGGAATCAATGCGGACAGATGAACCGCCCCAGTTTACCTGCCCGCGCTCGACCCCGTTGGCCCGGCCCGTGCGTTTGATCCTGCACCTGCCCTGCGGAGCCCTGCCATGAAACGCCTGATCCTGCCCCTGCTTGCCGTGCTGGCCCTGTGCGGCTTCAAGCCGGCGCCCTCTCTGCGCTACGACACCGGGCCCGTCCACCTGACCGTGATCGACCGCGACAGCGGCCAGGCCCTGACCCAGTACCGCCAGGGCAGCCAGCGCTGGGTGGCGGGGCAGCAGGGCCATCGCTACAGCGTGCGCCTGCGCAACGGCAGCGCCGAGCGGGTGCTGGTGGTGCTCTCGGTCGACGGTCTGAATGCCATCAGCGGCGAGGTGGCTGCCCCCGGCCAGACCGGCTACGTGCTCAACCCATGGCAGACCACCGATATCCACGGCTGGCGCAAATCCTCCGACGAGGTCGCCCAGTTCGTGTTCACCGATCCGGACCGCAGCTATGCGGCCCGTACCGGGCGCCCGGACAACATCGGGGTGATCGGGGTGGCGGTGTTCCACGAAGCCGGGCGGGTGTCCAGGGAAGCGGCGCCCGCGGTGGCCGGCGCGGCCGATGCCAAGGCACGCCCGCAGGCGCGCGCATCGACGATGGAGAGCGCACGCGTGACCGGTTCCTCGGCCCCCGCCCCCCAACTGGGCACCGGCCATGGCCAGCGCGAGGCATCGCGCGTGCGCAACACCTCCTTCGAGCGCGCCACGGCGTATCCAGCGCAGCAGCTGCAGGTCCGCTACGACAGTGAGCGCAATCTGAGGGCACGCGGGATTCTTCCACGGCGGAGCACACCACCGCGCGACGAGCCGCAGGCCTTCCCCGGCCAGTACGTGCCGGACCCGCCGCCGTACCGCGATCGCTGATCCCGGACCAAGCGCATGAAAAAACGGGCCGCTCTCGCGGCCCGTTCCGGTTTCAACCCCCGACGGCTGCGCCGTCGCAACGGATCACCACTCAGTGGTAATCCGGATAATCCTTGCGCATGGCCGCTTCGAAGTCGCGGACTTCGGTTTCAGCACGGTCGCGTGCCCAGCCATAGCGTTCCTGCAGGCGTCCTGCGAGGTACTCGGCATTGCCTTCGGCCACCTTGAAATCGTCGTCGGTCAGGTCGCCCCACTTGGCCTGCGCCTTGCCCTTGAGCTGCGTCCACTTGCCGGAAATGATGTCTTTGTTCATGGGTTCGCTTCCTTGATTGCAACGGCCATCTCGCCGTGGGACCAGATTGCGCCAGGGCGCGTTGCCGCACGGTCAAGCGGCGATGAAACGCATGCTCACGAGCTTGAATGATTCACCACTCCATCCGCCGCGCCGTCATCTTCAGGACATGAAAAAGGCCGGGAAATCCCGGCCTTTTCCGTTGACGCCTGATCCGCGGATCAGTTGCCCTTGGCAGCGCCTTCGACCGTTTCACCGGCCTTCTGCACGTCCTTGCCGGCACCGGCAACGGTGTTGCAGCCGGACAGCATGGCGACCGAGAACATCGACAACAGCATCAGTGCGATAACACGCTTCATAGGGTTCTCCTGGTTGATCAAATTCAATACCGGAATCCGGTCCCGCCTGTCAGATGAGCACGCCAGCGCAACTCCTCTTCCTGACCTGCAGTGCCGTGGGTCGAAACACACGGCCCCGCGTGAAGTGCAATCTGGCGGGAGAGGCGTGCAGCGGATGTGAATGCAGGAAACCGCTGTTCAGCCAGAAGTTCTCAATCGCGCATCAGCGTTGATTTTCCGAACAGGCTTTCGACCAGATCCACCGCCAGTTCGGCCGTGGCATTGCGGTTGTCCAGCAGCGGATTCAGCTCGACGATGTCCAGCGAGCCCATGCGCCCGGTGTCGGCGATCATCTCCATCACCAGCTGCGCCTCGCGGTAGTTGACCCCGCCCGGCACCGTGGTGCCCACGCCCGGCGCGATGCTGGGATCCAGGAAATCGACGTCGAAGCTGACGTGCAGATGGGTGTTGGCATCGATGCCGGCCAGTGCCGCTTCCATGGTGCGCTTCATGCCGGCTTCGTCGATGTAGCGCATGTCGTAGACATCGACCTGGTGCTGCTTGATCAGGCGCTTTTCTTCCTGGTCCACCGAGCGGATGCCGATCTGGTGCACCTGCTGCGGGCGGATCGCGGGGGCGTCGCCGCCGAGCCGGGTCAACGCATCCGGGCCAAGCCCGCACAGGCAGGCCACCGGCATGCCGTGCACATTGCCCGACGGGGTGACCTCGCTGGTGTTGAAGTCCGAATGCGCGTCCAGCCAGAGCACGCGCAGGTCCTTGCCCTGCTCACGGCACCAGCGCGCGACCGCGGTGATCGAACCAATGCCCAGGCAGTGGTCGCCGCCGAGCATGATCGGCATGCGGCCGGCCTGCAGTTCGGTGTAGGTGGCGTCCATCAGCGCGCGGTTCCAGGCGACCACCTCGTCGAGATGGCGATAGCCCTGCACCGGTGCCGTCCATGGGTTGCGCGGACCGTCCAGGTTGCCGAGGTCGCGCACCTCCACGCCCCGCGCGATCAGCGCATCACCCAGGCCCGCGATGCGCAGGGCGTCCGGTCCCAGACCCGCGCCACGGTGGCCCGCCCCGATGTCGGTGGGCACGCCAATCAGGGAAACCGGGGAATACATCGCCATCGCTGTTGCCTCCATTGCAAAGAGGAACAGCATAGCCAGCGCGAGGTGATACGACTCGCGGCGCTGCAGCAGCCGTCATCGACCGTGCAGCAATGGTGCCGGCACCCGGATTCGAACTGGGGACCTACCGCTTACAAGGCGGTTGCTCTACCAACTGAGCTATGCCGGCATGGGCATCGCGGCGGGACGACCCGTCGCGGAGCCGGGATTCTAGCGCACGCGCGCGCATTCCAGCGAGCGCTGCTGGGCTGCGCCGCTGCGCTGGCGTGCCGCGGCGGCCTCTGTACCCGCTGCCAGGGTCGCATCCAGCCACCACTGCGCGCTGCCATCGCCACCGCTGGCGACCATCTTCGCCTTGAAACCGGCCGCGCTCAGCGCCGCCAGGCGACGATCCGCGCCTTCCCGGTTGCGGTATTGGCCCAGCGCGATGGCATGGGTCTCCTCGCCCTGGGCAATGATGTAGTAATCGCTCACCCCGGCCGCAACGATGCGCTTGACCGTGGCCTGCGCCTCTTCCCGGCTGGCGGCGGGCGGCAGCAGCACCCGGTAACGGGTGGCGCCGGCATCGGCGACCTCGCGCAGCCGGGCCGTGCGCAGGGCACTGCCGGCGCGGGACTGCGCGGCCTGCGCCGTCGCGCGGTCGGCGAAGGGCCCCAGGCTGACGCATTGGGCGGGTGCGGCCGGCGGCGCGACCGGTGCCGGTGGGGCGACCGCCGGGGCAGCGGCGGGACCAGGCGCGACAGTAGGCGCGGCAGCTGCAGGCGTGGGCGCGGGCGCGGCAGCCACGGCGGTGGGCGGCACTTCGGGGGTCACCGGCGGCTCGGCCACCGGCGCCGCAGCCGGTGTCACGTCCTGCAGCGCCGACGCGTTGTCAGTCGGCGTCGCCGCAGCGGGGGGCGCCTGCGTGGACGGCAGCACTTCCAGCTGCGCCACGCCAACCGGCGAGGCCGCGGGTTCGCTGACCGGTTCGCCGCGCAGCAGCCACCACAGCGCGACACCGAGGTTGAGGATGACCAGGACGACGATCAGGGCACGGGTAAGCATCGGCTGATCCTAGCCTGCTGACGGCGGTTGATGCACGGCCCAGCGGGCCAGCCCGTCGAGCACCAGCGAAGGCTGGAATTCGGCATCGCCGAGCAGCGGCAGCAGGGCGGGTGCACCGCCCCCGTGGACCAGCAGGTGCGGCAGCGTGCCGAGCCGTTCACCGCCCTGTACACGGCTGCGTTCGATCAGCGCCACCGCGGCACCATCGCAGCCGGACGCCAGCGCATCGGCGGTGTCATTGGCGAACTCGCTGTAGTCGCCGCCTGCCGCAGGCAACTGCACCGCACGCGCATGCAGCGCTTCGCGCATGGTGGTCGGTGAGGCCGAGATGCGGCCACCGTGGTGCTGGCCATCGGCATCGAGCAGATCGATCGTGAGCGCGGTGCCCACGCCGGCGATCAACACGGCCTGGCCCCTCGCCGCCACGGCCAGCAGCGCCAGATAGCGGTCCACGCCGAAGCGGCCGGGATCGGCATAGGCGATCCGCACTCCGGCGTACTCTGCTTCGGTGCGCGCCACGCGCACATGGCGGAAGCGCGCCTGCAGCACATCCAGCATGGCGGCGGTCAGCGAGGGCGCTGCGACGCTGGCGACATAGGCGGTGTCACCCGACGGCAGCGCATCCAGTGCCGCAGCGGGCATCGCTTCGGCGCCATGCGGCCATGCCTGCACATCGCCCGCGCGCATGCCCTGCAGCGGCGCGAACTTGAAGCGCGAATTGCCCAGATCAAACAACCAGTCGCTCATTGCGCCCTCACGCTGACTTCGCCCGCATGGAAAACCCGTTCGTTGCCGTCGATGCGCACGCGCAGCGCGCCATCGTCGGCCAGACCCAGCGCCGTGCCGCCAAACAGCACGCCGCCCTCTTCCACCTGCACCTCGCGCCCGGCCAGGCTGTCCAACGCGGCATAGCGCGCGAGGAACGGCGCCAGGCCGTCCTGCTCGAACGCGTCCAACGCCGGCAGCAGGACCGCGAGGATGCGTGCGACCACGGCGTTACGCGACGTCTGTGCGCCGGACAGCGTGTCCAGATCGGTCCAGGGCTGGGTGATCTCCGCGGCGAACGCGGCGGGCATGCGCACGTTTACGCCCAGGCCGATCACCGCACGCGCGGGCCCAGCGAACTCACCGCCGCCCTCGATCAACAGGCCGCCGAGTTTGTGTCCATCGACGACAAGGTCATTCGGCCACTTCAGCGCGACGTCGCGAAAACCCGCCTCGCGCAGCGCCTCGGCCACCGCGACCCCGGCGACCAGGCTCAGCCCGCCCAACCGCGACAGGCCACCGGCAAAGCCACGCAGCACGGAAAGATAGATATGCGCCGCCAGTGGCGAGGCCCAGGCCCGTCCGCGGCGGCCGCGGCCGCGTGTCTGGCGCTCCGCCAGCAGGACCATCGCCCCGCGCTCCGGCGCGCTGCAGCGCAGCAATTCACTGTTCGTTGACGCAACCGACCAGGCCACCTGCAGGGAGGCAAGCTGGCCCGAGGCCGGGCCCGGCAGCGCCGCCTGGATCGCCTCGGCGTCCAGCAGGTCCAGCGGCTGTTGCAACTGGTAGCCGTCACCGGCGCGTCCGTCGATATCGACGCCCGCCGCCCTAAGTCCTTGAATCCGCTTCCAAATCGCGGCACGGGTCTGGCCCAGTTCGCGCGCCAGCGCGTCGCCGGACAGGCGCCCGGCGCCCAGTTTGGCCAGCAGTTGGCGGTCGTCCACGGCAGCTTCCATCGGGTAAACGGGAAAAGTATGCGGGAAAGCCGCCGCCAGCGCCCGCCCGGGGCCTTCCAATCCACCGGCGAAATCGGGCTAGAATCGGGAACTTCACCCGCCGCTGGATGTTGACGATGCGCCCGTTCGCCCATTGCCTGCTCCTCCTGATGGCCCCGCTGGCCGCGCATGCTTCCGATGCGCTCACCACGGCGGGTCGCGGCGCGTGTGTCTATTCGGCCAGTGAGAACGAGCGCAGTGCGCCGGCATCGGCATCTGCGTCCGCCGCACCCGCCACGGTCAAGCCCAGCGCCAGCAGCGGGACCAGTACCGGCGGCGGCGGCGATGAGGACGTGCTGCCGCGCCTGCGCGCGCCGAAGTGGCACAGCTTCCTGCCGGGTATGTTCCGCTGATCGAACGACTGTTGGGCTGGCTGCGCCGCACGCCACGCGAGATCGACCCCACCCTCTGGGACACCACCTGCCACCGCGCCGCCTGGCTGCGGCAGCTGGATGCTGCCCGCCGCGAACGCCTGCGCGTCCTCGCCGCCCGCTTCCTGCACGAGAAAACCATCAGCCCGGCCGCCGGACTGCAGCTGGACGACGCCGATGGCGTGCTGCTGGCCGCGTTGTGCTGCCTGCCGCTGCTGGAGCTGGGTGAGGTGGGTCTGCGCGGCTGGTCGCAGCTGATCGTCTATCCCGACGCGTTCCGCGTGCACCGCAGCCAGGTGGATGCCGCCGGCGTGCTGCACGAATGGGACGATGCGCTGATCGGCGAATCCTGGGACAGCGGTCCGTTGATCCTGTCGTGGGCCGACATCCAGGCTGATATCGCCGATCCGGAGGCTGGGTTCTGCGTGGCGGTGCATGAGATGGCGCACAAGATCGATGCACTGGACGGCGCGATCGACGGCACACCGCCGTTGCCGCGTGCGTGGCAGAAACAGTGGGCGGCGGATTTCCAGCAGGCCTATGACGCGTTCTGCGCTGCGGTGGACCAGGGTCGGGAAACGCAGGTCGACCCGTATGCGTCCGAGGCGCCGGAGGAGTTCTTCGCGGTGGTCAGCGAGTACCACTTTTCCGCACCGGCGCTGCTGGCACGCGAGATGCCGGCGGTGGCTGGGCATCTGCAGCGGTTCTATGGTCCGTCGCCGCTGATGCGGTGAGGTGCGCCACGACCAACGGTCGTGGGCTACCAGCCGGACGGATGCACCGCGACCAACGGTCGTGGGCTACCAGCCGGACGGATGCGCCGCGACCAACGGTCTTGGGCTACCTGTCCCGTGGGAATGCCGGGCGATACAGATCGATGATGCACTTTGCGTGGATACGGGCCATCGGTAGGTGCCGACCGTTGGTCGGTACGGCCTTTACGGCCCGGGCGGCAACTTCACCTCGAAGCGTGCACCACCCAGCTCCGGCGAACGCTTCACCTGCAGTTCGCCGCGGTAATCCTTGATCAGATCCTGCACGATCGACAGACCGATGCCGTGGCCCTGCACGCGCTCGTCGCCACGCACGCCACGCTGCAGCACCTTGGCGATATCTTCCGGTGCGATGCCCGGGCCATCGTCATCCACCGACAGCACCAGGCCGGCGCGACGCGCACCCGGTGCCGGCAACGGATGCGCGGTCAGCAGCACGCGGCGTTTGGCCCACTTGAACGCGTTCTCCAGCAGGTTGCCGAGCAGTTCCTGCAGATCGCCGGGCTCGCCATGGAAACGCGCGGCCGGGTCGATATCGAACTCGCACAGCACGCCCTTGGAGGCGTAGACCTTCTCCAGGCCACGCACGATCTCTTCGGCGTTGGACTCGATCGGCAGCGGGGCGGAGAACAGCTTGTGACCGGACGACGCCGCGCGCGCCAGCTGGTAGGACACCAGGTTGTTCATGCGCCGCAGCTGCACGTCGAATTCTTCGCGCAGATCCTCATCGCGCGCGCCGCTGTCGAGCTGCGTGCGCAGCACCGCGAGCGGTGTCTTCAGGCTGTGCGCGAGATCGGCCAGGGTGTTGCGCTGGCGCTCGAGGTTTTCGCGCTCGCTCTCGATGAAGGCGTTGATGCTGTCGGTCAGCGGCTCAAGCTCGCGCGGATGGCGTTCGCTCATGCGCTCGGTTTCACCGCGCTGGACCTTGGTCAGTTCGTTGATCACGCGCCGCATCGGGCGCAGGCTCCACTGCAGAATGACCGTCTGCAGCAGCAGCAGGATCAGACCGATGCCGCCGAGGTAGAACCACACCCGCCCGCGGAACACGCGCAGCTGTGCGCCGAGCGCGCGCGAGTCTTCGAGCACGTAGATGGTGTACGGGAATTCGGTGGCCGGATCGGCGTCGGCATCCCAGACCAGGCCCATGCCATAGCGGTAGGCCGAGCCCTCGCTGCCGTCGATCTGGATCATCGGCAACGGGCCTTCGAAGACTTCCTGGCGCGGGGCCAGCATGCCGCCGCCCACGGTCGGCAGCATCGGGCCTTCAGCGGACATGGAATTGCCCTTGCCGTCGGGCATCACGACCTGCAGATAGAGGCCGCTGCCCGGGACGTCGAAGCGCGGATCCGGCGGCTGCTCGCGGATGTACAACGAGCGGTCGCGGGTGAAATCGATGCCGGCCGCATACGCGGTGGCGTAGTTCTTCAACCGCTCGCGCAGATTGGCCTTCGCGGTATCGGCGAAGGCGGCATCCAGCGCGTAGCCGGCCAGGGCCAGGAAGGCCACCAGGCCCACCGAGGCGGCCAACAGCTGGCGCGCCTGCAGTGAGCGCGGCCGCCAGCGTTTAAAGAACCACAGACGGCCGGACATCATCTATCGCCAGCCGCAGCTCAGCCTTCGTTGCGCGGAATGGCGAAGCGGTAACCGCGGCCACGCACGGTTTCGATCGGCTTGAGTTCGCCGTCGGCGTCGAGCTTCTTGCGCAGGCGGCCGATGAAGACCTCCAGCACGTTCGAGTCGCGATCGAAGTCCTGCTGGTAGATGTGTTCGGTGAGGTCGGCCTTGGAGACCAGTTCACCGGCATGCATCATCAGGTACTCGAGCACTTTGTACTCGTAGCTGGTGAGGTCCACGTTGCTGCCGTTGACGCTGACCGTCTGCGCGGCAAGGTCCAGCGCGACCGGGCCGCACTCCAGCGTCGGCTTGCTCCAGCCGGCGGCACGGCGCAGCAGCGCATTGACGCGGGCCAGCAGCTCTTCGACATGGAACGGCTTGACGAGGTAATCGTCGGCGCCCTGCTTGAGGCCCTCGACCTTGTCCTGCCAGCTCGAACGCGCGGTCAGGATGAGCACCGGGAACTTCTTGCCCTCGTCGCGCAGCGCCTTGATCAGTTCCATGCCCGACATCTTGGGCAGGCCCAGATCAATGATGCCGACGTCGAACGGTACTTCGCGGCCCATGTACAGACCTTCCTCACCGTCCTGCGCAGCATCGACGGCAAAGCCTTCGCGCTTGAGCCGGGCTGCCAGTGTTTCCCGCAGCGGGGCTTCGTCTTCGACCAGAAGGATACGCATGAACTCTCCCTAGTGTCCTGGGTATGGCCCCATGGGGCCAGTGGGTAATGCAGATGACTGCGGACAACTATCCCTGTTCAGGGGTTATCGCCGCGTAGTGATGACATATCCGAGCGCGGCGTGCGGGGCTGTGAACGCGATGTCGCGGGATCGTCCATATAGCGGACGCGGCCGCGGTCATCCATGTACTTGACCCGGTTGATGTCGCGCCCGTCGAAGGGCACGCGCTCGGCGCCGAGGATGTGTCCACCGGTAGTCCGCTGCACCCGACGGACCGCATCGGACAGCGAGCGCTCCTGCGGGCCACCGCGTTCGGCCGTGCGCATCATCTCGGCACGGGCCGCTTCCGGCGGCATCTGCGCCCACGCACTGGCGGAGGCAGCTGCGCCCGTCGCCAGAAGGGCGAAGGCAGCGATGCGGCGGTGGCGGGTCACGGAGAACATCGGTCTGATCCTAGCGGAGCGCGGCTAAACGTTCAAAAGTTGTGAATCGGCAACCGCCAGCCTGGGCCGGCGCTTTACGAATCTTTAGCGAATTCTTGGTTTTAGCCAGTGAATCCGGTCTGAACTTTTCCGGCTGCCTCCCCGCTTTGTTCATCTAAGTGAACATTGGCGGCCAAAGCGAGGCCCTTGTCAAGCTGACAGGGTGATGCGGTTCACGCCGCGACGCGTTCGGCCTGGGCGCGGGTCACCGCCAACGCCTGGTCGATCAGGCTCCAGTCGGCCCCGACGCGGTGCGAGCCTTCGCTCAGGATCTGGCGGAAGGCCCGCCCGCCCGGTTGACCGTGGAACAGCCCCAGCAGGTGCCGGGTGATGTGTTTGAGCGCCAGCCCGCGGGCCAGCTGGGCCTCGATGTACGGCTGCATGGCGCGCAGCAGCGCCTCGCGCGACTGCAGCGGGGCACCGGTCTGGGCCGCCTCCAGCTGATGCAGCACGTAGGGGTCGTGGTAGGCCGCACGGCCCAGCATCACCCCGTCCAGCGCCGGCAACTGGGCCTGCGCGGCCTCGACCGTGGCCAAGCCACCGTTGAGGACGATCTGCAGCTGCGGGCGGTCGGCCTTGAGGCGGTGCGCCCAGTCGTAACGCAGCGGCGGCACTTCGCGGTTTTCCTTCGGCGAGAGGCCCTTCAGCCACGCGTTGCGGGCATGCACCACGAACATCGCACTTCCCGCGTTGGCCGATTGATCGACGAAGTTGACGAAGTTTTCGTAGTCGTTGTCGTCATCCACGCCGAGTCGGCACTTCACCGTCACCGGGATGTCCACCGCTGCGACCATCGCGCCCACGCACTCGGCGACCAGGGCAGGCTCGCGCATCAGGCAGGCGCCGAAACGCCCGGCCTGGACCCGATCGGAGGGACAGCCACAGTTGAGGTTGACCTCGTCGTAGCCCCACTCCTGCGCGATGCGCGCGGCCTGGGCCAGCAGGGCCGGATCGCTGCCACCGAGCTGAAGCGCGAGCGGATGCTCGCTGCCGTCGAAGCCGAGCAGGCGCTCACGGTCGCCATGGATCACCGCGTTGGCGTGCACCATCTCGGTATACAGCCGTGCGCCCGGCGCCAGCAGCCGGTGGAAGTACCGGCAATGGCGGTCCGTCCAGTCCATCATCGGGGCAACGGACAGACGCAGGGAGGCGGCGTAACGCGCGGTGGCGTCGGTGATGGACTGGGTCATGGGGCGCGGGGCTATCTGGATTCACTGGCAATACCAGCGCAATCAATAGTTTACCCCCTTCCCATGAACGCTGTACGTGGGGCGCTGGGGGAATCGGTCAAGGGACCGAGCAACAGACGCCGCATCCACAGCACCGGTACGCACCACAGCACGAAAGTGAGTTCGCGCTGCCGTCCTTGCATTTGGCACTACAGCAATCGCTGCTGGAGGCGGACAGAGCACGAGCTGTCTTGCAGGTGGCCTGTGTAGCCACCACAGTCGCGTCGCTCTCAAGTACTGCGTGAGAAACCAGTTCAATCTCGACCGATGCCTTCGTCGAACCGCCTATCCTGACGCTGGGCGACCGCCCCTCGGAAGCGGCCCTGGCGATGGTGCGGGAATCAATGACCATCACGGAATCCAGGAGCATCTCTCCACCGCCGACACCGCCCCGCCAGAGAACCATCTGCAACCCCGTGGCATCGGCTGGGGCATCCGCTACGTGCTCGATGATGTCCAACGTCAACGTGTACACAACCTCCCCGGGAGATCCAATGGACACGTAGGCGGTACGCGTTGGAAGCAGTTGCACGTTTGGCGTCATTATCAGCTCGCCGTCCACCAACACTCTCAACGACAGGTCATGCAGATTGATCGACTCTGCTGCCATCCGCTGGGTCGCACCGCCTGCAAAGCTCCCGGCGCCAAGCAGAACGCCGGACAACAGCAACATGATTCTTCTCAGCATTGCGTGCTTCGCCTTGACCCCTCGAAATGCCAAGCTACCAACAACCATTCCGTAAAAATCCAGCTGAAGTCACACTCCTTCGAACGCATTCGCAGCATCGCGATCAAGTCGATCCGCCCTATGCGAAAGTCATTTGTCCGCGCTATCGGATGTATCGAAAATGCCGGGAAAACCTGTTGAACGCCGCGCGATCCCAATGAACCTATCCACCTACATGCGCATCTCCCGCTCGACGCGTCTCGCCTACCCACATGGCCAAAAGACGGCGGGCGATCATGTCATGTCGCCCCATGCAGGTTTCCAATGAGCATTGCACGATTCGACCCCACCACCGAACAAGGCGTGCTGCGCCTGTCGATCGCCGCCTCGCTGGCGATGGCCGCGGCCGCGGTGGCCTTCGGCCTGCTCGCCAACTCCTCGCTGATCATCTTCGACGGCATCTACGGGCTGATCGACGTGGTGATGACCTGGCTGTCACTGCTGGTGGTGCGCCTGATCAGCCTGTCGACCCACGTGGATACCCTGCAGTCGCGCTTGAACCAGCGCTTCACCATGGGCTTCTGGCACCTGGAGCCGATCGTGCTCGGGGTCAGCGGCACGTTGATGATCGGTGCGGCCTTGTACGCCGCGGTCAATGCGGTGGACGCACTCATGTCCGGCGGGCGCGAGATCGCGCTGGGGCCGGCGATCCTGTTCGCGGTGATCTCGATCGTGGCCGAAACCGGGCTGGCGCTGTTCGTACGCCGTGCGAACCGGTCGATCGGCTCGGACTTCATCGCGCTCGATGCAAAGAACTGGGTGGTCGCGGCCAGCATGTCGGCCGCCTACCTGGTCGCCTTCGTCGGCGGCTATGTGCTGCGCGGCACCGAATGGGCGTGGCTGGTCCCGTACATCGATCCGGCGATCCTGCTGGTGGTCTGCCTGTTCGTTGTGGTGGCGCCCCTGGGCACGGTGCGCCAGGCGCTGTCGGACATCCTGCTGATCACGCCGCTGGACCTGCAGGCGCATGTCGACGCGGTGGCACGCGACATCGTGGCGAGGCACGGTTTCCTCGAGTACCGCAGTTACGTGGCCAAGGTTGGACGCGGTGAGCAGATCGAATTGTTCTTCGTGGCGCGCGCGGACGATCCGCCGCGGCCGCTGATCGAATGGGATCGCCTGCGCGATGAGATCGGCGAGGCACTGGGCGAGGAGTCGCCGGACCGGTGGCTGACGATCATGTTCACGACGGATCGGGAGTGGGCGATCTGAGCGACGCCGACGTGCGTCGCACTATCGCCCGGGCGCCACGCTGCCCTGCTTCCACTGCCGCGGCGACTGCCCGGTCTGCGCCTTGAACGCGCGCGACAATGCCGCCTCACTGCCGTAGCCCACATCGATCGCGATGCGCTTGAGCGGATGGCCACGACGCAGCGCCTGCTGCACGAGGCGGGTACGCCAGCCCTGCAGGTAGTGGCCGGGCGTGCTGCCGATGGTGTGGCGGAAACTGTCGGCGAAGGCGCTGCGTGACATGCCGGCGCGCTGCGCGAGCGACTCCAGCGTCCACTCGTCGGCCGGCGCTTCGTGCATGGCGACCAGCGCGTGGCGCAGCCGCGGATGGGCCATGCCGGCAAGCAGGCCGACGCGGATCTGGCCACTCTCCATCAGCGCGCGCAGGATCTGGATCAGCACCACCTCGAACAGGCGATCCAGCAGGGCCTGGCGGCCGCAGCGCTGCGCGAAGGCTTCTTCGAACAACAGCGACAGCACCGGCTGGCCGCCATACAAGCCCTCCAGCGGCAGGCACACGATCGGCGGCAGTGCCGCGGCGACCGGATTGTTGGCGCCCCCTTCGAACTGCAGGTGGGCGCAGGCGAAATCCGCACCCCGCGTGGCATCGGTGACGAAGCGGTGCGCGAACGGGCGCGGGTACAGCAGTACGCTGGGCGTGGTGATCTGCAGCGTGCTGCCGTCCGGGTGCTCGACACGCACATCGCCGTCGCGGATCAGATGCAGCTGGCCGCGCTCGCCGTCGGCCGGCAGATCGTTGATGCCGCATAGCGCGCCGGCGTGGAAGACCTCCGCCGAGACTGCGAAACGGTCCAACAGGGATTGCAGTCGATCGACCATGGCGGACTCCAGATCAAATTTTCTGGACGAAATGTTGCCACACGTACGGGATGGACGCGCAAAGTACACCTGCCATCTGGCCCACCCCTTTCACTCCGCAGGAGAATCCCATGTCCATTGCCAACGTTCTGTATACCGCCCAGGCCACTGCCAACGGAGGCCGCGACGGCCGCGCCGTCTCCTCCGACAACGTGCTGGACATCCAGCTCTCCACCCCGCGCGAGCTGGGCGGTGCGGGTGGCCCGGGCACCAACCCGGAGCAGCTGTTCGCGGCCGGCTACTCGGCCTGCTTCCTGGGCGCGCTGAAGTACGTGGCCGGCCAGGCCAAGGTCGCCCTGCCGGCCGAAACGCAGATCACCGGCAAGGTCGGCATCGGCCAGATTCCGACCGGTTTCGGCATCGAAGTGGCGCTTGAGATTTCGGTCCCGGGCTTGCCGCGCGAGCAGGTCGAAGAGCTGGTGCAGAAGGCGCACATCGTGTGCCCGTACTCGAACGCGACCCGCGGCAACATCGATGTGACGCTGACCGTGGTCTGAGCCACCCGAGGCGCGCGATGCGCCTGCAATCCACGTACGGCCGGGCCTTGTCCCGGCCGTACGCGTGTGTGCGCGCCGTGATGCCGTGAGTCAGGATTGCTTCGTATACTGCCCGCCGGACAATGGAATGAAGGAATCAGGCATGCAGGCGAAGTTCAAACAGTCCCTTCTGGTCGGCATCACGCTGACCGCGCTGATCGCCAGCGGTGCGGCGATGGCGCGCTCGCCGGTCTCCACGGCGCAGCCCGGCAAGGGCATCAGTGCCTCCTTCACCACCTGCCAGCAGCGCGCCCAGGGCGCGATCGCACAGGCAGCGTGCATCTCGCAGGAAACCAAGCTGCAGGATCAGCGCCTGAACCGGGTCTACAAGGAACTTCAGGGCAAGCTCGACGCCGCCGGCAAGGCCAAGCTGGTCGGGGCGCAGCGTGCCTGGCTGGAGTCGCGCAAGCGCGACGGCGAGCTGGAGACCGTGATCTTCGACAGCACCCAGCCCGGCAACCTGCAGGGAAGCGAGATCGAGATGCGCCGCCTCGGCGCACGTGCGGACCAGTTGCAGGGTTACATCGACCTGCTCGACTGAGCCGCGCCCCGCTGGAATGCTGACCCGGCCCCCGGCCGCCCCCCGATTGCACAGAAACAAGGAAGTAAGCCATGCCCGACAATATCGATACCCGTAACCTGGATGCCACCTCCGGCGCGGTCTACTTCGCGGTAGGCCGTGGCACCGAAGGCGGCCCGGCGTCGTACCATCTGTCCATCGCCGGCATCACCCGCGGTACCCGCGAGCCGGATTGGGGCGAGGTCAGCAGCGTCGCGCAGAACAGCGGCTACAGCCTGGGCGCGATCCAGGTCGATTTCGGCCAGCGCGGTACCTGGCCGGTCGGCGCGATCGGCGATCGTCCGCTGGCGGCGGGCGAAAAGACCTATGTGGATGCGGTGATCGACCAGGCCCAGGCCTACGCGAAAACGCACAATCTGCCGTTCACCAACGACCGCGCCGACCTGCGTGGCGACCTGCTCAGCCACGGCAACGGGCTCGGCGGGCGCTCTTCGATCCGCTTCATGGACGAACAGACCCGCGACAGCATCAACGCCTGGGCCGGTTCGGACGAAGGCAAGCAGTGGATCCACGCCAACATCGATTACCCGCAGGTGCGCAACGCCACCCAGACCGCGATGTCGATCCTGGACGCGCACGGCAGCCATATTCCCGATGAGCGCCGTTTCGAGGCGATCAGCCTGCTGGCCAAGACCGCCAACCAGATGCCCGGCCAGCTTTCGAAGCTGGAAAAGGTGCTGGAGAACGGCGGCGACTACGACGCCCTGCGCACCAAGGCCGGCGAGATCCGCGCCACGCACACCTACTACGATGGCCCCAAGGCCGCCGACATCGCCGCGCGCTACGAAGACGCCTACGCGACCAACAAGGACGCGATGGACCGTGCCCACGCCAAGGTCAGCAGCCGTGACTACGCGCCGGCCGGTGAGCGCAATGATGCGGACATCCGCGTCGCGCTCGACCAGATCCATCCGCCGCGCCAGCAGAGTGCCGCCTCGAGCGTGCTGAAGGAAGGCGCCAGCGGCAAGGAGGTCGGCAAGCTGGAGTCCAATCTGGCGGTGCTTGGCTACACCGCCGCCAACGGCCAGGCCCTGAACGCCGACAAGCGCTTTGACGGCGACACCCGTGCGGCGGTGGAAGCCTTCCAGCGCGCGCACGGGCTGGAGCCGGTGGACGGCAAGGCGGGCCCGGCCACCCTGGGCGCGATCGACCGTGAAGCACGCCAGCTGCAGACCGCACTGGCCGCGCAGGGACATACGGATGCCAACGGCCGCGCGCTGAGCGTGGACGGGCACCTGGGCGCCGGTACCCGTGCCGCGCTGGGTGCTTACCAGCAGGCGCACGGCCTGGACCCCAGCGGCGTACTGGACGCGCAGACCCGTGAAGCGATGGCCGCACCGGCGCGCACCCAGGCACCGGCCGACATCGCGCCTGCGCCGGAACCGGCGCAGCGCGATGGCGCCGCGCTGCGGCCGCTGACCGATCCGGGCAACGCCCAGCACGTGCTGTACATGGAAACCCTGATGCGCGTGCATGAAGCCGAAGAGGCACGCGGCATCGGCCACGGGCCGCACAGCGAGCGTCTGGCCGGTGCGCTGACGGTGGAGGCCGCACGTGCCGGTCTGCACACCATCGACCGCGTCGAGCTCAACCAGGACGGTTCGATGGCGCGCGCAGTGCAGGCCAATGCGCTGCGCGACGAGGCCGCGTTGAACCGCACCAGCGCGCCAGTGCAGACCGCCGAAGCGATGGGCCAATCGCTGGAAGAAAGCACGGCCCGCGCGCAGCAGGCCGGCGACCAGCAGCGGGAGCAGCGGCTGATGGATCAGCAGGCCCAGCAGCATGGCGCACGGGCCATGTCGGCCTGAACCCGGCCGCCAGCGACCGGGCTCTACCGGTCGCTGGTGACCAGCTGCACGACGCTGGAGAAATCCAGTTTGCCGCGGCCGGCCTGGTGGTTCATCGAATACAGGTTGCGGGCCAGCTCACCCAGCGGGATCGAGGCGCCGACACTCATCGCCGCTTCCACCGCCAGGCCCATGTCCTTGAGCATCAGGTCGCTGCCGAAACCACCGCTGTAGCCGCGCGATGCCGGGGCGTTGTCCAGCACACCGGGCCACGGGTTGCACACTTCGGTGGCCCAGCTGCGGCCGGTGCTGACTGCCATCATCTGCGAAAGCACCTTCGGGTCCAGCCCGTGTGCGACGCCCAGCGCGATCGACTCACCGGTCACCGCCATGATCACGCCCAGCGCCATGTTGTTGCACAGCTTGGCGACCTGGCCGGCACCGCTGGCGCCGACATGGAAGATGTTCTTGCCCATCGCCTGCAGCAGCGGGCGGGCGCGTTCCAGCGCCTCGGCTTCACCACCGACGATGAAGGTCAGGGTGCCGGCCTGGGCACCGGCGGTACCGCCGGAGACCGGGGCATCCAGCATCTGCAGGCCACGTGCGGCGGCCGCTTCGGCGACCTTGCGGGCGGTGGCCGGGGCGATCGTGCTGCAGTCGATGACCAGCGCGCCGCCAGGGATATCCGCGAGCAGGCCGTCATCGCCGAGGTAGACGCCTTCGACATGGCGGCTGGCCGGCAGCATCGAAATGACGATCTCGGCGTCGGTCAGCGTATCCAGGGCCGAGGTGGCGGCAGTGGCGCCGGCGTCGACGGCGGCCTGCACCGCGGCAGGCACCAGATCGAACACGCGCACGGCGTGGCCGGCCTTGGCCAGGTTGGCGGCCATCGGGCCACCCATGTTGCCCAACCCGATGAATGCAATACGGCTCATGCGTGGCTCCTTTCAGGGACGGTGGCACCGAGGTCGGCCAGCGGATGCGCGGCATCCGACCACGGCGAAACGAAGAAGGTGCGGGCCCACTCGGCCGTCGCGTCAGCCAGCGTGCGCGGCTGCCACTGCGGGGTGCGGTCCTTGTCGATCAGCAGCGCACGGATGCCTTCGGCGAAATCGCCATGGGCCGCCGCGTGCAGGGCTGCGATGTATTCGATGCGATAGACCTCGGCCAGCGAGGCGCCCTCGGCCAGGTGCTGCAGCTCGAACGCGAGCCGCGCCGAGCCCGGCGCTCCGGCGGCGAGCGTCGCTTTAGCGGTGCTCAGCCAGGCATCGTCCGTCTCCAGCGCAAGGATCGCCTCGACGATCGCGCCGACGTCGTCGCCCGCGCACAGCGCATCGACCGTCGCGGCGTTGCGCAGCAGCGGGCCGGTGGCCGCATCGCTGGCATGCTGCTGCAGCAGCGCGGTCAGCTGTTCGTGATTGCGCTTGGCCTCGCGGCTCCAGTGCACGTCCGCCAGCGCGTTGAACACGGTCTCGCGCTGCGCTTCGGCGATGTGGATATCCGCCAGGCCGGCATAGATCGCATCGCCCGCGTTGAGCGGCGCGCCGGTCAACGCCAGGAACAGGCCGCCATGGCCGGGCACGCGCGGCAGCAGCCAGCTGCCACCGACATCCGGGAACAGGCCGACCGTGATTTCCGGGAACGCCAGTTTGGAGCGCTCACTGACCACGCGGTGGCTGGCCCCGGACATCAGGCCGATGCCACCGCCCATGACGATGCCATGGCCCCAGCACAGGATCGGCTTGGGATAGGTGTGGATCGCGTAGTCGACGCGGTATTCGACGTCGAAGAATTCGGCCGCGTAGGCGTTGTCGCGGATATCGGTCTTCCCACTGCCGCGGTACTCGACCATGCTGCGGTACAGGCTGTGCAGATCGCCGCCGGCGCAGAACGCCTTCTCGCCCGCGCCCTGCAGCACCACCAGCGCGATGCCGTCATCGCTGGCCCAGGCATCCAGCCGCTCGCGCAGCAGGTGCGCCATCGGCAGCGAGAAGCCGTTGAGAGTGCGCGCTGCGTTGAGCGTGGCAATACCGATGCGCGTGCCGTTGCCGGCCTGGCGCTCTTCGAACAGCACCGGCGCCGCGTCGTTGGCGACGACGGTACTCATGCGTTCTTCCACTGCGCGGCGCGCTTTCCCAGGAACGCGTTCACGCCCTCGGCCTGGTCGGCACTGTCGAACAGATCAACGAAGGCTTCGCGCTCGGCCACCAATGCCGAGGCGTGGGTGCCGGTGCGGGTGGCCTGCACCAGGGTCTTGCAGGCGGCGATGCTGGTCGGGCTCTGCTTGCCGGCCTTGTGCGCCCACGCCAGGGCCAGGGCCTTGGCCTCGCCCTTTGCAACCTTCTCTTCCACCAGGCCGATACGCAGCGCGGTGTCCGCATCGATGCGTTCGCCGAGCAGGATCATGCGCTTGGCCCAGCCTTCACCGACCAGGCGCGGCAGGTTCTGGGTGCCACCGGCGCACGGCAGCAGGCCGACAGTGGCCTCCGGCAATGCCACCTGGGCGTGTTCTTCGATGATGCGCAGGTCGCAGGCCAGCGCGCATTCCAGGCCGCCGCCCATCGCGTAGCCGTTGATCGCCGCGATGGAGACGCCGCGGAAACCGGACAGGGCTTCGAAGGCCTCACCGAAGCGGCGCGCGGCTTCACGAGCGGCCGCCTTGTCGCCGGAAGCGAACTGCTTGAGGTCGGCACCCGCGGAGAAGAACTTCTCGCCGTCGCCGGTGATCACCAGCGCGTAGATTCCGCGGTCTGCGTTGAGCGCGCCCACCAGGTCACGCAGCGCGGACAGGCTGTGCACGGTCCAGGTATGCGCCGGCGGGTTGTCGAGGGTGATGACCGCGACGTGGCCATCGGCCTCGACCTTCAGGCCGACATGATCATGCTGGCGCCAATCCATCATCGCAGTTCCTCTTCGGTGTTGAGCAGGTGGCGGGCCACGATCACACGCATGATCTCGTTGGTGCCTTCCAGGATCTGGTGCACGCGCGAATCGCGCAGCAGCCGTTCAATCGGGTATTCGCGGATGTAGCCGTAGCCGCCGTGGATCTGCAGTGCGTCGTTGCAGATGTTGAAGCCGGCATCGGTGGCGAAACGCTTGGCCATCGCGCACCACACATTGGCATCGCTGGCACCGGCATCGAGCTTGCGCGCAGCGGTATGCACCATCTGCCGGGCGGCGACCAGTTGGGTGACCATGTCGGCCAGCTTGAACTGCAGCGCCTGGAACTCCGACAGCGCCTTGCCGAACTGGCGGCGCTCGCCCATGTAGCGGCGGGCGGCATCCAGTGCGCCCTGGGCAGCGCCCAGCGAGCAGGCGGCGATGTTGATGCGGCCGCCGTCCAGGCCCTTCATGGCCAGCTTGAAGCCGCTGCCTTCCTCGCCGAGCAGATGGCTGACCGGCACGCGCACGTTCTCGAACGTGATGCCGCGGGTCGGCTGGCTGTTCCAGCCCATCTTCTCTTCCTTGCGGCCGTAGCTGATGCCCGGCAGATTGGCCGGCACCGCGATCGCACTGATGCCACCGGCCCCGGCGCCGCCGGTACGGGCCATCACCACCAGCAGCTCGGTGGCACCGGCGCCGGAGATGAAGGCCTTGGAGCCGTTGAGCACGTAATGGTCGCCGTCGCGTACCGCGCTGGTCTTCAGCGAGGCCGCATCCGAGCCGGCACCCGGCTCGGTCAGGCAGTACGAGGCCAGCTTGGTGCCGGACGAGAGGTCTGCACCCCACTCCGCACGCAGGCTCTCCTGGCCCCACTTGGCCACCATCCACGACGCCATGTTGTGGATGCTGACATAGGCCGCCGTGGACGGATCCACATTGGCGAGCTCCTCGATGACGACGGCGGCGTCCAGACGGCTCAGGCCGCTGCCACCGACCTCGGGGTCCATGTACAAACCACAGAACCCGAGTTCCCCTGCCTTGGCGATCGCCTCGCGCGGAAAGATGCCCTCCGCATCCCATCGCGCGGCGTGCGGCGCCAGTTCGGCCTGGGCGAAGTCACGCGCTGCCTCTCTATAGGCCTGCTGCGCTTCGTCGAGTTCCGTCGTCATCGAGTGGCTCATGGTCGAACTCCGTTGTTGCTTACTTCAGGCTGATGGTGGTGTTGACGCCATGACCCAGCGTCTCGTCATCGAACCAGCGCGAGGTGATCGTCTTGGTCTGGGTGTAGAACATCACCACCTGCTTGCCGTACGGGCCCAGGTCGCCGAGCTTGGAGGCGCGCGAGCCGGTGAACGAGAACAGCGGCACCGGCACCGGGATCGGCACGTTGATGCCGACCTGGCCGACGTCGATGTCTTCCTGGAACTTGCGCGCGGCCGCACCGGACTGGGTGAACAGCGCGGTGCCATTGCCGTTCGGGTTGGCGTTGATCAGTTCGATGGCGTCTTCCAGCGTCTCCGCTTCCAGGATCACCAGCACCGGCCCGAAGATTTCCTCGTCGTACACGCGCATGCCCGGCGTCACGCCGGCGAAGATGGTCGGACCGACGAAGTTGCCCTTCTCGAACCCATCCACCTGCGGGTTGCGGCCGTCGAGCACCAGCTTGGCGCCCTGCTCCACGCCCGAGGCGATCAGGCCTTCGACACGCTCACGCGCGGCGCAGGAGATCACCGGGCCGACATCGGTCCCGGCGACGCTGCCACCGCTGACCTTCAGCGTCTTGGCCTTGGCCACCAGGTCCGGCACCCATGCGCGCGCTTCGCCGACCAGCACCAGGGTGGAGGCGGCCATGCAGCGCTGGCCGGCCGCACCGAAGGCGGCACCGACCATCGCGTTGAGGCTCTGTTCCTTGTTGGCGTCCGGCAGCACCACGGCGTGGTTCTTGGCGCCCATCATGCACTGCACGCGCTTGCCGGCCAGCGAGGCGCGGTTGTACACATGCGTGCCGACGCGGGTGGATCCCACGAAGGACACCGCCTTGATGTCCGGGTGATCGCAGATCGCGTTGACCACGTCTTCGCCACCGTGGACGACGTTCAACACGCCCTTGGGGATGCCGGCTTCCAGCGCCAGTTCGACCAGGCGCATGGTGACCATCGGGTCCTGCTCGGACGGCTTCAGGATGAAGGTGTTGCCGGTGGCGATCGCCATCGGGAACATCCACAGCGGAATCATCGCCGGGAAGTTGAACGGGGTGATGCCCGCGCACACGCCCAGCGGCTGCAGCAGGGTGTAGGTGTCCACGCCGTTGGCCACGTTGTTGGCCAGTTCGCCGAGCTGCAAGTTGCCGATGGCGGCAGCGTGCTCGACCACTTCCAGGCCGCGGAACACATCGCCTTCGGCATCCGGCACGGTCTTGCCCTGCTCGGCGCTGAGGATGTGGGCCAGCTCGCTCATGTTCTCGCGGATCAGCTGCTGGTACTTCAGGAAGATGCGCGCACGGGTGCCGATCGGGGTCTTGCGCCAGGTCTTGAACGCCTCCTTGGCCGAGGCGACGGCGGCGTCGACCTCGCTGGGGGTCGCGAACGGGACCTGGGCCAGGACGTCCTGGGTGGCCGGATTGACCACGTTCTGCCAATGCGAGCTGGCCGATTCGATGAACTGGCCATCGATCAACATGCGGATACGGGGCGCTGCAACAGTCATGGACAATCCCGACGGGTCGAAAGTTGTTGGCATTATTCACAGTGCCATCCTCGATTTCCGGGCTGTATGCGCTTAATCTGGCCAATGCCCGCTACGATTCTTGTGAATTCTGTGAATAGCCAGCCCGTCCAACGTCAGATCGGCCTGCGCCTGCTCAAGCTGCGCGAGCAGCGGGGCTACAGCCAGCTCGCGCTGGCCAAGGCTCTGGGGATGTCGGCGAGCTACCTGAACCAGATCGAGCGCAACAAACGGCCACTAACCCCGGCGGTACAGGGCAAGCTGCGCGAGGTGCTGGGTGATGTCAGCGACCTGTTCGAGGTCGACGACCCCGGTGCGCTGCAGGAATCGCTGGGCGAGACCCTGCGCGACCTGGGCCTGGCCGATGTCAGCAGCACCGAGCTACGTGCCATGGCCGGCAACCTGCCGCAGATCAGCCGCGCCCTGCTCGACCTGCACCGCCGCCACCTGATGCTGCGCGAGCATGCCGCCGCGCTGGAGTTCCAGCTGGGCGACGTGCATGCCGGGCAGGCGCTGCCCGCCGGCGACCAGGTGCGTGACTTCTTCAACCGCATGCACAACCACATCCCCGAACTGGATGACCTGGCCGAGCAGTTGTTCGGCGAATGGGGGCTGGTGGCCGGGCATGTCGCGCCGCGCCTGCGCCAGCTGCTGGCCGACCGCCACGGCGTGCTGGTGGAGGTCGGACCGCTGCAGGCCGGACGCGAGAAGCGCGTCTACGACGGCGGCAGCCGCACCTTGTGGCTGCCCGACTACCTGGAGCCGGGCCAGCAGGCGTTCCAGATGGCCGCAGAGCTGGCCCTGCTCGGGTATGCGGCGCAGATCGATGCGGTGATCGCCCGCGCGGGGTTCGGCGAAGCCGAGCAGATCGCGCAGGCGCGGATCGGCATGTCCAACTATTTCGCCGGTGCGCTGGTGATGCCGTATGCACAGTTCCTGCGCGCCGCCGAGCACAGCGCGTACGACATCGATGCGCTGGCCCATCGTTTCGGGGTCGGCTTCGAGGCGGTCTGCCATCGGCTGAGCACGCTGGCCCGACGCAGCGCGCCGGGGCTGCCGTTCTTCTTCATCCGCGTGGACCGCGCCGGCAATGTCTCCAAGCGGCATTCGGCGACCGACTTCCACTTCTCCCAGGTGGGCGGCTCCTGCCCGCTGTGGATCGTGTACGAAGCGTTCAACCAGCCAGGCCGCGTACTGACCCAGACCGCGCGCATGCCCGACGGGCGCCGCCATTTCTGGCTGGCGCGGCAGGTGAGCAGCGGTCCGATCGGCCACGGCCAGCCGCGCAAGACCTTCGCCGTGGCACTGGGCTGTGATCTGCAGCATGCCGAGCGGCTGATCTACACGCGCGGGCTGGACATCCAGAGCCCGGGCAACTCGGTGTCGATCGGCCCGGGCTGCCGGGTGTGCCCGCGCGAGGACTGCATGCAGCGCGCATTCCCGCAGCTGCCGGGACGGGGTTAAGCGCAACGCCACATTCGATTGTCGGCTTAATTGGGATAGCTGATCACATAGCCACTCATCAACAGCGCCGCACAGAACTGCAGCATGCCAAGCAACCGCCCATTCTGGATCAGCTTTCCGGCACTCGGTGATGGAACCATATCCAAGGCAACGATCGAGAGCTTCGGTACAACGCCTACGCAGACGAGCGTCAGACAGAACCAGACAATGACACTGGCATTTCGCCATTGTTGGGCAAGTGCGAGAATCGTTCCTGCGCCAAGGAAAACCGGGATGGCCACCATCGATGCATTCAGCGATATACCTGCCACGCGACGCGCAGCGCGCATCAGTCGCTGGCGAATGCACTCAAAGCGCCCCCCATCACGCCCGAACACCGCATACGCGCCTCCCGCCAACAGCAGGGCCATGCACAGCGTTGAAGTGACTATCCGTGGGGAAAACACTTCCATAAAAATGCCTAATACCAGCGCGCTGGCTGCAGTGCCATACCCCGCCACCAACGCGAGGGCAAAGCCGGTCAGGAAAAGTACTGGGAACCGCCGCAGTAGTTTTCGCAGTTCCCTCTCGAGACTCTCCATTTGCATGCTTTGCACTTGCAGCTCTCCTCTTTCAACGTGAAATAATCATTTTCTTGCGTCGGCTCAAAGCAAATAGCCGACCGCCCAGCGATGCCTGCATACCCTCAATAAATCGGCGTCACCTTCATCTGCGGCAGCGGCCGTGGCGCACCATCGGTGAGGTCCGGCCCGAGGTCTTCCCACGTCTGGCCCTGCTCAACCATGTGCCGCCACAACTGCTGTGATTCGCGGCGTTTGTCTTCCGAGCTCAGGCGGTAGGACGGCGGCACCGGCGTGCCGGTGGCCACGCTCTGGTAGGCCGCTTCGTAGGCTGCCACGCGCTGCGCCGGATCATCGGTGCGCGCCACATCCAGCGTGTAGCGCTGGTAGGCCGAGGCCAGATTGCGCCAGCGGATCCAGTAGTGGTTGGCAAAGGAGAAATCGCAGAAGCGTTCGCCGGCGATGCTGCCCTTGTCGGCGATGCGGCTGAGCACGGCCTGCGGCATGTCCAGGTTCATGCCGCCCTCGTCGCCCTCCAGCGCGACATGCACGATGCGGTCGCGGTAGCCCGGCGCGCGAGCCTGCAGCACATCGCGCCAGTTCTGCATGGTCGACACGATCGAGAACAGGAAGCCGGACATCTCCGCCGCCGCCAGCGGCTGCGCGATGGAATGGTAGCTGCGTTGCCAGCCATGGCGGTTCTCGGTCGGCAGGAACACCGCCTGCTCCGCACGCGCATGCGGGTCGCCGTGGGCCAGCACGCTGACCGCCTCGGCGTGGCGCGGATACACCAGATTGATGCCGAACGTCGGCCAGCGCGGCAGCGCGGCGTCGAACAGGTGGATCGGGAAATTGCTGCTGATCCCACCATCGGAGAACCAGCAGACGCGGAAGGCCGCGATCACCGGGCCACAGCTCTGGCCGCCACTGGTGAGCCCTTCCATGCTGTCGGCCACGTTGGTGTTGTCGCGCCGTGGCTCGGCGTCCGCGACCGGCTCGCAGCGACGCTCGCGGCGCGCCGGCTCGTGCAGCGGCACCGCGCTGATCAGCAGCGGAAAGCTGAGGCTCATGCGCGTGGCGACCAGCACCGGCAGTTCCTCGCCATCGACCAGGCGGTAGTAGTCGCGCCCATCGACGTGCTCCGGCGTGCCTGCACGCGCCACCAGCCAGTCGACCACGCTCGCCGGAAACAAGTGCGCGAACTCCTCGCGCAGGAACCAGAAATGCGCCGCATTGAACGGCAGCGTGCGCGGCTCGCTGTGCGAGATGCAGGTGGTGATCATCTGCAGGGTGATCGCGTGCGCGCCGCCCGGTTCACCGGGATAGCGCGGCGCCGTGTGCAGATCGCCGAAGGTCAACGGCTGGTCGTCCGGCTTGCCGGCCAGTGCCTGCAGCCGTGCGTGCAGCCAATCGGTCAGGGCCGGTGCGGACGCATCGGGCTGGGTACTGCCATTGCACAGGCCGAGCAGGTTGCGCCGTGCCACCCGCGCGACGCGCAGCGCCGAGGCCAGCACGCCGGCGCCATACGCGCACAGCAGCGAGGGCAGCAGCGTGGCCCAGATGCCGTCGATGCCACCGGCCAGGTAGCCGATCCCGAGCAGCCCGGCGAGCGCAACCAGCAGCTCCACGGGTGCGATCGCGAACACCGCCGCGAGCAGGCAGGCGATCTTGCGCAGCAGGCCGGCCTTGCCGGTCAGCATCACCAGCAGGCGATACGCGGTACGCGCGCCGTACGCCGGCTGGAACAGGCTGTGGATGAACCCCTGCCGCGACAGCTGCGCCGAGACCTCGGCCAGCCCGGGAAAGCCTACCGCCGCAGCGACCGGCTCACCGGCCTGGCGGCGCCGATCGCCCAGTGCGGCGGCCGCTGCCACGGCGGCGGCAATGGCCCCGGCCGAGGTGCCGCCGATGCTCTTGAAACGGTACTCACGGGCCAGCGACAGCACCGCATTGGGATACACGATGCCGCTGGTGATGCCGCCCTTCATGACCAGATCGCAGTACTTGTCCGCCACGTTGCCGTCCTCTGTCCGCCGGTGCGCGGCCGATCCGCGCACCCTCCCCGCCTGTTCCCGCAACGATGCAGGGACCGGGGAGGCCGATGGCGACAGTATCGCCCGCGCGCTTCTCAGGGCCTGAGAAGCGCGGCACGGAACGGCTTATTCGGCCTTGCCGGACTGCGGCACGCGCCGTACCTGGGACAGGTCGTAGCCGAGCGCGGCGATGCGGGTCATGGCCGCCTGGTAGTCCGCATCGGAGATGGTCGGCGTGCGCGCCATCAGCCACATGTAATCGCGTTTGCTGCGCCCGACGATGGTCTGCCTGTAGTCGGAATCGAGATCCACGATCACGTACTCGGCCTGGATCGGCCAGATGAACTGCATGCCCCAGATGGCGCCGCCGGTGCCCTCCTTGACCGTCCCGATCGGATGCATGGTCTTGATCGGCGCCTGGAAGCTGCCCTTGCGGTAGCGGAAGGTGGTCTGGATGCGACCGTCCGGACGCAACGCATAGGACTCCACCGCATCGAACGCTTCACGCTCGGGGCGGCTGGGGATATGGGCGATCACATACCAGTCGCCCATGAAGCGCGGCACGTCCACGTGGGCCACGGGCGGGATCGGACGGGTGTTGCCACTGCAGCCGCCGAGCATCATGCCGACGGCCAGCAAGGGGATGAGAGCGCGGATCGACATGACGGCTTCCTCCAGGAACGTGGGGTGATCACGGACGGTTGAACAGGTAATGGGCCACCTGCCACTGCTGGCCCTGCTGATAGCCGAACAGCTCCGCGCAGGCCATCCAGAACATCCGCCAGCGCTGGTGCCACAGCGCGGCCGAGGCATCGCCGTAGGTCTGGCGCAGCACAGCCATCACGGCCTCCTTCTCCCGGTCCTGGTTGGCCAGCCAATGGTTGGCGGTGCGCTCGTAGTGGGTGCCATCGAGCAGCCAGCGCTGCTGCAGCTGCAGGTGCTGCTGGAAGAACAGCAGGGTATCGGCGGCCGGCATCAGGCCACCGGTGAAGAAGTGGCGACCCATCCAGTTGTCATCGCCCTCGGTCTCGAACGGGTACATCAGCGTGCGGTGCACGAAGATGTGCACGAACAGCTTGCCCTCCGGGCGCAGCCAGCGGTGGATGCGCTGCAGCAGCTGCGGGTAATTGCGCATGTGCTCGAACATCTCGATCGACACGCAGCGATCGAAAGTCTCCGCATCCAGCATCAGATGGTTCACGTCACGGGTCAGCACGGTGACGTTGATCAGGCCACGCGCGCGACACTGGCCCTGAATGTACTCGCGCTGGCTGTTGGAGTTCGATACCGCGGTGATCTGCGCGTTCGGGTAGCGCTCGGCCATCCACAGTGTCAGCGACCCCCAGCCGCAGCCCAGCTCCAGGATGTGCTGCCCATCGGCCAGCTGTGCGCGTTCGCCGTACAGCGCCAGCATCGCCTCTTCAGCCTCGTCCAGCGTTTCCGTGCCGGTGGCGTAGTAGCAGCTGCTGTACTTCAGGCGCTTGCCCAGGCAACGGTGGAAGAACTCGGCCGGCACCTCGTAGTGCTGGCGGTTGGCGGCATCCACGTGCAGCGCCACGGCGCTGCTGGCCAGCCCGGCGATGCGCGCGGCAAAGCGCTGCGACTGCACCTGCTGGCCGCCGGCGAGTTCTTCGCGCAGGCGCTGCTCGCACTGGCGGCGGATGCCCAGCCGCAGCAGGGCATCGGGCAGCAGTCCGCGTTCGGCCAGGCCGGTCAGGCCCGGTGCGTAGTCCGGCAGCGGTAGACGGTCACTGGCGACATTCATGGGGAAGATTCCTTGCGGGCATGCGACGAGCGGGAGGGGAACCACGGAAACAGCATCGGCGTGGTGCGCTGGTACTCGCGGTAATCCTCGCCACGCGACCGCAATGCCTGCGCCTCGGTGAAGGGAATCCCACTGACCCAGCGCAGGAACACGTACATCACCAGTGGCCCGGACCAGGCCAGCCACCACAGCGGCGACTGCACGGCGAGCAGCACATAGGTGAACCAGTGCAGCCACTCGAAGAAATAGTTGGGGTGCCGCGAGTAGCGCCACAGCCCCTCACGGCAGGTCTTGCCCTTGTTGGCCGGATCGGCACGGAAGCGCGCCAGCTGACGGTCCGCCAGCGATTCGCCGCCCACGCTCAGCAGCCACATCGCGATGGCCGCGATCAGCCAGCCCCAACCCGCTGGTGCCGGATTCACCGACACCGCCACGAACGGCAGCGCGAACAGCACGATCAGCAGCGCCTGGAACTGGAAGAAGCCGAAGATCTTTCCCTGGTGGCCGTTCCAGTGCCTGCGCAGATGCTGGTAGCGGCCATCCTCGGGCTCGCTGCGCACGCGGTGCCACAGGTGCAGCGCCAGGCGCGAGCCCCACAGGCCGCCCAGCACCGCCAGCGCGATCCGCGGCATCGCTGCCCCATTCCCCAACAGTGCCAGCAGCAGGGCAGAGGCGCCGACGCCCTTGGCCCAGAGCACATCCACCACACCGATGTTCTGGTGCCGGCGCTGCCACCACCAGCCCCAGGTCATGATCACGGCGGCGTACAGCCACACCCACCACAGCATTTTCATCGTGTCTCTCCCGGAACGAGTGGGCGCATCGGTGCGGCGTGGCGCTGCCAATGACGGGCGCACGCCGCAAGTACCGGCAGCGCGATCGCCCAGCCGATGCCAAGCAGCAGCACGCCGTGCCACTGCGGTGTAGCGAACACCACCGACGACCAGCCGCGCGCGGCGGACAGATACGCCAGCGGCGCCAGCAGCAGGCCGACCAGCGTGGCAATGACCAGATGACGCTGCAGCACCGCGAACGACACCGTGAGCGTCATCGCGAACGCGGCCCACAGTGCGAGGATCCAGACCGGGGCGACCCACGCGAGTTCATTGCCGGCCGCGTAAAGCACCCACCCGGAAGCGCCGGCCAACCCGTCAACGACCAGCCCGCAGCCGATCGCCACCAGCATCAGTCTGAGTTCGACCGACGGTTGTGCCGACAACGCCAACTGGCTGCCCACATACACCGCCGCCGCCACCAGCGCGGGCCAGCGCAGCCCGTGGCCGGCACCGATCACGGCGCACAGCCAGACCAGCTGGTTGCCGATCACGTTGGCCCAGAAACGGGGCACCTCAGCCCTCCCCGGCGATCAGCGCGGGCCGGTAGCCCGGACGCGCCATCAGCAGGTGCGAGACACCGATGGAGCGCTCCAGGAAGCCACCTTCGCAGTACGCGAGATAGAACTCCCACAGGCGGATGAAGCGTGCATCGAAGCCCTGCGCGCGCACTGCGGGCAGCTGGGCCAGGAACCGCTGGCGCCACGCGCGGAGGGTGAGTGCATAGGACGGGCCGAAATCGTGCTGGCCGATCAGCTGCAGGTCGCTGCTGCGGGTCTTGGCGGCGACGATCGCGTTGATCGAGGGGATGAAGCTCCCGGGGAACACGAAGCGCTTGATGTAGTCGACGCTGCGCCGGGCCTGCTCGTAACGCTGGTCTTCGATGGTGATGGCCTGCAGCAGCGCGAGGCCATCGTCCTTGAGCAGGCGGGTCAGCGTGGCGAAGTAGGTGTCCAGGTACTGCGCGCCGATCGCCTCGATCATCTCGATGGAAACCAGTTTGTCGTACTGACCGTCCAGATCGCGGTAGTCCTTGAGCAGCAGGGTCACCTTGTCCTGCAGGCCGGCCGCCTCGACCCGCTGCTTTGCCAGCGTGTACTGCTCGACCGAGATGGTGGTGGTGGTGACGTGGCAGCAGATGTGGCGCGCCGCGTACAGCGCGAAGCCCCCCCAGCCGGTGCCAATCTCAACCACGCGATCGGCCGCGGTGAGCTGCAGCTGCTCGCAGATGCGCGCCAGCTTGCGCTCGGACGCCGCCTCCAGCGTGTCGTCCGGGCGGGCATACAGCGCCGAGGAGTACATCAGGTCCGGCGACAGGAACAGCGAGAAGAACGGATTGCCCAGGTCGTAGTGCGCGGCGATGTTGCGGCGGCTGCCTTCGCGCGTATTCCGGCGCAGCCGGTTCCAGCCTTTCAGCAGCCAGCCGCCGATGCGGGCCGGGCCGCGCTCCATGCCATCGAGCAGATCGCGGTTGCGTACCAGCAGCTGTACCAGCGCGACCAGGTCATCGCAGCGCCAGTCACCGCGGATGTAGGCCTCGCCCGCACCGACACTGCCCTGCGCCGCGACCGCGCGGTAGAAACCGGGGTCGTCCACCCAGACCGTCACCTGGGGCGTGGCGTCTGGATCGCCGATCACCACATCGCCCACGGCGTCGCGCAGCCGCAGATGCCCACCGCGCAGCGGTGCCAGTTGCGCCAGCAGGCGCCCGCGCAGGAATCCTTCAAGGGCGGACGGTTGCGGCACGGCCACCGCACGGGTCATGTCGTTCATGGGGATTTTCCGGCAAGAGATGGATGGTCGTGAACGGGGGTGCGCTTGAGCCACAGGCGCAGCGCCTGCCAGTGGATCGCGGCCACTACCTTGAGGGTCATCAGCGGGTAGCGCAGCAGCACGCCGGCCAGGCCACGACCGGTGAGCGGATGGCGCTGCATCACCAGGTCGGCATCGAACTGGCACACGCCCTCGCGCCACACCTGCATGTGCACGTGCAGGTCATCGCCGGGCGCGGTGAAGCGCCAGCGGTACTCGCAGTCCATCGGCATGAAGGGCGAGACGTGGAACTGCTTGTCGAACGTCCAGCACAGCGCGCGGCCCTGGGCATCGGCCTGCGCCACCGGCAGCACGTAGGCGTGGCGTTCCTTCCAGGGCGTGTTGGTGATCTCCGCCACGATGCTGTCCAGCGTGGTGCCGTCGGCGGCGTAGCAGTAATAGAAGCTCACCGGATTGAAGACATGGCCGGCATAACGCGGATGCGTCAGCAGCCGGATCGGCCCGGCAGGCGCGCCGCCCAAGGCCTCGGTGATGCGTGCGCGGACGGAATCGGCCAGCGGCTGATCGGGCGCGCCGAGATAATCGCTGCGGCGGAACTCGACAACGTTGCGGCGGCCGACCGACCACAGCCAGCGCCGCTCGAACAGGCGCGGCAGTTCGTCCAGATCCAGCAGCAGCTGCGCGATCGGGTAGCGGAATGCATGCGCGTGCGGCGCGTGCCGCCGATGGCGCATCCAGCCACGGTAGATCGCACTGGCGCTCATGCCGGCAGCGCCTCGGCCAGCGGCCAGTACGACTCGGCATCCAGCGCCTGCAACGCATCGACCACGCGCCGCGCACTGCGGATGCCATCCTCGTGGAAGCCCCAGCCCCAGTACGCACCGGCGAACCAGGTCCGGCGGTGGCCCTCGATCTCCGTCCAGCGCTGCTGCGCCCGCACCATCGCGTGGTCGTGCACCGGATGGGCGTACTGCAGGCGACGCAGCACGGTGGACGGATCGATCGCAGCGCTGCGGTTGAGGGTGACCACCAACGGCGTCGGTGTGTCGATGCCCTGCAGCAGGTTCATGCAGTAGCTGACCGTGCACGGCGCCAGCGGATCGCGCGGTACGTGCGCGTTCCATGCGGCCCACGCCTTGCGGTCGCGCGGCAACAGGCTGGCATCGGTGTGCAGCACGACCTCGTTGGGCTGGTAGCGGATCGCGCCGAGCACGGCGCGTTCGGTGAGATCGGCATCGGACAGCAGGGCCAGTGCCTGGTCGCTGTGGCAGGCCAGCACCAGCTGGTCGAAACCTTCCAGGCCGGCAGCGCTGTGCACGCGCACGCCATGCTCGTGACGCTCCACGCCGAATACCGGGCACTCCAGGCGCTCACGCACCTGCCAGCGGCGGCGCAGCGCGTCGACATACCGCGCCGAGCCACCCTGCACCACGCGCCACGGCGCGCGCCCGGTCATCTGCAGCATCTGGTGATTGGCCATGAACTGCACGAGGTAGCGCGCCGGGAAGGCGGCCAGGCTGGCCGTCGGCGACGACCACAGCGCCGAGGCCATCGGCAGCAGGTGTTCGTCGATGAAGGTGCGGCCGTAGCGGCCCTTGTCCAGGAATTCGCCCAGCGAGGGGCCTTCATCGTCGCGCTCGAGCAGCGCCGGCGCCTCGCGGTAGAAACGGCGCAGGTCGCGCAGCATGCCCCAGAACCGCGGCGACACCAGGTTGCGGCGCTGGCAGAACAGCGTGTCCAGCGAGGTGGCGTTGTACTCCAGCCCGCTGCGTTCGCTGTGCACCGAGAAGCTCATCGTGGTCGGCTGCGAGGCCACGCCCAGTTCCTCGAACAGGCCGGTCAGCAACGGATAGTGCGCGGGGTTGAACACGATGAAGCCGGTATCCACCGCCTGCGTGCGGCCATCGATCTCCACCTCATGCGTGTGGGTATGGCCACCGAGGTAGTCATTGGCCTCGAACAGCGTCACTTCGTGCCGCTGGCTCAACCACCACGCACTGGCGAGGCCGGCGATGCCCGATCCGATCACGGCGATACGCATGTCAGTGCTCCGCCTTGGCCAGCACCCAGGCCGGCACGGGTTTGAGATCACGCACCAGGCCGAGCGCGGCCATCGCCCGCAGGCCATACCAGGTGACATCCACTTCCCACCAGTAGAAGCCCTGGCGCGCGGTCCCCGGGAAGAAGTGATGGTTGTTGTGCCAGCCTTCGCCAAACGTCAGCAGGGCGAGCCACAGGTTGTTGCGGCTGTCATCGCCGGTGTTGAAACGCTGGCGGCCGAAGCGGTGCGCCAGCGAATTGATCGTGACCGTGGCATGGAACAGCACGACGGTGGAGATGAAGAACCCCCACACCAGCATCTGCCCGCCGGTGGTGCCCCACGACGGCGCGATGCGCTCCAGCAGGGCACCCAGGCCGAACAGCGCGGCGGCCAATGCGATCGGCACCAGCGTGTCGAAGCGGTCCAGCCAGCGTAGTTCCGGGTACTTGGCCAGGTCGGGGATGCGCGACCAGTCGGTACGGAAGCCCTCGACCGTGAGGAACCAGCCCATGTGGCTCCACCAGAAGCCATGCACCGAGGGCGAATGCGGATCGGCCGCCGTATCGGTATGGCGATGATGGTTGCGGTGATGCGCGGCCCACCACAACGGGCCGCGCTGCACGCTGGAGGCGCCGATCAGCGCGAAGAGGAACTGCACGGCGCGCGAGGTGCGGAAGGTACGGTGCGAGAAGTAGCGGTGGTAGAAGGCGGTGATCGCGAACATGCGCACCGCGTACAGCGCGACCGCCACGCCGACCGCCACCCAGGAGACACCCACCCAGATCACCGCCAGGCAGGCCAGGTGCATCGCGGCGAACGGGATCGCCCGCACCCAGTCCACGCGCTGTGGCTGGCCGGTCGCGGCCGCCGCATCGGTGCTGGTGTCGAACCAGCGCAGCAGCGTTGCCCAGCGGCGTCGCTGTGCGGTGCGTCCTGCGTCGGGGGTGGGGCTGACCGACATGACTCGCTTCTCCTGAGGCGTTATCAGGAGATACGGGAGCGGGCGCCGTTTGGATGCACGGATCCGGAAAAATAGTCCGGACCCATGCGGTTACAGGTTCGCGATATCGCCCTTGGCGATGATCGGGCCGGTCGGAATGCCCTGCGGCGCGCCGGTGGAGGGCTCCAGCGTGATCGCCAGCACCGAGCCGTTCACAAGTGCATCACGCAGGGTGTCGGGCACGGCCACGGTGTGGGCACGGTTGATCGAGACCAGGCCCAGCGAACGCGGAGCGCCACCGGCCGGGATCAGCCACAGCTCCGGCGCGCGACCGGCCGCGTCTGCCGGTGCCGGGACGGGCACCATCAGCACCATGCCCTGGGTCTTGTCGACCGAGGCCAGCCAGCCCGGCGTGCCATCGTCGTGCAGCAGCGGGGTGACCGGCTTGGTCGCCTGCTCCGGTTCGGCCGGGGCCGTCGGGGTGCTCGGCGTGACCGCCACCGGGGTGGACACCGGAGCGGCAGGCTCCAGTTCGCGGCGGCTGAACACCGCCACCAGCGCCAATGCGGCGGCCAGCGCGGTCATGCCCTGCCAGAACCCGGTGCGCTGCCACAGCCGCGGCGAGGCCGTGGCTGCGGAAGGCCAGCCCAGCGAGGTCCGGATACGCGGCCACAGATGCGCGGGCACGGCTTCGGTGCCGAGCGACTCCAGCATCGGCGCGAGGCGGTTTTCCCACTGCGTCACCAGCCGGCCGAAACCGGGATCGCTGGCGATGCGGCGTTCAACCTCGGCGCGCCGCGCGGCGTCGAGCACCCCCAGCACGTACTCACCGGCGAGGATGTCGGCGCTCGGCGGTTCGCCGTCGTCATGCAGATCGTGGAGGTCGCGGATGTTCATCGTTCCAGGCACACCCGCAGTTGGCCCAGGCCCCGGCGGATCCAGCTCTTCACCGAGCCCAGCGGCGAGCCGATGCGGCGCGCCAGTTCCTCATAGCTGGCGCCATCGAGGAAGGCCAGCCGGATCAGCGAGCGGCGGCGCGGCTCCAGCGTGTCCAGGCAGTCCTGCAGGCGCTCGTGATCGGATGCCTGTTCGGCCACCTGGGCCGGCTGCGGCGCGAAATCGGGCAGTTCCTCGGCCACCGACAGATCATCCAGCGCGCGCGGCGGCGCGGCGCGCAGGCGGTCGATCGAGCGGTTGCGGGCCATCATCGACAGCCAGGTCATGGCCGCGGCCTTGGCACGGTCGAACTGTGCCGCCTTGTGCCAGACCGTGGTGAAGACCTCCTGCAGCACCTCTTCGGCATCGCCGCGGTCGCGCAGCACCTGCAGGCAGATCGCGAACAGGCGGCCGGAGGCAAGCTGATAGACCGATTCGAACGCCTGGCGATCGCCTCCGGCGACCCGGACGAGCAACTCGTCCAGGCGGTGTGATGCGGCGGCGGCGGCGTCCAGCTCGGGCATTGCAGGCTCAATGTCGATAACGGGCGTATCGGCATCCTCCTTGCTCCCGGCGCTGTCTGCAAGGGGGCGCTCAGGCACCGCATGTCTTCACCAGCGGCTGCGTGCGGGCAGCGGTGAGCTCGGCGGCGGGCGTTGCAACGGGGGCGGCGGGAAACTCGACCCGCACGTCCGGGTACCTGCCCTTGTCATCGCGGACGTTGCCGGTGCCGGTGAACTGCAGCAGGCGCTGGTCCGCGGTGGCATAGATCAAGGTCACCGCGGGCACGGCGAAGCCGAACCAGGCATCGAGCTTCATCTGCAGCTGCTCGGCCGGCTGGCCCTGCCAGGTGACCGCGCCGGTACGCTGCAGCTTCAGCGGCACCAGGCGCTGGCGACTGGGCAGGAGGAACTGGAACGCCACGCTCTGTCCGGCCTGCAGCGCAGCCCAATGACGGCGTACCGCGGCATCGAAGCCGGCATCGACCACGGCCCCCGAGGGGATCGCGATCGCCCGGCTGAAGGTGGGCGCCTGGGCGCTGGCGCGGACCGATACCTGGCGCGCATCGGAGGTACCACGCACGCCTTCCTGATACCCATCGCGGCCATCGTCGAGCGTGAAGTCCGGCGTCTGCGGGTTGCCCTGCGGCGTCATCCATTTGCGCGCGAACGGACGGCCATCGCTGCAGCGGTACAGCACCAGCCGCGACTGTGCGCTTGTCGGTCCCTGCAGCCAGTGCGTCTCGCGGTAGAGCAGGCGCCCATCGGCGGTGGCGTACGCGCGCCCTTCCTGGCGCTGCACGGTCTGGTCGGCGGCACTCACGGGGACGGCAAAGGCCGACATCAGCAGGATCAGGCAGGGCATCGGCTGGCGCATGGGGGTCCAAACGGGCGGGCTTGCAGGGAGATACGCAGTTGGCTGCGGTTTGGATGCAGTGGGGTCAATCGCGCAGACGACTTGACCATCGCTCGCCTTCGGCCTACCTTGTGCTCGCCGAAGGTATCCATCGCTTCATGCAGATGAAGGGATGGATTTAAACGGGAATCCGGTGAAGGCGCCTCGTGCGCCCATTCCGGAGCTGCCCCGCAGCGGTGAATGGAAACGACTCCTGCCAACAGCACTGGGCCATCGCGCCTGGGAAGCGGCAGGTACTAGGTGGGTGTCCGCGCCCGTGTCCATCAGCCCGAATACCGGCCCCGGCCGGAGGACACGACCGTCCTCCGATTCGACCTGGAACGTCCGCGGGGAGGTTGCCGGGGCCTGCCGCCATGCCGCCTGCCTGGCGCTGCCCCCGTGCGTCCGCTTCACGGCATCCGGTTCGCCCGCGGGGGCGAAGGTCGCTGGCGGGGCGGAACGGGCTGCAAAGCCCCGGACGGCGCGCGGTTCCTTCGTTCCTCAATGCCCCTACGCAATGAGGACACGTTCCAATGACCACTGTTACCACCCTGGGTTTTCCGCGCATCGGCGCCAAGCGCGAACTCAAGCGCGCGCTCGAAGCCTTCTGGTCCGGCGAGAGCAGCGCCGCGTCGCTGCAGGACACCGCGGCCGAACTGCGCGAACGCCACTGGCAGCTGCAGCGCGAGGCCGGCGTGGATGTGCCGCCGAGCAACGATTTCAGCCTGTATGACCAGGTGCTCGATGCCGCCTTCCTGTTCGATGCGATCCCGGCCCGTTACCGCGCGCTCGCCGATGCCGAACCGCTGGGCGGCTACTTCGCGATGGCGCGGGGCCTGCAGCGCGATGGCATCGACCTGCATGCGCTGGAAATGACCAAGTGGTTCGACACCAACTACCACTACCTGGTGCCCGAACTGCATGCCGGCCAGACTTTCACGGTGCGCGGCGACAAGCCGCTGGCCGAGTACCGCCAGGCCAAGGCGCTGGGGATCGAGACCCGCCCGGTGCTGATCGGGCCGGTGACCTTCCTGCGGCTGTCCAAGACCACCGATGGCAGCAACGCGCTGGACCTGCTCGATGCGCTGCTGCCGGTATACGTGCAGCTGCTGGGCGAGCTCAAGGCCGCCGGCGCTTCGTGGGTGCAGCTGGATGAGCCGCTGCTGGTGCAGGACCTGGACGAGGCCACGAGGGCCGCGTTCGAACACGCCTATGCGGTGCTGGGCCAGGCCGCCCGCCCGAAGGTGCTGGTCGCGACCTACTTTGGTGCGCTGGAGGACAACCTCGATCTCGCCGCGTCGCTGCCGGTCGATGGCCTGCATGTGGATCTGGTCCGCGCGCCGGAACAGCTGGATGCGGTGATCAAGGCGCTGCCCGCCGGTCGCGTACTGTCGGCCGGCCTGGTCAATGGCCGCAACATCTGGCGCACCCACCTGGACAACGCGCTGGTGCTGGCGCGCTACGCGCACGGCCATGTGGGCAGCGATGCGCTGTGGCTGGCGCCCTCGTGTTCGCTGCTGCACAGCCCGGTCGATCTGGACCACGAAAAGAAGCTGGACGACGAACTGCGCAGCTGGCTGGCGTTCTCCCGGCAGAAGCTCGGCGAGCTGCGCGTGCTGGCCGACGCTATCGATGCGCCGGCACGCGCCGAGGCGCCGCTGGCGCAGTCGCGTGCGTGCATCGAATCCCGTCGCCGCTCGCCGCGCGTGCACAACCCGGCCGTCGCCGCGCGACTGGCCGCGCTGACCCCGGCCGATGCCCAGCGCCACAGCCGCTACCCGCAGCGTCACCTGGCCCAGGCGGCCGCGCTCAAGCTGCCGCGCTTCCCGACCACCACGATCGGTTCGTTCCCGCAGACGCTGGAGGTGCGTGAGGCGCGCGCCCGCAACAAGTCCGGCAAGCTCTCCGATGCCGACTACGATGCCTTCCTGGCGACCCAGACCGAGCACTGCGTGCGCGTGCAGGAACAGATCGGGCTGGACGTGCTGGTGCACGGCGAGTTCGAGCGCAACGACATGGTCGAGTACTTCGGCGAGCAGCTGGATGGATTCGCCTTCACCAGGAACGGCTGGGTGCAGAGCTACGGCTCGCGCTGCGTGAAACCGCCGGTCATCTTCGGCGATGTGACCCGCCCGCAGCCGATGACGGTGCGCTGGTCGCAGTACGCGCAGTCGCTTACCCAGCGGCCGATGAAGGGCATGCTGACCGGCCCGGTGACGGTGCTGCAGTGGTCGTTCGTGCGCGATGACCAGTCGCGCGCGGACACCTGCCGTCAGATCGCGCTGGCGCTGCGCGATGAAGTGACCGATCTGGAAGCGGCCGGCATCGGCGTGATCCAGATCGACGAGCCGGCGATCCGCGAAGGGCTGCCGCTGCGCCGCGCGCAGTGGCGCGACTACCTGGACTGGGCGGTCGAAGCCTTCCGGATCAGTGCCAGCGGCGTGCGCGATGCGACCCAGATCCACACCCACATGTGCTATTCCGAGTTCAACGACATCATCCACTCGGTGGCCGCGATGGACGCGGACGTGATCTCGATCGAGACCTCGCGCTCGCGCATGGAACTGCTCGATGCCTTCGTGCGCTTCCAGTACCCCAACGAGATCGGCCCGGGCGTGTACGACATCCACTCCCCGCGCGTGCCGGACAAGGCCGAGATGCTGGCACTGCTGCGCAAGGCCGCCGAGGTGCTGCGTCCCGAGCAGATCTGGGTCAACCCGGATTGCGGCCTGAAGACCCGTGGCTGGCCGGAAACCCGTGCCGCGCTGGAAGCACTGGTGGCCGCTGCGCGCGAGCTGCGCGAGGAAACCGCAGACGCCGACGCCGCCTGATCTGCCCTTTGTAGACTGCCCCAAGGACCCCATCGCCGCCGTTGCCGGCGGTGGGGTCGACGAGAGACCCATGAACACGCCCCCGCTGACACCGATCGACCGTCCCACCCTGTCCCTGCCCGATGGGCACACCAAGCTGCTGCTGCATTCGTGCTGCGCACCGTGCTCGGGCGAGGTGATGGAAGCGATCACCGCCTCCGGTATCGACTACACGATCTTCTTCTACAACCCCAACATCCACCCGGTGAAGGAATACGAACTGCGCAAGCAGGAGAACATCCGCTTCGCCGAGAAGCATGGCGTGCCATTCGTCGACGCCGACTACGACACCGACACGTGGTTCTCGCGTGCCCGCGGCATGGAGAACGAGCCCGAGCGCGGCATCCGCTGCACGATGTGCTTCGACATGCGCTTCGTGCGTACTGCGCTGTATGCGCACGAACATGGCTTCCAGGTGATCAGCAGCTCGCTGGGCATCTCGCGCTGGAAGGACATGAACCAGATCAACGACTGTGGCCACCGCGCCGCCGCGCACTACCCGGGCATCCAGTACTGGGATTACAACTGGCGCAAGGGCGGCGGCGCCGCGCGGATGGTGGAGATCAGCAAGCGCGAGCAGTTCTATCAGCAGGAATACTGCGGCTGCGTGTACTCGCTGCGCGACGCCAACCGCCACCGCCGCGAGACCGGACGCGAGCGGATCAAGCTGGGGGTGCTGTATTACGGCGATGGCACCTCCCGGCAGGGCAACGCCGACTGACCGTTGCGGGGGCGTCGGCTAGACTGGGCGCCCCCACCGTCGTGAAGTCGCCATGAGCCGTTACCCTGCCGATGTCGCCCTGGTCGTGATCGACCTGCAACCGGACTTCATGCCCGGTGGCGCGCTGGCCTGCGTGGACGGCGATGCGATCGTGCCGGGCATCGCCGCGGTGCTCGCCGAGCGCCATTACCGCACCGTGGTGGCGACCCAGGACTGGCATCCGGCCGACCATGCCTCGTTCGCCAGCCAGCACCCGGGACACCTGCCGTTCGAGGCGATCCTGCTGCACGCGCAGCCGCAGACCCTGTGGCCGGACCACTGCGTGCAGGGCAGCCCGGGCGCTGCATTGCACCCGGGCGTGGACTGGAACGTAGCCGACCTGATCCTGCGCAAGGGCACCCGACGCGCGGTGGATTCGTACAGCGCCTTCCGTGAGAACCATGGCCCCGACGGCACCCGCCCGGCCACCGGACTGGCGGGCTGGCTGCATGAGCGCGGCATCCGCGAGGTGCATGTGTGCGGCCTGGCGCGCGATTACTGCGTGCTGTGGAGCGCCCAGGACGCGGTGAAGTCCGGGTTCCGGGTCAAATTCCATTGGGACCTGACCCGGCCGGTCACCGAGGCCAATGACGGCATGGTGCGTGAGGCGTTGGCGAAGGCGAAGATCGCGGTTGTCTGATGGGCGAATTGGGCGCCGGCCAGAAAGCGTACCGACCAACGGTCGGTACCTACCGGATCAAAGCGCAGGCAGCACCACACCCCGTCAGCGGAACACGACCGTGCGATGCCCGTTGCGCAGGATCCGATGCTCCACGTGCCGGCGTACCGCGCGGGCCAGCACCTGCGATTCGGTATCGCTGCCCAGTCGCACCAGGTCGCGCGGCGTCATCGCATGGTCCACGCGCGCCACGTCCTGCTCGATGATCGGGCCTTCGTCCAGATCCGGGGTCACGTAGTGCGCGGTCGCACCGATGATCTTGACCCCGCGCGCGTGCGCCTGGTGGTACGGCTGCGCGCCCTTGAAGCTGGGGAGGAAGCTGTGATGGATATTGATCGCGCGCCCGGCCAGGGCCTCGCACAGGCGCGGCGACAGAATCTGCATGTAGCGCGCCAGCACCACCAGGTCGATCTGCTCGCGTTCGACCAGGTCGATGATCTGCTGCTCCTGCACGGCGCGGTTGTCGGCGTTGACCGGCAGGTGATGGAACGGCACGCCGTAGGAGCCGGCCAGGGCGGCGAAGTCCTCGTGATTGGAGGCCACCGCCGCGATGTCCACCTGCAGCTGCCGGCTGTGCGCGCGGAACAGGAGATCGTTGAGGCAATGCCCCTGCTTGCTCACCAGCACCAGCAGGCGCGCACGACGGCGGGCGTCATGCAGCTGCCAGTCCATCCCGAACTCGGCGGCCAGCGTGGCCATGCGCACTTCCACGTCGCCCAGTGACTGCTCGGCGGCACGGTCGAAATGCACGCGCAGGAAGAACCGGCCGCTCTCGTCGTCGCCGAACTGCTGGGCATCGAGGATGTTGCAGCCCAGCTCGAACAGCAGGCCGGACACACGGTAGACGATCCCGGTACGGTCCGGGCATGACAGGGTGAGGATGGAATCGGGGCGCATCCGACCAGTGTAAGCGAGCACCGCCGATGTGCGGACGATGCTCTCAGATGCAACCAAGGGCGCGGGGAAGTCAGCGCTGCTCGGCATCCCACGCCGCACGGATGGCACCCAACTCCGCGCCTTCACCCCGCCACCCGGTCACGGTGGCGATCACCGTGCCCTCGCGGACCAGATGGAACGCAGGTGTCTCATTCCGCTCAAAGCCCGCCCATGCCGGGTCGACCACCATCGGCCGCATCGGTAGTCCGGCATGCGCCGCGTTCCAGTCGATCAGCTCCTGCCCCGGCCACTGCTGCCCGATCGGCACCACCAGCTGCAGATGCGGTCGCAGCCATGCGTACTGCGCCTGGGTGGTGATCGCCTCCAGTGCGCGGCGGGAAAAGCCGCAGTATGGATGCACCATCGCGACCACCCGGAGCCCGTCGTCGGACAGTGCCACGCGTTCTGCCTCATCGACGCTGATCAAGCCCAGCAGCGGCTTGCCTTGCGGGATGCTGCCGCGGATCGTGGGCAACGGCGCGCCGGCATCGGCCAGCGCCGCCCCCACGGTGTTGGCACGTTCAAACTGCTGAAGCGAGATCAATGTGCCCCGCAGCGCCCGGTGATGCGCCGCGCTGGCCTGGCCACGGGTGACCAGGGCATCGTGCAGGCACTGGAGGCGGTCCAGGGAGCTGGTATCCCTGGCATAGAACGCGATCAGCGCAGTGGCCTGGAACAGGTCCTCCAGACGCTCATCCGTCTGCGCCAGGCACTGCGAGCGCTCCATCCTGACCGGCGCAGCCTGTGCGTAAGCGCTGCGCATCGCCGCCAGTCGCTGCTGGACCGGAGCAATCGGCGCGGCACGATCCAGCTGCGTCAGCGAATCAAACAGGGGCAGCTCGACCGACATCGCGATCGGCATCGGGATACCCACAAACAGCACAAGGCTGATCACCATCCGCCTTGCGCAGGCCGCCCACGCCCTGCCTCGAAGCATCACTGCCAGCATTACCGATGTGCCCCTTCCGCTACCGTGTCACCACGCTATCGTGAACGGTGATGCCGATGCCGTGACTCAGCTCACGGCATCGAATGCATCTATGGCGGCCCGGCGTGAGTGTCTGGCGCGGCTGGCAGCGTCGCCGCGCCGTCACCGCCCAACGACTACACCGCCGCCGGATCCACCTTCTCCACATCGATGCCATAGCGGTCGATCGCCACCTGCAGCTGGGCCCGTTCGATCCGACCCTCGTCGGCCAGCGACTTGAGCGCGGCGAGCACGATGAAGTGGCGGTCCACTTCAAAGAACGTACGCAGTGACTCGCGCGTGTCCGAGCGGCCGAAGCCGTCGGTGCCCAACGCAGTAAAGCGGCGGTCATCGATGAAGGGGCGGATCTGGTCGCCGACGATCTTCATGTAGTCGGTGGCGACGATCACCGGGCCCGGGTGCGCGGCCAGGCATTGCTGCACATACGGCACCCGCGGTTCCTGCAGCGGATGCAGCAGGTTCCAGCGCTCGGCCGCCAGGCCATCACGACGCAGTTCGGTGAGGCTGGTGGCGCTCCACACGTCGCTGCCGATGCCGAAATCCTGCTGCAGGAGGGTGGCGGCGGCTTCCACTTCGCGCAGGATCGCGCCGCTGCCCATCAACTGCACGCGCAGCGCCGGGTCACTGTCGGCGACAGCCGGGTGCAGCAGGTACAGACCCTTGAGGATGCCGGCTTCGCTGCCTTCCGGCAGTGCCGGGTGCGGATAGGCCTCGTTGAGCACGGTGATGTAGTAGTAGATCTCTTCCTGGTCCACGTACATCCGGCGCAGGCCGTCCTGGATGATCACCGCCAGTTCGAAGTTGTAGGTCGGGTCGTAGGACACACAGCTCGGGATCACCGAGGACAGCACGTGGCTGTGGCCGTCGTCGTGCTGCAGGCCCTCGCCCATCAGCGTGGTGCGCCCGGAGGTGGCGCCGAGCAGGAAGCCACGGGTGCGCGCATCCGCAGCGGCCCAGGCCAGGTCACCGACGCGCTGCAGGCCGAACATCGAATAGAAGATGTAGAACGGAATCGTGGCCAGGCCGTGGTTGCTGTAGGCGGTACCGGCGGCGATCCACGAGCAGATCGCACCGGACTCGTTGATGCCTTCCTGCAGGATCTGGCCGTCCTTGGCTTCCTTGTAATAGCTCAGCTGGCCGGCATCCTGCGGCGTGTACAGCTGGCCGAGGTAGGAGTGGATGCCGATCTGGCGGAAAAGCCCTTCCATGCCGAACGTGCGCGATTCATCGGGCACGATCGGAATGATCAGCTTGCCCAGTTCGGGGTCCTTGAGCAGCGTGGTGAGGATGCGCACGAAGCCCATCGTGGTGGACTGGCCACGCTCGCCACTGCCCTGCAGCTGGGTGGCAAAGGCCGACAACGCCGGCACCGGCAACGGATCGACATGGGTCACGCGCGCCGGCAGCTGGCCGCCCTGGGCGTGGCGACGCTGTGCGAAATAGCGCTCTTCGGCACTGCCCGGTGCGGGACGCAGGTACGGCATGTCCTCCAGCTGGTCGTCGCTGACCGGCAGGTCAAACCGATCGCGGAACGCGCGCACGGCGTCAGCGCTCATTTTCTTGAGCTGGTGGTTGATGTTCTGGCCTTCACCGGCCTCGCCCATGCCGAAGCCTTTCACCGTCTTGGCCAGGATCACGCTCGGCCGACCATTGCCGGCGACGGCCTGCGCGTAGGCGGCATACACCTTCTGCGGATCGTGGCCGCCGCGGGCGAGTGCCCAGATGTCGTCATCGCTCAGGTCCTCGACCAGCGCCAGCAGTTCGGGATACTTGCCGAAGAAATGCTCGCGCACGTAGGCACCGTTCTGCGACTTGAAGGTCTGGTAGTCGCCGTCCACGCATTCCATCATGCGTTGGCGCAGCAGGCCGGTGCTGTCCTTGGCGAGCAGCGCATCCCAGCCGCCACCCCAGATCACCTTGATGACGTTCCAGCCGGCGGCACGGAAGGTGCCTTCCAGTTCCTGGATCACCTTGGCGTTGCCGCGCACCGGGCCGTCGAGCCGCTGCAGATTGCAGTTCACCACGAACACCAGGTTGTCCAGGCGCTCGCGGCCGGCCACGGAAATGGCGGCCAGCGATTCGGGCTGGTCCATTTCACCATCGCCAAGGAAGGCCCAGACCTTGCGGCCCTGGTGCTCCTTCAGCCCGCGGTACTCCAGGTAGCGCATGTAACGCGCCTGGTAGGCGGCGGTGAGCGGGCCCAGCCCCATCGAAACCGTGGGGAACTGCCAGAAGTCCGGCATCAACCGCGGGTGCGGGTACGAGGACAGTCCGTCGCGGTCGGATTCGCGGCGGAAGTTGTCCATGCGTTCGGGCGCGATGCGGCCTTCGACGAACGCGCGGCCGTAGATGCCGGGCGCCGAGTGGCCCTGGATGTAGATCATGTCGCCATCGAAGGTATCGGTGCGGCCACGGAAGAAGTGATCGAAGCCGACGTCGTACAGCACCGCCGCGGACTGGTAGGTGGCGATGTGGCCACCCACGTTGGAGTGCTTGCCGGCGCGCAGCACCATCACCATCGCGTTCCAGCGGATCATCGCGTTGAGGCGGCGCTCGATGCCGAGGTCGCCCGGATAGGCCGGCTGGCGTTCGACCGGAATGGTGTTGGTGTAGGCCGTCCACACGCGGCCATGCAGGTCGCCGTGGCGGGCCGTGTCCAGCTCGCTCAGCTGGTCCATCAGGTAATGCGCGCGCGGGCGGCCGGCGGCGTGGATGACCGCCTCCAGCGACTCACGCCATTCCTGGGTTTCCTGCGGGTCGGTATCGAGGGGGGCGAGCGCTGGGTTCATGTGCATCTCCGGGGAAGGCGGCCAGGCCGTGCGCAGGACGCGACGGCAGCGGGGGCGGCACAGCGCGGAAGCGGCGTCGCCCGGGCAACAGAGCCGGGCGAGCGGGCAACCTGGCGGTTGCGGGACAGGCACGATAAGCAGCCGCCGCCGGGGCGGGTAGACCGGATGGGCTTGGCGCTTTATAAAGAAATTCTTTCCAATGGAGCGCGAGAATGGCGGCCAGCATGAACATTCTCCAGTCAATCCGCAGCTTCATCCGGACCGCCGATGCCGGCAGCCTGGCCGCGGCCGCGCGCACGCTGGGGGTCAGCCCGGCGGCGGTCGGGCAGAACATCGCCCGCCTGGAGGCCCATCTGGGCGTGCGCCTGCTCAACCGCACCACGCGCACGCTGGCCCTGACCGAACGCGGCGCGCTGTACCTGGCCCAGGTGCGCCATATCGAGCGCGACCTGCAGCGCGCCCAGGCCGCGGTGACCGACCTCGATGCCACGCCCGAAGGCCGGCTGCGGATCGCCAGCAGCACCGCGTTCGGCCGGCACGCCCTGGCGCCGTTGCTGCCCGCGCTGCAGGCCCGGTTCCGGCGCCTGGCGATCGAACTGCTGCTCACCGACCGCAGCGTGGACCACGCGCACGAAGACGTGGACGTCAGCATCCGGATCGAGCCGCAGCTGGAGGAAGGCCTGGTGGCGCGGCCGATCGCGCAGGTGCCGTTCGTGTTCTGCGCGGCGCCGTCGTACCTGGCGCGGGCCGGCATTCCGCTCACACCGGAGGCGCTGCGCGAGCATCGCTGCCTGCTGTTGCGCTACCCGCTGGACGGGCGTTACCTGCCGTGGGGCTTCGTGCGCGATGGCATGCGATTCGATACCGAGGTGAACCCGGCGCTGGTCAGCGACGACATCGATGCGCTGGCCGCGATGGCGGTGGCCGGCGGCGGCATCACCCGGCTGGCGGCGTTCGTGGCCGCGCCCTATCTCGCGCGCGGCGAGCTGCAGGCGCTGTTCGAACCCGGCGATGCGGCGAGCACCCAGGCCTCACCGGAGCCGATGCGGTTGTTCCTGTGCGTCAGCGATCGCCGTGATCTGACGCCCAAGGTGCGGGCGCTGATGCAGCACATCATCGAGGGGCTGCCGCCGGCGTGGCGGGTGGATGTCGGCTGAGTGCAGGGTCACCCGGAGGCCGGCCAGCGGCCGGCACTCCCGTCAGCGTGTCAGCGTTCCGGCGCGATGAACACACCGCGCGCTTCGCGCGGTTCGCAGCGCAGGTACTGCGGGGCCGGGGCGACCGAATCGCCCAGTGCCGCAGCGGCATGCCACGGCCAGCGCGGGTCGTAGAGGATGCCGCGGGCCAGCGCGATCGCATCGGCATGGCCGTGGCGCAGGATCGATTCGGCCTGCGAGGGCTCGGTGATCAGGCCCACCGCGATGACCGGCATGCGCAGCTTGTGCGCCTTGATCGCCTGCGCGAACGGCACCTGGTAGCCCGGCGACAGCGGGATCTGCTGCCGCGGGTCGTTGCCACCGCTGGAGACGTGCAGGAACTGGCAGCCGCGCGCATCCAGTACGTGCGCCAGGGTCGTGGTCTGTTCGATATCCCAGCCGCCGGCCACCCAGTCGCTCGCGGAGATGCGCACACCGACCGCGATGCGATCGGAGACGGCCTCGCGCACGGCGTCGAACACGCGCACCAGTAGCCGCATGCGGTTTTCCAGCGAGCCACCGTACTCATCCTCGCGGCGGTTGCTCAGCGGCGACAGGAACTGGTGCAGCAGGTACCCGTGCGCGGCATGCAGTTCGATCAGGTCCATGCCGACGCGTTCGGCGCGACGGGCCGCAGCCGCGAAGGCTTCGACCACCGCATCGATACCGGCCAGATCCAGTTCGGTCGGCGTCGGATCGGTCTTGGCGAACGGCAGCGCAGACGGCGCGACCGTCGGCCAGGCGCGCGGATCGGACGGGTCCATCGCGCCGCCGCCTTCCCACGGCTTGTTGACCGAGGCCTTGCGGCCGGCGTGACCCAGCTGCACGCCCAGCGGCATCGGCGACCACTGCTTGACCGAGGCCACGACCGAGGCCAGCGCGGCTTCGGTGGCGTCATCCCACAGGCCCAGGTCGGCCCAGCTGATGCGGCCTTCCGGCAGCACGGCGGTGGCTTCCAGGATCAGCAGGCCGGCGCCGGACTGCGACAGCTGCCCGAGGTGGATGCGGTGCCAGTCATTGGCAAGGCCGTCGACGCAGGAGTACTGGCACATCGGCGCGATCACGATGCGGTTGGGCAGGGTCAGCGGGCCGAAGGGGATGGAGGAGAAGAGCTGGCTCAAGGGGGGAACTCGGGAAGAGGAAATGGAACCGGGCGCCATTGCACTCCTGTGCGGCGGCGGAGGCAACCGTGCCAATGGATCAGTGTTTCGTAGCGGCTCAGGCGGCGGCGGTTCCTGGCAGCAGGAAGGCCAGCGCGTCGGCGCAGGATTGGTCGACCTTCAAGCTCAACAGCGCGTCCGCGCGGGTAAGGCCGCGGTTGAGCGCGGCGATCGGCAGCCCGGCCTGGGCCGCGGCCTGCACGAAGCGGAAGCCGGAATAGACCATCAGCGAGGAGCCGACCACCAGCACCGCATCGGCCTGCTGGAGATGCGCGTGGACGGTCGCGACCCGCTCGCGCGGCACGCTTTCGCCGAAGAACACCACATCCGGCTTCAGCACGCCGCCACACAGCGGGCACGCCGGCACCTGGAAGGCGGAGAAATCCATCTCCAGATCGGCATCGCCGTCAGGCGCCTGCCCGGCTTCAAGGTGCTCCCAGCCGGGGTTGAGCGCCAGCAGCCGGTGCTGGAACGCCTCGCGCGGGGTGCGGGCTTCGCAGCCCATGCAGCGCACCTGGTCCAGCCGCCCATGCAGGTCGATCACCGCCTCGCTGCCCGCCCGCTGATGCAGGCGGTCGACATTCTGGGTGAGCAGCAGCTCGACCTGGCCACGGGCCTCCAGCGCGGCGAGCGCGGCATGCGTGCCGTTCGGCTGGGCCCAGCCAAACCGGGGCCAGCCCAGCAGGCTGCGCGCCCAGTAGCGCTGGCGCGTGGCCAGCTCGCCCATGAAGGCCTGATAGGTGACCGGCGGCGTCCGCTTCCACTGCCCATCGGCATCGCGGTAATCCGGAATGCCCGAATCGGTGCTGCAGCCGGCGCCCGTCAGCACGAACAGGCGCTGGGCGCGGTCGATGAATTCGGCGAGGGGGGTGCTCATGATCAGCAGATGGGGGCGCAGGCGCGGAGAGGCAATCGCTGGCCGCTCACGGACCCGGGATGTCGCCCGGCAGCGGCGGAACGGTGGTCGGATGGCCGTCGGCATCCAGCGCGATCATCACGAAGTGCCCGCGCGTGCAGAGCTTGCGCTCGCCGTTGTGCAGGTCCTCGGCGATCAGTTCGACCTCGACCTTCATCGAGCTGCGCCCGACCTCCACGATGCGGCCGACGGTCTCGACCATCTGGCCGATGCGGATCGGCAGCTTGAAATCGACCTGGTCCGAGCGCGCGGTGACCACGGTGCGGCGCGAGTAGCGGGCCGCGGCCAGGAACGCCGCCTTGTCCATCCACGCCAGCGCCTGGCCACCGAACAGGGTGCCCATGTGGTTGGTGTGGTTGGGGAACACGATCTCGGCCATGCGGACTTCGATGGGCGGGATGGTCTCAGGGATGGGGGTCATGGCGGGGGCCGGGAGTGTTGTGGGGTGGCGCGGATGATACGACAGGGGGGTGGTTGGTCGCGTAGAGCACAACAAAAAGCCCCGGAACATGTCCGGGGCTTTTCGGAATCACGACGTAAGCGTCAGATCAGAACGACATGTCGAACGACACTTCGCCCTTCACGCCCACCTGGTAGGCCGAGGAACGACGCTCGAAGAAGTTGGTCAGCTCCTGCACGTCCTGCAGCTCCATGAAGCTCAGCGGATTGCGCACGTTGTACTTCTTTTCCATGCCCAGGCGATGGAAATGATTGTCCGCGCAATGCTGCAGATACTGGCGCATGTCGCGCGTCGAAATGCCCGCCACGCCGCCCGACAGCACGTCCTCGGCAAACTGCACTTCGCACTCGATCGCGTCGGCCAGCATGTCGTAGACCTCCTGCTTCATCGCATCGTCGAACAGGTCCGGCTCTTCCTCGCGGATCACGTCCACGCACTCGAAGGCGAACTCCATGTGCGCGCTCTCGTCGCGGAAGACCCAGTTGGTGCCCGAGGCCAGACCGTTGAGCAGGCCGCGCGAACGGAAGTAGTACACGTAGGCGAAGGCGGCGAAGAAGAACAGGCCCTCGATGCACGCCGCGAAGCAGATCTGGTTGAGCAGGAACTGGCGACGCTCGTCACGGGTCTCGATGCGCTTCAGGTTCTGGATCGAATCGATCCACTTGAAGCAGAAGTCGGCCTTCTTCTTGATCGAATCGATGTTCTCCACCGCGTCGAACGCCTTGGCGCGCTCGTCCGGATCCGGCAGATAGTTGTCAAGCAGGGTCAGGTAGAACTGCACGTGCAGCGCTTCTTCATAGAGCTGGCGCGACAGGTACATGCGCGCTTCCGGCGCGTTCAGATGCTGATACAGGTTCAGCACCAGATTGTTGGACACGATCGAATCGCCGGTGGCGAAGAACGCGACCAGGCGGTGGATCAGGTGGCGCTCGCCCGGCGACATCTTGCCGTGCAGGTCGCTGATGTCGATCTGGAAATTGATTTCCTCGACCGTCCAGGTGTTCTTGATCGCGTTGCGATACATGTCATAGAACTGCGGGTAGCGCATCGGGCGCAACGTCAGTTCGAAACCTGGATCGAGCAGCATTTGACTCGGCTTGTCGGCCATGGTGTTTCGTCCTTCTTGGCGACTACCGACCAACGGTCGGTAGCTACCGAATGTGTGATTTTCCGGCGGAACCGGTGTTCCCGGGTAGGCAACGACCGTCCGTCGGTGCACCCGGCGGTGCCGGCCCGGTGGGCCGGCACACCTTGTTTACTGGCACGCCTCGCAGCTTTCCGGGTTTTCCAGCGAGCAGGCGACGGCTTCGACCGGGGTGTAGCTGCTGACGGTCGTCTTGGCGATCTTGGTCGCCGGGCGCGAACGCAGGTAGTACGTGGTCTTGATGCCCTGCTTCCAGGCGTACATGTACATGGAGGACATCGCGCCGATGTTCGGGCTTTCCATGAACAGGTTGAGCGAGGCGGACTGGTCGATGAACGCGCCGCGGTCGGCGGCCATGTCGATCAGCGAACGCATCGGCAGTTCCCAGGCGGTGCGGTACACGTGGCGCAGCGTTTCCGGGATCTGGGTGATGCCCTGGATCGAGCCTTCGGCCAGCTTGATCGCGTCGCGCATTTCCGGGGTCCAGTGGCCGAGCTTCTTCAGCTCGTTCACCAGGTAACGGTTGACCTGCAGGAAGTCGCCGGACAGCGTTTCGCGCTTGAACAGGTTGGACACCTGCGGCTCGACGCACTCGTAGCAACCGGCGATCGAGGCGATGGTCGCGGTCGGGGCGATCGCGATCAGCAGCGAATTGCGCAGGCCGTGTTCCTTGATGCGCTCACGCAGCGCGTCCCAACGTGCGGTGTCTTCCGGCACCACGTTCCAGGCATCGAACTGCAGCTCGCCGCTGGCCGCACGGGTGTCGGCGAAGGACGGGTGCTTGCCGCGTTCCTGGGCCAGCTCGCATGAGGTTTCCAGCGCGTGGAAGTAGATCGATTCGGCGATCTTCTTCGACAGCGCGCGGGCTTCGGCACTGTCGAAGGCCAGGCGCTTGCGGAAGAACACGTCCTGCAGGCCCATGCAGCCCAGACCGACCGGACGCCAGCGCAGATTGCCGCGGCGGGCGGTTTCGATCGGGTAGAAGTTCAGGTCGATCACGCGGTCGAGCTGGCGCACGGCCAGGCGCACGGTGTCGGCCAGCTTGTCGAAATCGAACTCGCCGTGGGCGTCGAAATGGTTGCCCAGGTTGATCGAGCCCAGGTTGCACACCGCGGTCTCTTCGGCCGAGGTGATTTCCAGGATTTCGGTGCACAGGTTGGACAGGTGGATCACGTTGCCCGGACGCAGGGTCTGGTTGCTGGCGCGGTTGCACTTGTCCTTGAAGGTCATCCAGCCGTTGCCGGTCTCGGCCAGGGTACGCATCATCCGCGAGTACAGCTTGCGTGCGGAGATCGTGCGCTGGGCCTTGCCCTGGGCTTCGGCCTGCAGATAGGCCTGCTCGAAGGCTTCACCGAACAGATCGGTGAACTCGGGCACCACGCTCGGATCGAACAGCGACCATTCCTGGTCGGCCTCGACGCGCTGCATGAACAGGTCCGGCACCCAGTTGGCCAGGTTCAGATTGTGCGCACGGCGCGATTCGTCACCGGTGTTGTCACGCAGCTCGAGGAAATCCTCGACGTCGGCGTGCCAGGTTTCCAGGTACACACAGGCCGCGCCCTTGCGCTTGCCGCCCTGGTTCACCGCCGCCACGGAGGAATCCATGGTCTTCAGCCACGGCACGATGCCGTTGGAATGACCGTTGGTCGACTTGATCAGCGAACCACGCGAACGCACGCGGCTGTAGCTGACGCCGATGCCGCCGCTGAACTTGGAAAGCTGCGCGATGTCGCCGTACTTGGCGTAAATCGACTCCAGCGAATCCTGCGGCGAATCCAGCAGGAAGCACGAGGACAGCTGCTCATGCGTGGTACCGGAGTTGAACAGCGTCGGGCTGGACGGCAGGTAATCCAGGTTGCCCATGCGCTTGTACAGCGCCAGGGTTTCCGGCACGTCTTCGCTCAGCGCGCTGGCGATGCGCAGGAAGAACTGCTGCGGGGTCTCGATCACCTTGCGGGTGTGCGGATGACGCAGCAGGTACCGGTCGTACAGGGTACGCAGACCGAAGTAATCGAAATGCAGGTCCAGCGACGGATCGATCGCGTCGTTGAGCTTGCGGGCGTTGATCTGCACGAAGTCGAGCAGGCGCGCGTTGATCAGGCCCACTTCGTGGCCGCGGCCGACCGACTGCGAGAACGCATGGATTTCCTGGCCGGACACTTCCTTGGCGATGAAGTTGGCCAGCAGGCGCGCGGCGAGGCGGCCGTATTCCGGTTCTTCACCGATCAGCAGCGCCGAGGTGCGGATCGACAGTTCGTCCAGCTCCTGGGTGGTCGCGCCGTTGTACAGGCCGGAGATGGTCCGGGTCGCAACGCGCATCGGATCCACCGCATGCAGACCTTCGCAGCAGCGCTGTACGGCGCGCACGATCTTGTTCAGGTCCACCAGTTCGGTCGTGCCGTTGCGCTTGGTCACGCTCATGGCGGTCGCGGTGGGCGGCGAGGTCAGCAGGAATTCGCTTTCCTTATCGATAGCTGCGCTGGTTTCGGTGCTCACGGCGTTTTCCTCTTGGCGTGATTTGGGGTGGTACAGCGGGGTCTGCCTGGCAGGCGCCGGAACCGATGCAGAGATGCTCAGGGTGGACTATCGGCGTCGCAGGAGCCGCGACCCGTGCAGGCAAGCCTGCGGGCGGTTCCCCTGCGTCACCGGTCCTCTCCCCCCGGAGAATCCTGCGACCGGCACCACACGCTGTACTTCGTGCGGTTGTCAGTAGGTCTTCAGGCCATCGGCGTGAAGGCAATACTCCCGTCGACTTGTGGTCGGCGGTACCGACGGCCACAAGATAGTGGGGGTACCAGGTGTCGTCAACGCCAAATGTAGTGAATTTCCCTAATCCCTTGCGGCGCAAGGACCGGGCCTGAAGGGCGTCCGACGAACGGTCTGGACCTGTCGAAACCGAGTGCGCAGTCAAGGCCGGATGACCGGATTGTCCTCCTCGAAAACAGAACAACGGACGCTCACATGGCCCTAACGAATCGCCGCCGACCAGGGTGACTTCCGACCCGCGCCGGGGTCGCCCCGGGGTGCCACCCTCCGATGCGTCTCCTTTATATGAACGCGACCATGCGCCTGCCCCTGACCGGATGTCTGATGTTGGGCCTGACCCTGGCTGGCACCGCCGCTGCCGGCCAGAGCAAGGCGCCGGAGCTGTCGTCGCGCCAGTGCGGGGTGAGCACGCCCTACAACGTACTGGTGGACAGCGGCGGCATCTGGCTGCGCAACCGCGGGCAGGTGCCGGCCGAGATCTTCTTCCACGATGGCGAGCTGAACATCGACCGCCAGCCGATCCCGGTCAGCGACGCCGACGCCCAGCGGCTGCGCCAACTCGAATGGGGCACCCGCCAGCTGGTGCCTGCCGTGGCCGGGGTGGCCGGGGAGGCCACGGATATCGCCTTCGATGCGCTGGGGGCCACGGTGGAGATCATGACCGGCAGCGGTGGCACCCAGCGACGGGTCGAGCGACTGCGTCGCGGTGCCCACGACTATGTGGCCCGCACCCTGGGACGCGGCATCTGGGAGCAGGCGGTGTTCGAGGAGGGCTTCGACCGGCATGTGCAGGACGCGGCCGAGAGCGTGTCCGGCTCGCTCGCCCGCGGCGTGCTGTGGACGATGCTGACCGGCGGCTCGGATCGGATCGAGGCGCGCGCCGAGAAGATGGAGGCCGACCTGGAGCGTCGCATGGACGTCCGCGGGCAGGCGCTGGAGGCGCAGGCCCGGTCGCTGTGCACGCAGGTGCTGGCGCTGGATGCGATCCAGCAGTCGCTGGAGGTGCGCTACCAGGGCAAGCCGCTGGCGATGATGGTGATGGACGGCGACGAGGACGCGGCCGCGCCGATCGCGCACGAACAGCCGCGCGGGGACGCGTTGGTGTTGCCGCCGTTGTAGAGAGCATCCACGCATGGCGTGGATCTACATCACGGCCTGTCCAAGCCCGGCGTGGATTTACGCGCGGTGCGGGGTACCCAGGTATTCGGCACTCTGCATTTCGATCAGGCGCGAGGCGGTGCGCTCGAACGCGCCCTGCAGGCGGACGCCCGAATACAGCGCCACGGGGGAATCGGTCGCGGTGCAGACCAGGTTGACGTGGCGGTCGTACAGCTCGTCGATCAGGTTGACGAAGCGGCGCGCGGCATCTTCGTTGAGCGTGTCGAAGTGCGGGATGTCGCCGAGCAGCACGGTGTTGAACTCGTGCGCGATCTCGATGTAATCCGAGGGGCCGCGCGGGCCTTCGCAGAGCGCCTTGAAATCGAACCAGACGATGCTCTTGCCGCGGCCGCGCACCGGAATCTTGCGCGCCTCGATCTCGATGTTGCCCGCCTTGGCCGGTTGCCCACCACTGAGCTCGGCCCAGCGGCCGGCCAGCCAGGCGTCGCTGCCGGCATCGATCGGGGACTGGTACACCGGCGAGCGGGTCAGCGCGCGCATGCGGTAGTCCTCGGTGCCTTCGGCGTAGAGCTCCACGCAGTAGGTCTGCAGCAGCCCGATCGCGGGCATGAAGCTGTCGCGCTGCAGGCCGTTGAGATACAGGTTCTCGACGGCGGTGTTGGAGGTGGTCACCAGGGTCACGCCCTCGGCGAACATGCGCTCGAGCAGGCGCGCCAGCAGCATCGCATCGCCGATGTCGGTGACGAAGAACTCGTCCAGCACCAGCACGCGCAGCTTGCTGCGCCACTCCTGGGCGATCTTCGCGAGCGGATCGCTCTGCCCCTGGTGCTCGCGCAGGCGCTCGTGGATGCCGCGCATGAAGCGATGGAAATGGGTGCGGTACTTCTGTTCGATCGGCAGGCCGTCATAGAACAGATCGACCAGGAAGGTCTTGCCGCGCCCCACCCCGCCCCAGAAATACAGGCCCTTGACCGGTTCGGGCTTCTTCCAGAATGCGGAGAGGCGATCCAGCCAGCCGTCCTGCGCGCTGTCGACCAGCGCGAGATGGATGCGATCCAGCTCGGCCAGGGCGGCGTGCTGGGCCGGGTCGTTCTGCCATTCGCCCCGGGCCACGCCATCGGCGTAGCGCTGCGACGGGGTCATCACCGTGTCGCTCATGTCGCGTCGGGGGCCGCGTCGGGGGCGGGATTCGGCAGCCACTGCTTGACGCCATGGATGAGCGCGCCGCGCAGGTCGACGATCTTGCGGTGGAAGAAGTGGCTGGTGTCGGGCATGCGCACCAGTTCGTGCGGTGCATCCAGACCGTCCAGCCAGTCATAGACCGCCTGCGGATCGACGATCTCGTCTTCCTCGCCCTGGATCACCAGCCACTGGGCCGGCGGCTGCATGCCGTCGAAGTCCCAGCGCCCGGCGGGCGGCGCGATCGAGATCAGCGTGGTCGGCTGCAGGTCGCCGGCGGCGCGCAACGAGACGTACGCACCAAAGCTGAAACCGGCCAGCCACAGGGCCTGGCCCGGCCGCTGTGCACGCACCCAGGCGGCGACGGCCTTGAGGTCGTCCTGCTCGCCCACGCCGTTGTCGAACGTGCCGGCCGAGTCGCCGACGCTGCGGAAGTTGAAGCGCACGGTGGCGATGCCCAGGTCGCGCAGCGAGCGCGCGGCCATGGTCACCACCTTGTTGTGCATGCTGCCGCCCTCGGTGGACAGGGGGTGGCAGACGATCGCCACCACCGGCTGCACCGCGACATCGGCCTCGGGCAGATCAACCACGACATCCAGCGGACCGACCGGTCCGTCCAGCGTCAGCGCACCGCTTTCTTGGGGAAATGGGGGATTGTGCATGGCGTCATAATACCGTCCCTCCGCGTGCTTCACCGCCGCCCCCGCCGGATCCGTACATGCACTATCTGGTTTTCAGCGTTCTCTGCAGCGTGCTGGTCTCGGTCCTGCTGAAGCTGGCGCCGCGCCAGCGGCTGGACATGCCGCAGGTGGTGACCTGGAATTACCTGGTCGCCAGCGTGCTCAGCGCGGTGCTGCTGCAGCCCTCGCTGGCCTCGCTGCAGAGCGCGCATGCGCCGTGGGCTGCCCTGCTCTGCCTGGCCGTGGCACTGCCGGCGATCTTCCTGATGATGGCCCGCGCGGTGACCCGCGCCGGGATCGTGCGCAGCGACGTAGCCCAGCGCTTGTCGCTGCTGCTTTCGCTGCTGGCCGCGTTCCTGGTGTTCGGCGAGACCGCCAACGGCTGGAAGCTGGCCGGGCTGGGCCTGGGCCTGCTGGCGATCCTGGGCATCAGCGTGCGCCCGCGCGCCGGGGCGGCCGAGCCCACCGGCGGGCGGGCCTGGCCGTGGCTGCTGGCAGTGTGGGTGGGCTATGCCCTGGTCGACATCCTGCTGAAGAAGGTGGCCTTGTCGGGCACGCCCTCGATGGCCGCGCTGCTGGCCAGCTTCAGCCTGGCCTTCGTGCTGATGCTGGCGTTGCAGCTATGGCGCCACCTGCGCGGCATCGCCCGCCTGCAGTGGCGCAACGGGGTCGGCGGCGCCCTGCTCGGCCTGCTCAACTTCGGCAACATCCTGTTCTACGTGCGCGCCCACCAGCACCTGCCGGACAGCCCGGCGGTGGTGTTCGCCGGGATGAACATCGGCGTGGTGGTGCTGGGTGCACTGGTGGGCATCGTCGGTTTCGGCGAGCGCACCAGCGTGTGGAACCGGGTCGGGCTGGCGCTGGCCGTGGTGGCGATCGGGTTGATCGCGTGGGGCACGTGGTAACCGATTGATGTGGTGCCGGCCAGCGGCCGGCACTACCCGGGCAACGCGACGGTGACCGGGCGTGCCGGCACACCCGTGCGGTATCAGCGATCAAACCCCAGCAGCAGCGGATCATGGTCCGAGCTGCGCCATGGGCCGGCTTCGTTGCGGTCGCGGTAGCCGACATCGTCGGCCTCATCGGCATTGATGTGCCACTCCGCTGCCGCGCGCAGGCGCTGCGCCATGCCCGGGCTCAACAACGCGTGGTCCAACCGGCCGGTCATGCCGTTGTAGACATAGCTGTAAGGCCGTTCGACCTTCGCCACCGCGAACGCATCCCGCCAGCCGGCGGCGTGCAGGGTGCGGATCGGGTCTTCCATCGCGTACGCGTTGAAGTCGCCCAGCAGCACCGCATCACGGGTGCCGGCACCAGTCGGATCGGTCGCCAGCCACTGGTCCAGCAGCGCGGCCGAGGCAACGCGGGTGGCGTTCCAGCAGGCCTGGCCGTCCTTCTGGTCGGCGTCCGCGCCGGTCGCTTCCGAGCAGCCCTTGGACTTGAAGTGATTGGCCACGACCACGAATGGCGCGCCCTTGCCGGCGCGGAAAGCCTGCGCCAGCGGCACACGACTGCGCTCGCCGAAGGGCTCCTGCTCCAGCACGGCGGGGGCACCGACCGGGGTCACCCGCGAGGCGCGGTAGATGATGCCGACCCGGATCGGGTTGTCACCCGGGCCCTGCTTGGCATCGATGAAACGCCAGTCGGCCTCCTTGCCGCGATCCGCATTGAGCGCGTCGACCAGCTGTGCGATCGCCGACTGCGGGCCGTAGCCATCGTTCTCCAGTTCCATCAGCGCGGCGACATCGGCACCGAGGGCGTTGATGGTCGCCACCAGTTTGGCCTTCTGCGCCTGGTGCTCGGCCAGGGTGCGCGCGCCGCGCAGGGTCGGGTAACCGCCGCCCTGGCCATCGCCATTGAAGAAGTTCTCGAGGTTGAACGCCGCCACGTGCAGGGCGCCCGCCACCACCGGCACCGTCGGGCGCTCCAGCGTGGGCAGGTTCAACGGACGGGTCACCTGCAGGCGGGTGTTGCCCTTGGGATCGATACGGACGATGCCTTCGACATTGCGCAGGACCATGCCGGTGCGCAGGTTGGCGGCCATCGGCAGGTACGCCACCGGGCCGGGATCGCGGGCATCGCTGCCATCATCGAGCACCAGCCGGCGATGCAGGTTGTCGGCCACCACCTGCGCATGCCCCGCCGTGCCCGGTGCGGCCACTTCGCTCGGCTGCCAGAGGCGGCCGCCGAAGGCCACGGTCAGCTCACCGAACCGCGACAGCCCATCGGTGCCGGCCAGGGTCAGCGGCGCGGCGATGCGGACCTGCTGGCCGTCCAGCGTGCGCCAGTCGGTCGGCGGCGCGGTCAGGGTGACCGTGGCCGACGTGGTCGGCGCCGGACGCACCTGCGGCGAGGTGGCGGGCTGCGGCTGGACGGCATGGACCGCGCCGGACAACGCCAGCGCGAGGGCGAACACGAGGGGGGTACGGCGCATCGGAAGCAGGACTCCAGGGAAGTGCGACAAGGCTAACCATATAAAGTGAAACGCCGCCCTTCGGCGGCGTCGGTGGCCTGATCCGGCAAAGCCGTCATTTCAGGTTGGCGAGCATCCAGTCCACCGTGGCATGGATCTGCTCCTCGGTCAGCGCCGGATTACCGCCCTTGGGCGGCATGATGCCACCGTCCGGGCCGGTGTAGCCCTCCACGGCATGCTTATAGAGCGTGTCCTTGCCCTGGGCGATGCGCGCATCCCAATGCCCATGGTCCAGCGTCGGCGCCTTGCCGACGCCATTGGTATGGCAGGCGGTGCAGAGGTTGTCGTAGATCACCTTGCCGTCGGTGGTGCCGCCATAGGCCACCTGTGAGGCGGCTTTGACCAGCGCGGCAGCGTGAGCGGCGGCCTGCGCGGCGGCACCGGTGCTGCCCGCATAGACCGCACCGGCAGGCGCGATGCGCTGTTCGGTGCGCTTGGCCGCCATCGGCGAGACTTCCGGGGGAATGCTGGTATGCAGGTAGGCCGCGAAGAGGATCAGGCCAAGTGTGATGGCCATCAGCAGCGCGATGACCATGGAAAAGCGTTTCAGGAACTCGAGGTCGTAATTCCGCACTCTCTATACCCCTGGCTGGTAGTCGTTGGACCACGGCTTGTCGCCGGAGTATGACCAGCGTCGGCGGCGCTGCGCAAGCGACCTGCCGGTGTCGCAATGCAGCATCCGCGCGGCTCAGGCGCCGGCGGCGCGCAGGCAGAAAACACAGATCGACTCGACAAGCGCATCTTCGTCGCCATGCGCGTCGCGGCTCAGTGCGGTCGGGCCGACCAGCGCCTCGGTGAACGCGCCCACGATGCAGGCCGCGGCGACATGGGTGTCCTGCTGCGGGAAGGTGCCTGCCTCCACGCCATCGGCGACGATGCGCCGGAACACATCGCCGAACAGACGGCGGCAGCGGATGCGCTCGGCTTCCACTTCCGGGTCGACCGGCTCGGCGATGAAGGCATAGGCCAGCCCGGGGCCGGCCAGCGCGCGCCGCACGAAGGCGGTGATCGCGCGGCGCAGGCGCTCCGGCGCGGGCAGCGGCTCGGCCGCGATCGCCTCGAAGATGCGCAGCTCGTGCTCGACGGCGGCGGTCAGCACCTCGACGAACAGCTCGGCCTTGGACGGGAAGTGCCGGTAGATCAGGCCGGTGGAGACCCCGGCCTCGGCGGCCACGGCGGTCACCGGGGCATTGCGGTAGCCGCCGGCGGCCACCAGCGCACGGGTCGCCAGCAGGATGCGTTCGCGGGCGCCGGCAAGGCGTTCTTCCATCAGGGCGGAGCGTTTATAGGCCATTTGTTGATTCTATGTTCAATTTTTGAATTTGTGTTCACTTCTTTGTCGAACCCGGCTACGCTGGGGGTACATCGCCCGCGGGACGGCCCTGTCAGCCCGTCCATCCCTCCCGGCGCGTCCCATCCCTTGTTGTTGCGGAGTCGCCCATGCACGTCCCGACCATGAACTTCGATCTCGGCGAAGAGATCGACCTGCTGCGCCAGAGCGTGGCCCATTTTGCCTCCGCTGAAATCGCGCCGCTGGCCGCCCAGGCCGACGAAGAGAATCTGTTCCCCAATGCGCTGTGGCGCAAGCTCGGCGAACAGGGCCTGCTCGGCCTGACCGTGGAAGAGGAATACGGCGGCAGCGGCATGGGCTACCTCGCGCACGTGGTGGCGATGGAAGAGATCTCGCGTGCCTCCGGCGCTATCGCGCTGTCCTACGGCGCGCACTCGAACCTGTGCGTGAACCAGCTGCGCAAGAACGGCAACGAAGACCAGAAGCGGCGCTACCTGCCCGGCCTGTGCAGCGGCGAGCTGGTCGGCGCGCTGGCCATGAGCGAACCGGGCGCCGGTTCGGACGTGGTCTCGATGAAGCTGCGCGCGGACAAGCGCGGTGATCACTACGTGCTCAACGGCAACAAGATGTGGATCACCAACGGCCCGGATGCCGATGTGCTGGTGGTCTATGCCAAGACCGATCCGGATGGCGGCGCCAAGGGCATCACCGCGTTCCTGATCGAAAAGGGCATGAAGGGCTTCTCCACGGCGCAGAAGCTGGACAAGCTCGGCATGCGCGGCTCCAACACCTGCGAGCTGGTCTTCCAGGATTGCGAAGTGCCCGAAGCCAATGTGCTCGGCGTGGTCGGCGGTGGCGTCAAGGTGCTGATGTCCGGTCTGGACTACGAGCGCGTGGTGCTCTCCGGTGGCCCGCTCGGCCTGATGGCCGCGGCGATGGATGTGGTGATGCCGTACGTGCACGAGCGCAAGCAGTTCGGCGAGGCTATCGGCACCTTCCAGCTGATCCAGGCCAAGCTGGCCGACATGTACGTCGGCCTCAACGCCTGCCGCGCCTATGTGTATGCGGTGGCACGCGCCTGCGACCAGGGCCGCACCACGCGCCAGGACGCGGCCGGCGCGATCCTGTACTCGGCCGAGAAGGCCACCTGGCTCACCGGCCAGGCGATCCAGATCCTCGGCGGCAACGGCTACATCAACGAGTATCCGACAGGTCGTTTGTGGCGCGATGCCAAGCTGTATGAAATCGGCGCCGGTACCTCCGAGATCCGCCGCATGCTGATCGGCCGCGAACTGTTCCAGCGCACCAAGTAAGGGCCCTGCCATGACCGTACTGAGCACCCAGCTGCAACCGGGCAGCGACACCTTCGAGGCCAACCGCGCCGCACTGCAGGCGGTGGTCGACGACCTGCGCGCCACCCTGGCGCAGACAGCGCTGGGCGGCAGCGAAGCGGCACGCGCCAAGCACACCGCACGCGGCAAGTTGCTGGTGCGCGACCGCATCGATGCCCTGCTTGATCCGGGCAGCGCGTTCCTGGAGATCGCCCCGCTGGCCGCGCACGGCATGTATGGCGATCCGATCCCCAGCGCCGGCGTGGTGGCCGGCATCGGCCGGGTCTCGGGCGTGGAGTGCGTGATCGTGGCCAACGATGCCACGGTCAAGGGTGGCACCTACTACCCGATGACGGTCAAGAAGCACCTGCGCGCGCAGGAAGTGGCCGAACAGAACCGCCTGCCCTGCATCTACCTGGTGGATTCCGGCGGTGCGTTCCTGCCGCTGCAGGACGAGGTGTTCCCGGACCGCGATCATTTCGGCCGCATCTTCTACAACCAGGCCAACCTGTCCGCGCAGGGCATCCCGCAGATCGCCTGCGTGATGGGCAGCTGCACCGCCGGTGGCGCCTACGTGCCGGCGATGAGCGATGAAACGGTGATCGTGCGCGAGCAGGGCACCATCTTCCTCGGCGGCCCGCCGCTGGTGAAAGCGGCCACCGGTGAAGTGGTCACCGCCGAGGAACTGGGCGGTGCCGACGTGCATACGCGCATCTCCGGCGTCGCCGACCACATGGCCGACAACGACCTGCAGGCGCTGGCCCGGGTTCGCGCGATCATCGCCCAGCTCAACTGGCGCAAGCCCGAGCCGGCGCTGGCGGTGCAGGCCCCGATGGAACCGCGGCATCCGGCCCACGAGCTGTACGGCGTGATTCCGGCCGACACGCGCAAGCCCTACGACGTGCGCGAAGTGATCCTGCGCCTGGTCGACGATTCGCGTTTCGATGAGTTCAAGCCGCGCTACGGCAACACCCTGGTCACCGGCTTCGCGCATCTGCACGGCTACCCGGTGGGCATCATCGCCAACAACGGCATCCTGTTCTCCGAGTCCGCGCTGAAGGGTGCGCACTTCATCGAACTGTGCACGCAGCGCGGCATTCCGCTGGTGTTCCTGCAGAACATCACCGGCTTCATGGTCGGCCGCAAGTACGAGCACGGCGGCATCGCCAAGGACGGGGCCAAGCTGGTGATGGCCGTGGCCTGCGCCAAGGTGCCCAAGTTCACCGTGGTGATCGGCGGCTCGTTCGGCGCCGGCAACTACGGCATGTGCGGCCGCGCCTACTCGCCCAACTTCCTGTGGATGTGGCCGAACGCACGCATCGGCGTGATGGGCGGCGAGCAGGCCGCCAGCGTGCTGGCCACGGTCAAGCGCGATGGCATCGAAGCCAAGGGCGGGCAGTGGTCGGCCGAGGAAGAAGACGGCTTCAAATCGCCGATCCGCGAGCAGTTCGAATCGCAGGGCCACCCGTACTACGCCAGCGCCCGCCTCTGGGATGACGGCGTGATCGATCCGGCCGACACCCGTCGTGTGCTGGGCCTGGCGCTGTCGGCCAGCCTCAACGCCCCGGCGAAGAAGACCGACTTCGGCGTGTTCCGCATGTAATGCACGGGCGGTGCCGCCTGGCACCGCCGCCCCTGGCCCGCGCAACGAGACCACCATGTTCACCAAGATCCTGATCGCCAACCGTGGCGAAATCGCCTGCCGCGTCATCGCTACCTGCCAGCGCCTGGGCATCGCCACCGTGGCGGTGTACTCCGACGCCGACCGCAACGCGCGCCACGTTCGCCTGGCCGACGAGGCCATTGCGATCGGCCCGGCGCCGGCGCGTGAGAGCTACCTGCGCGGCGACGCCATCCTGGAGGCCGCCCGCCGCACCGGCGCGCAGGCGATCCATCCCGGCTACGGCTTCCTCTCGGAGAACGCCGGCTTCGCGCAGGCCTGCGCCGACGCCGGCATCGTGTTCATCGGCCCCTCCGCTGCGGCGATCCGCGCGATGGGCGACAAGAGCGCGGCCAAGGCACTGATGCAGCAGGCTGGCGTGCCGCTGACCCCGGGATACCACGGCGACGAGCAGATCCCCGAGTTCCTGCGCCAGCAGGCCGACAGCATCGGCTACCCGGTGCTGATCAAGGCCAGCGCCGGCGGCGGTGGCAAGGGCATGCGCCGCGTGGATGACAGCGCGACCTTCACCGAGGCGCTGGCCAGCTGCCAGCGCGAGGCGCAGTCGGCGTTCGGCAACGCCCACGTGCTGGTCGAAAAATATGTCGAGCGCCCGCGCCACATCGAGATCCAGGTGTTCGGCGACAGCCACGGCAACGTGGTGTACCTGTTCGAGCGCGACTGCTCGGTGCAGCGCCGCCACCAGAAGGTGCTCGAAGAAGCGCCCGCCCCGGGCATGACGCCCGAGCGCCGCGCCGCGATGGGCAAGGCCGCCGTCGATGCCGCGCGCGCGGTCAACTACGTCGGCGCGGGCACGGTGGAGTTCATCGCCGGGCCCGATGGCGATTTCTACTTCATGGAAATGAACACCCGCCTGCAGGTGGAGCACCCGGTCACCGAGTGCATCACCGGCACCGACCTGGTCGAGTGGCAGCTGCGCGTGGCCAGCGGTGAGCCGCTGCCGCTGCAGCAGGATCAGCTGCAGATCCGCGGGCATGCACTCGAAGCACGCCTGTACGCCGAAGACGCCGACCGCGGTTTCCTGCCGTCTACCGGCACCCTGCGCCACCTGCGCCTGCCGGCCAACACCGCACACGTGCGCGTGGACGCCGGTGTCGAGCAGGGCGATGCGATCACCCCGTTCTACGACCCGATGATCGCCAAGCTGATCGTCTGGGACGTCGACCGCGATGCCGCGCTGCGCCGCATGCAGCAGGCGCTGGCCGAGTGCGAAGTGGTCGGCGTGACCACCAATGCCGCCTTCCTGCGCCGGCTGGTGATGACCGATTCGTTTACCCAGGCCAAGCTGGACACCGCGCTGATCGAGCGCGAGCAGGCCGCACTGGCCCCCAACGACGGCGACAGCGATCCGGCGCTCTGGGCGCTGGCCGCGATTGCCGGCGTGGCCACCAGCGACGCCGCCCGCCGTGACGCGCGTGACCCGCACTCGCCGTGGCAGGCCCAGGATGGCTGGCGCCTTGGCGCGGCCGCCGCACGCGCGCTGACGCTGGAGCACCGGGGTGCACAGCGCAGCGTGGCCGTGCAGGGCGCGAGCGAACAGTGGACCGTCCACATGGACGGCAACGCACTGCAGGGCAGCGGCCGCCTGGCCGGTGATGCGCTGCGCGTGCAGATCGGCGAGCAGCTGCACCGTGCCACAGTCATCCGCGATGGCAATGAGCTCTACCTGTTCGGCAGCGAGGGCGTGCATCGCTTCACCCTGCATGATCCCGTCAGCGAAGCGGACCAGTCCGTCGCCGATGCCGGCAGCCTGGTCGCGCCGATGCCGGGCCGTATCGTTGCCACCCTGGTGGCACCGGGCACGGCGGTCAAACGCGGCGCGCCGCTGCTGGTGCTGGAGGCGATGAAGATGGAGCACACGCTGCAGGCACCGGCCGATGGCACCGTGCAGGGTTACCGGGTCAAGGCCGGGGATCAAGTGGGTGATGGCGCGGTGCTGGTGGATTTCGAGGCGGGGTAGTTACCCGCACTGCGGCCGGCCGGATCAAATTCGGCCGTGCTGCGCTCTACCGCACGGTAGCCCACACCGCAGATCGCCAGCGCGCCCTGTTCCACGCCATCCAGGCCAAAGGCCTGGTCCACGTCACCTTCGTTGATGGCTGCGGTCACAAAAGCACCCAGGCCTGCTTCCGTGGCCGCCAGGTACACCATCTGCGAGATGTGTCCTGCGTCCAGCGTGAGCGCACGATACGCCTTGGCGTGGTTGCGATACTTCCAGAAGCTGCGTCCAAAACGAGGGGCGAGCACGATCAGGACCGGCGCATCGGCGAACCATTCCTGCCCCGATACCATGGTGCGAGCCAGCGATGGCAGCGTGGGAACGGGCGGCGATGGCAACGCCAGAAGCGCGTGGTCCAGCGCGTGATAGTGGTAGAGGCCGGGCGCGAGCCCGTCGACGCGCTGTACCAGCAGCCATACCTCGGTCGGGTGCAGACCCCCGCCCGAAGGGACGTTTTTCTTCAGGATCAGCATGTCCTGCTCGACCTGCAGCGCGGCGTGGGCCATGACGCTGCGCTGGAGGAGCTGGGCCAGCATCGGGAGCGGCAGCGCACGCCCGGGATCGAAGTTGCGACAGGTGGTTCTGGCCGCCAGCAGGGCATCGAACGGGGATTCCTGCACGTTCGGCAGCGGCTGGTACTGGCCCTCCAGAGGATGCACGGCAGGCGGCGGCGCACCCAGCGTCCTGCGCAGACCGACTGCGGTATCCAGGCCCTGCCCGCGCATGTCCGAAACGCTGTCCACGCCCTGCCAGCGCGAGTGCCGGTGCGCCACGGCGGACAGCGGCCACCAATGTGCGTCCTTGATCCGCTGGTCGCGCGCCAGAAGGTCTGCGTGTTCCGGCTGATCGCCCAGCAGCAGGCCGTTGCTCAGCAACTGGCCCCAGCGGGGATCGGCCATGTCCTGCGCGGACAACGTCCGCCACTGCGTTGCGCTGGTGCGGCCAAGCAGTTCGCTTTGCCCGGCGTCGATCTCCACCGGGCCATCCAGGTGCCCCGCAAGCGCCAGCCAGACATGGGTGCTGTTGGCCTCGGTGTTGCCACGCAGAAGCGCCTGCAGGCCGAACGAGACGGTTTCGCGCGGCTCCAGCAGTAGATGGGTACAGCGGCGAACGCGCATCGATCTTCCTGTCGTAATGCAGAGGTAAGCTTATCCCGATGTGCGGTGACCGCACACAGAGGCCTCCGCCGGTGCGTTGTGCTCAACCGGGGAGCGCTTGTGCCGATAGAACACTCTCTTGCCCTGGAAATCGACCATGACGCCTGCTCCCGCCCAGCTCACCCCGACCCAAGCCATGCTGCTGCTCGACCATCTGATTGGCGATACGGCGTTCCGCACGCTGTTTTCCGCCGATGGCGCGGCAGCGCTTGCCTCGATCGGCATCGACCCCGACGGCTGTACCGACTGCCTGGCTGTCGTGGACCTCGCCACGCCTTCGGAACTGCTCGCCCTGCGCAGCGAACTGGAAACCTATCTGAGCACGCATACCGCGTCGATGACGGTGGTGTTCTGTTTCGAAGCTGGCAAAGTTGGCGACACCATCAGCTGACGGTCGCCTCACTGCATGCCGGTCGCGTTGACCGGCACGGACCAGGTGGCCACGTCATGCGCGTTCAACGGCTGCCAGACCTGGATCGCCGCCACCTCGGCAATGGCTTGCCCACGATGCGTGGCCAGCCATTGCTGCTCTTGCAGGACGCCCGCCCCATCCTGCTGTGCCCTCCTGGCCTGCAGCAGCACGACATGCGCCTGCACCGGCTCGGACCCGTCCAGCAGCGGCTGCAGCATTTCTACCGCCGCATCGGCCTTGCCATCGATCAGCAGTGCATTGGAGGACACGATGCGCCGCCACTTGGCGACCACCGGGCTGTGCTGGCGTTCCAGCAGAGCCGCGTTGTCGCGCAAAAGTGTGTCGGCCAACGGATGCTGGCCCTGGCGCTGCGCAAGGTAGACCAGCGCCAGCAACTGCAGGCTGCGGTCGGCGATGTTGGGATGATCGCGCTCTTTCAACATGGGAATCAGCTGCGTTGCGGTCGCAGACAAGGTGCCTTTGTTGGCCCCCCCGCACAGCGTCTCGACGGTGGCATGCACCAGCTTCTGATGAATCTGGTAATCCGCCAGGCCCGGTTTCGCGGCATCCTGGCGCACGGCCGAACGCATGGCGTCGCAGTCTCCCTGGTCGGCGGCGAGCAGCACCTTTGCTCGAAGATGCATCAGGTCCTGCAGGGCGTCCTCGCCTTTGCCCATGCGCTCCACCAGGCGCCTGGCTTCTGCATACCGGCGCAGGCCGACCAGAACATCCACCTGGGTGTCGTCGATACCGTCGCGGCGGAGCGTACGCGCCTGCTGCAGGGTGTTCTGCGCCTCATGGAACTGGTTGCGGGCCAGCTGGATGCGGGCGAGGTGCACCATGGGGTAGATGCGCAGGTAGTCCTGGGGAACGGACGCCGCACGGGCGAAGGGCTCTGCCTCCTGGAAGCGGTTGTCCTGGATCAGATACCAGGACGTGTTGGAAGGACCGGCATAGAAATCCGGGTACACCCCGGCGAGTACCCGCCACTGCTCGACCGGCCACCCGTCCGGCTCCAGCTCCGCCTGCCAGCCTTTCAGGTACAGCTGCTCGCGGTGCGGCAGCCGCCCCTTCAACGCCAGCGCTTTTTCCAGCTGCTCGCGCGCACTGCTGCGATCGGCGGTACGCGCGAACGATTTGGCCAGGCCGATATAGGCCAGCGCGAACGCCGGATCGATCTCCAACGCGGTCTGATACAGATTGCGCGCGTCATTGAAACGGCGCTCGCCCAGTGCGGTCTCGGCCAGCGCATACGAGCGCAGGGCGCGCAGACTGGCGGTTGAGGCACTGGGCAGCGGCATGGACCGCTGCAGACCTGCGACGGATTCGCCCAGTCCAGCTCTCAGTTCGCCGATCACCTTGTCGACCGCCTCCACCGCGTTGCCGGTCCCGGACGCCAGGGCCGTGTACGTCTGGATCACCACGTCCTTGCCAGGATCGATCAGCGAGATCTGCACCTCGTATCCACCACGCCGCGGGATGACCTTCGGTACCAGGACCGCGCGGGCACCTTCGCGTACCGCCACGTCCACCGCGCGCGATCGATCCAGCACGGCATCCACGGGATCGCGTGCCAGTTCGAGGCTTTCGCGGACCTTGCCGTCGGACAGTACGTTGACGTACTTCGACTGTTCCAGGCCCAGCAGCACGGCCTGACGCAGCGAGTCATCGAAAATGGGCTCGCCGGTCTGGTTGGTGACATCCGACAGCACCACCCAGTCACGCTCAGCGAAGGCGATTGCCGGCTGCGACCGCGTCATCATCCAGGCCCCCACCAGCAGCGCGACGGCCAACGTGGCTTCCGCCACCATGGCCGTTGGCTGGCGCCAAAAAGGCAGGTCGCGGGCGGCCTTCGACGTCGCCCGGGGGCGACCGCTGGATGGCATGTCCGATGACATCACTCCGAACACGTCCATCGGCTGCGCCACGCCCTTGAATCGCCAGCGTCCGAACGAAGTCCATTTCAGTCCGTTGTTTTTATCGCGCAACGCAACGCCGGCACGCCGGACCATCGACTCAGCCGTCGCCGACACGAGAATCTGCCCGGGCCGTGCCAGCTGCATGAGCCGCGCCGCCATCGGCTTTGCCAGCCCTTCCACTTCCACCGGCTTGGAGCCCAGCGCGATCGCTTCGGCGCTGTTGTCCCACAGGATGACCTCACCGACATGCAGGCCCGCGCGTGCGCGGATGGGGTGCTGCAGCGATCGACCCAGTGCACCCAGGCCAGCGTGGTAATCCAGGGCGAATCCGAGCGCATCGATGGGCCGCTCGAACAACAGAAACAGCCCGTCCGAGCGATCGATCTGGTGCCCGTTCCACTGCTGCTGCAACGCCAGCACCAGCCGGTCATGCTCCTGGAACAGCTCAGCCGCCGCCGCATCACCGATGCGCTCCACCAGGATCAGCGAGTCGCACAGATCGGTGAACAACAGCGCCCGCATCTGCGGGGCCTGGGTCGACGTTCCGTTGTCGCCGTTCATGCCGATCTCCCGATCAGGGTGTGGCGGTCGCTGATCGCGACCAGTGCAATCGGTTGCCGCCCAGCCGTTTGGCCTGGTACAGCGCATTGTCGGCCCGGGCGTACCACTCGCTCCAGTCGGTCCGCGGGTCGATCAGGCAGACGCCGATGCTGACCGGGCACACATGCGGCACGCCGTGGGCGCGGCCGATCAGGCCATGCACCGCGCTGAGGATGAACTCGGCGGCGTGCTGCAGGCTGTCCTGGTCGGCGCTGCGCAGCAGCAGGCAGAATTCGTCGCCACCGAGCCGGCAGGCCACGTCCGGCTCGGTGGCCACCGAGCGCAGGATGTTGGCCACGCTCTGCAGCACGCGGTCGCCGGCCTGGTGGCCGTGCACGTCGTTGACCTGCTTGAACTGGTCGCAGTCGATCAGCAGCAGGCCCTGCGGCGCGCTGTCTTCCTGGGCACGGCATTCCTGCAGGTACAGCGCCAGACCGCGCCGGTTGTGCAGGCCGGTCAGTTCATCGGTGCGCACCAGCTCGCGGGTGTGGGTGAGCTGATGGGTGGTGACGTAGAGATTGTCCAGCGCGGTTTCGAGATCGTGATTGCGGCGGCGCAGCTGGCGGATCAGCACCTGCTCGTTGCTGACCACGCGCATGATCGTGCGGCGCAGGAAGTAGGCGAGCAGACCAGGATCGCGGTCGACCAGGCGCTGGAAATCCTCGTGGTCCAGTTCCAGCACGATGCTGTCCTCGACCGCACGCGCGCCGGCCGTGCGCTGGTGATCGCCGATCAACAGGCCCAGCTCGCCGAAGAACTCATTGGGACCGAGCGACTTCACGACGAGGTCTTCGCCGAAGTCCAGTTCGATGCAGCCGCTGACGATCACGTACATCGTGTTGCCGGCGTGGCCGCGGTGGAACAGATGCGTGCCTGAAGGCAGCTTGCGTTGCCGGCCGAATTCGGAGAACAATGCGGACTCGCCATTGCTCAGGATGGCGTGCACGATCTCAGCCATCGCCTTTCGGTCGATGTCTGGTTCCTGTTCGCACATGATCGCCGCCGCACCCTTGCCGGTCATTTCCGAACACCCGCTTTCCAGCGCCCCCTGGTGAGCCATGGAGGATAGCACTCCTCAAAACTGTGCGCCCTATCCCATTTCCGACTTTCAGACCCCAACATCGTGAAACGGCGTGGGTTCTCCCGTGTCTGGCCATGTGAAGACGGGCCCGGACTACGGAACAGGGCGGCAGGTCCCCCGACCGGCCGCCCTGCAGGCCTTCCCTGGCCTCCCTTCCGGGCTATCAGGCCGCCCGTTCCGCGTTGAACTGCTCTTCCTCGGTGGAGCCGCTCAGGGCGGTGGTCGAGGACTGGCCCTGCTGGATCGCCTGGGTCACCGCGTCGAAGTAGCCGGTGCCGACCTCGCGCTGGTGCTTGACCGCCGTGAAGCCCCGGTCGGCGGCGGCGAACTCGGCCTCCTGCAGCTCCACGAAGGCGCTCATCTGGCGGCGGGCGTAGCCGTGGGCCAGGTTGAACATCGAGTAGTTCAGGGCGTGGAAGCCGGCCAAGGTGATGAACTGGAACTTGTAGCCGTAGGTGGCGATCTCCTTCTGGAAGGTCGCGATCGTGGCGTCGTCCAGGTTCTTCTTCCAGTTGAAGCTGGGCGAGCAGTTGTAGGCCAGCAGCTTGCCCGGGAACTTGGCGTGGATGGCCTCGGCAAACTTGCGGGCGAACTCCAGGTCCGGCTTGCCGGTCTCGCACCAGATCAGGTCGGCATAGGGCGCATAGGCCAGGCCGCGGCTGATCGCCTGATCCAGGCCGTTGCGGGTCTTGTAGAAGCCTTCCACGGTGCGTTCGCCGGTGGTGAACGGCTGGTCGTTGCCATCTACATCGCTGGTCAGCAGGTCGGCGGCCTCGGCATCGGTACGTGCCACCAGCAGGGTTGGCACGCCCATCACGTCGGCAGCCAGGCGGGCGGCGTTGAGCTTCTCGATCGCCTCGCGGGTCGGCACCAGCACCTTGCCGCCCATGTGCCCGCACTTCTTCACCGAGGCCAGCTGGTCCTCGAAGTGCACGCCGGCCGCACCGGCCTCGATCATCGCCTTCATCAGTTCGAAGGCGTTGAGCACGCCGCCGAAACCGGCTTCGGCATCGGCCACGATCGGCTGCAGGAAGTCGATGTCATCCTTGCCCTCGGCATGGTGCAGCTGGTCGGCGCGCAGCAGGGTGTTGTTGATGCGCTTGACCACCGCCGGCACCGAATCGGCCGGGTACAGCGACTGGTCCGGGTACATCTGGCCGGCCAGGTTGGCGTCGGCGGCGACCTGCCAGCCGGACAGGTAGATCGCGTTCAAGCCGGCCTTGACCTGCTGCATGGCCTGGTTGCCGGTCAGCGCACCCAGCGCGTTGACGAAGTCCTTCTCCTGCAGGTACGTCCACAGCTTCTCCGCGCCCAGCCGTGCCAGCGAGTGCTCCACGTGCACGGTGCCGCGCAGGCGCACCACGTCGGCGGCGGTGTAGTTGCGGGTGATCCCGGCCCAGCGCGGGTCGGTGTTCCAAGCGTGCTGGATCTGTTCGGCGGTCTGCAGGGTGCTCATGTCGAATCTCCAAAGGGAACGGATGCGGTAACGGCAGGTGGATGGCGGGGGGTCAGTCGAGACGGTCGTAGGCGGGCAGGGTCAGGAAGTCGGTGAGCGCTTCGCGGCGGCTGAGTTCGGCCAGCAGCGCGATGGACTCGGGGATGCGGGCGCTGCCCGGCAGCGCGGTGGTATCGCCCAGCCGCGCCGGCAGCTGGGCCAGGGTGGCGTCGAGCAGGGCCAGGTCGATGGCGGTGCCGTCGTCCAGGTGCTGGCCGGGGGTATGCAGCCACTGCCACAGCTGGCTGCGGCTGATCTCGGCGGTGGCCGCGTCTTCCATCAGGTGGTGGATCGGCACGCAGCCGTTGCCGTCCAGCCAGGCGGCCAGGTAGCGCACGCAGACTTCGACGTTGCCCTCGAAACCGGCGCGGGTGATGGTGCCGGTGGGCGCGGCGATCAGGTCGTCGCGGCCGACCTGCACGTCGTTGCGCAGCACGCGGTGCTGGTTCGGCCCGGGCATGTGTTCGTCGAAGATCGCCTGCGCGACCGGGATCAGCGCGGGGTGGGCGACCCAGGTGCCGTCATGGCCGGCGGTGACTTCGCGCAGCTTGTCCGCCCGCACCCGCGCCATCGCCTGCTCGTTGGCGGCCGCGTCGTGGTTGATCGGAATCTGCGCGGCCATGCCACCCATCGCATGCGCGCCACGGCGGTGGCAGGTGCGGATCAGCAGCTCCGAATAGGCCTTCAGGAACGGCTGGGTCATCGTCACCTGGCCGCGCTCGGGCAGCACCTTGTCGGCGTGCCGGCGGAAGGTCTTGATGTAGGAAAAAATGTAATCCCAGCGGCCACAGTTCAGGCCGACGATGCGATCGCGCAGCGCATGCAGGATCTCGTCCATCTCGAACACCGCCGGCAGGGTCTCGATCAGCACGGTGACCTTGATCTGCCCATGCGGCAGGCCGAGCATGCCCTCGATGTGCGACAGCGCGGTCTCCCACAGCGCCGCCTCTTCCATGCTCTGCAGCTTGGGCAGGTAGAAGTACGGCCCACGCTGCCTGCACATCAGCGTGCGGGCGTTGTGGAAGGCGAACACCGCCGCATCGAACAGGCCACCGGCGATCGGCTGGCCATCGATGCGCACGTGCTTCTCATCCAGGTGCCAGCCACGCGGGCGGACAATCAGCACGGCCTGCTCGTTGAACGGCCGCAGCGTGTACTGCTTGCCCGGTTTCCCATCGACGGACGGGCCGGTGTGGGTCAGATCGCCACGCACCGCGCCGATCAGCGCCTGCTGGCCGGCCAGCAGGTTGCGCCAGGCCGGGGCGGTGGAATCCTCGAAGTCGGCCATGAACACCTTGGCGCCGGAGTTCAGCGCGTTGATGACCATCTTCGGGTCGGTCGGGCCGGTGATCTCCACCCGGCGGTCCTGCAGCGCTTCCGGCAGCGGGGCGACCTGCCAGTCGCCGCTGCGGATCTCGGCGGTATCAGCACGGAAGTCGGGCAGGCCGCCGCCATCGAAGAACGCCTGGCGGGCCACCCGTGCCTGCAGCCGGCGCTGACGCTCCGGCTCCACCGCCCGGTGCAGCGACACCAGCAGCGCCAGTACCCCCGCCGGCAGCAGCGCGGACTGGCCCGCCAGCTGGGTGGTGAGGGCGATGCCGGGGGTGGCCGGTGCATCGGCGGGGGTGGGCTGGGCGGTGGCGTAAGCGACGGCGGACATGGCGGACTCCTGCGGTGCGGTTGAGCTCCACCGTGCGCCGCCGCGCCGATATTTGACAAAGCAGTTATTGCAATGGCTTACATAAGGCGTGCTTATACTCATGACACCATGACCACGCCGCGCACGCCAAGTCCCCGGTTTTCCTACAAATCCGATCGGCTCAAGCCGCTGCGGGCGTTCTGCCAGACGGTTCGCCTCGGCTCAGTCTCACGGGCAGCTGAGGCGCTGTTCGTCAGCCAGCCCGCCATCAGCCAGCAGTTGCAGGCCCTGGAGCGCGAACTCGGGGTCAACCTGTTCGAACGCAGTGGGCGCCGCCTGGTGCCCAGCCGCGAAGGCCAGCTGCTGTATGAAATGGCGCTGCCGCTGGTGGAGAACCTGGACGGGCTGGAGGCCAGCTTCCGCGACAAGGTGAAGGGGCTGGATGCCGGCGAGCTCAACATCGCGGCCAACAGCTCGACCATCCTGTACCTGCTGCCGCGCATCGTGGAGCGCTTCCGCCAGCGCCACCCGGACGTCCGCCTGACCCTGCACAACGCGATCAGCGCCGACGGCACCGACCTGCTGCGCAGCGATGCGGCGGACCTGGCGGTGGGCTCGATGACCGATGTGCCGGCCGACCTCAGCTACGCCCCGGCCTATCGCTTCGAGCAGGTGCTGATCGCCCCGCCCGATCATCCGCTGGCGCACGGCGAACTGAGCCTGGAGGCGATCTCGCAGTACCCGCTGGTGCTGCCGCCCAAACGCCAGATCACCTACCGGCTGGTGGACCAGGTGTTCCAGCGGCATCGGCTGCCCTACACCGTGGCGCTGGAGGTCGGTGGCTGGGAAGTGATCAAGCAGTACGTCGCGATGGGCATGGGCATCTCGATCGTGCCGGCGCTCTGCCTCCACGATGCCGACCGCGAGAAGCTGGTGACGCGCTCGATGAGTGCGTGGTTCCCGGAGCGGAGTTATGGGGTGATCGTGCGGCGCGGGCGGTTCCTGTCACCGCAGGCGCGGGCGTTCATCGAGCTGATCCAGCCGGACCTGTTCAGTCCGCGCAGCTATGATGAAAGTGGTCATTCCGAGCGCTGACGCACGCCCCATGTCCATCGAACTCCGCCACCTGCGCTACTTCCTGGCCGTCGCCGAGACGCTGCACTTCGGCCGGGCGGCCGAGCGGCTGGGGATGTCGCAGCCACCGCTCAGCCAGCAGATCCGTCAGCTCGAAACGCTGCTCGGCGCGCGGTTGTTCCTGCGTGCGAACCGCCGCGTGGAACTCACCGATGCCGGGCGCGTGCTGCAGGAACAAGCGCGCGAGGTGCTGGCGCGGGTGGATACCGCGATCGATCTGACCCAGCGCGCGCAGCGCGGGGAAACCGGTGAGCTGCGCATCGGGCTGACCCGGGCGACGCCGCTGTCCACGCAGATTCCGCGTGCGATCTTCGCCTACCGCCAGCAGTTCCCGCAGGTGCAGTTGAAGCTGCGCGAGATGAACACCCTGCAGCAGATCGATGCGCTGATGGCCGGCGAACTGGATGTCGGGTTGATCCGCAAACGTGCCCTGCCCGCGCCGCTGATGTCACGCAAACTGTTCAGTGATCCGCTGGCGCTGGTGGTGCACGACCAGCATCCGCTGGTGCGTGATCTCCCCGCGGATGCGGCGGTGGCGCTACGGCTGTTCGCGCATGAGCCGTTCGTCGGTTTCCTGCGCGAGGTCGGCGCGGGCATCCACGATCATTTCATCGCGTTGTGCCGCAGCGCCGGCTTCACGCCGCGCATCGTGCAGGAAGCCGGGGAAGCTTCGACGCTGATCAGCCTGGCGGCCTCGGGCCTGGGCGTGACGGTACTGCCCGCCTCGTGCAGCCATATCCAGGTGGACGGGGCGCGCTTCGTCGCGCTCAGTGATCGTGCCGCCAGTTCGGAAGTGCACGTCGCCTGCCGGCGGGGCGCGGCGTCACCGTTGATCGGGCACTTCACCCGTCTGCTGCAGGGTGTCAGCGGCTGAGCGCGAGCGCGGCGGTGCCCGGTTGCACGCGTTGCCCCAAGCGCCAGGCGATCACGCCACCGGCCACGGTCAGTACGCCGACGAAGCCGCACACGCCCAGCCAATCCCAGTGCGTGTAGAACACGCCGCCGAGCACACCGGCGACGCTGGAACCCAGGTAGTAGGCGAACAAGTACAAAGCGGATGCTTCGGCCCGCATTGCACCGGCGCGGCTGCCGACCCAGCTGCTGGCCACCGAGTGACCGCCGAAGAAGCCGAACGTGACCAAGGCGATGCCGGCGGCCATGCAGCCCAGCCACGGCATCGCCAGCAGCACGATGCCCAGCGCGATCAGCCCGTAGCAGATCGCCAGCACGCGGCTGCGGCCATGGCGGTTGGCCTGCTGCCCCATCCAGGCCGAGCTGAAGGTGCCGACCAGGTACACGCTGAAGATCAGGCCGACCACGGTCTGGCTGAGGCCGTAGGGCGGCGCCAGCAGGTGGAAACCGAGATAGTTGTAGAGGGTGACGAACACGCCCATCAACACGAAAGCGGTGGCGAACAACCATGGCAGGCCGGGATCGCCGAACAGACTGCGCCAGCGCGCGGGCAGTTCGCGCAGGCCGCCACGGCGGCGCTGGAAGTGGCGCGACGGCGGCAGCTGGATCCATAGCAGCACGGTACTGAGCAGCGCGATCAGCGACACCACGCCGATGCCCCAGCGCCAGCCCCAGTGGTCGGCCACGATGCCCGCGATGAGGCGACCGCTCATGCCGCCGATCGCGTTGCCGCCGATGTACAGGCCCATCGCCAGGCCCAGCGCGCGGCTGTCCATTTCTTCGGCGAGGTAGGTCATGCCCACCGCCGGTACGCCACTGAGCGCGATGCCGAGCAGCGTGCGCAGCACCAGCAGCGTGGTCCAGTCATCCACCATCGCCGTGGCGACGGACAACACGCTGGACGCCAACAGCGCCGCGACCATCACGCTGCGGCGCCCGATGCGGTCGGAGATCAATCCCGCAATCAGCATGGAGACCGCCAGCAGACCGGTGGTCAGCGACAGGGTCAGCGCACTGTTGGCTGCGGAGACACCGAAGTGGCGACTGAATTCGGGCAGCAGCGGCTGCACCGTGTAGAGCAGCCCGAAGGTGGAGAAGCCGGCCAGGAACAGCGCGGCCGCCGTGCGCCGGAAGGCCGGGGTGCCCTGATGGATCTGGTCGCCGGCCGGCGCTGCGGTGGTTGTCGGGGGGCTGCGGTCGGGGACCGCTGCGGTGTCGCCATTCATGCCGGTAAGGCCCGCGTGGACGGGCCGGAGCGAGGAGTCAGCGCTCAGGATAGGCAGCGCAGACAGGTCGATCCATAACCTGATAGGTCTGGATCGAGACGATCCAGATATCGATTCAGATCACGGCCGGGATTACAGCGCCTGCCAGGTCAGGCCTTCGCCGCGCCGGTAGTAGACGTGCGAGGCCTTGCCATACAGCGCGCTGGCCTGGACCAGGCCGAAGAAGCGGCCGTCGGCGCTGTTGCCGCGGTGGTCGCCGAGCATCAGCACCTCGCCCGCCGGGACGGTCAGCCCGGTGATGTCGGGCCCGCCGCCCTGGCCCAGATCCAGCTGCGCCAGATGCGGGCCGAAGTCTTCGATTTCGCCGACGCCGGCCTGGGCCAGCGGATGGCCGTTGATGCTCAAGTGGCCGTCGTGCAGGTCGACCCGATCACCCCCGACAGCCGCGATACGCTTGATCAGGCGGGTGCCGTCCTGCGGCGAATCGAATACCGCCACGTCACCGCGCTGCGGCTGGCCGGTGTGCAGCAGCTCCACCGAGGTGAACGGCAGGCGCACGCCGTAGGCGCGCATGTCCACCACCACCCGGTCGCCGGGCATCAGCGTGTGCTGCATCGAGCCGCTGGGCACCTGGTAGTGGTTGGCCAAGGTGTCGCGCGCCGCCGCGAGCAGGCCGAGCATGACCAGCAGCGGCAGGGCTTCTTTCTTGAGCCAGCGCAGCAGGCGGTGGTCGGCGGGGGCAGAGGCGGCGGCGGGGGTGTCCATACGGGCGCTCCAGGGAGTGTGTGGCTGTGACCGGACGGGAGGCGGGCAAGTTCCCTGGCCGGGTCCGAAAAAGCTACGCACTGTTTACGCCGGGCGGACCGGGTCGGCATCGCGGTTTTACGGGGCGCGGCCGCATCGTGGCGACACCGCGCCGAAGGGCGCTTCGAAGAGACGTTCCATGACCATCCTGCTGATCCGGCATACACCGTCGAACGCCGTGCCGGACGCGTCGCCGCTGCCTGCGCGGGTCGCCGGGCACCGCCTGGCCTGCCGCGACTGCGACACCCTGCCGGCCCTGGTGCGCTGCCTGCAGCGTGCCCAGCGCAGCCGCCCGGCGCTGGTCCTGATCGCCACCGCGGCGGTCGATGCACCGCAATGGGCCCGTTATGGCCAAGCGCTGCGCACCGCGCTGGAGGACCTGCCGGCGCCGTACATCGAGATGGCCAGCAACGACGACGACGCGCTGGACGAGCACCTGCATCCGCAGCATGCCCCGGCCGCGCGGGTGGTGTGCAGCAGCGGCCGCCAGGATGCGTGTCGCCTGTCGTTGGCGATCGCCGCCCATCGCCTGCAGGCCGTGGAGGGTTGAGCCATGTCGATCTTCATCATCCGTGGGCCGGAAGCGGCCGGGCAGCTGATCCGTACCGCGCAGCCGCTGCCGGCGCTGGTCCTGAAATCCCTGGTGCATCGCGCGATCGATGCGGGCACCACGGTGGCGATACGCGCCTGTGGCTCGGAGCAGGAGCTGCTGGACGCCCTGCGCGTGGCCGATCACAGCCGCGGCGAAGTCACCCTGCTCGATCCCGGTGCGTGCGTGGACAGCGCGCGCCTGCAGCGCCTGCTGCCGCATCTGCACAACGCCTACGTGGAAGTGCACGACGACGATGCGCGCGCCCCGGAGGCGTGCCTGCCGGCGGATGTGGGCCAGCGCATCGGCGTGGCGCGCGGGTACTGCGCGCAGAGCTACATGCACGCGCTGGAGATCGCGCTGGATCACCTGGGGTGCAGTGAGATCGCCGAAGGCGTGCACGTAGGGACGTGATGCGCGGGGTCGGTGGGGCGGCAACCCCAAAAAAAACGGCAGGGTTTCCCCTGCCGTTTTCGTTTCAGTGTGCCGGCGGCAGGCGTATCGGCCAGTCACCGGCGTACCGACCAACGGTCGGTACCTACCGGGATGCCGCGATTACTTCAGGCCACGATTGACCAGCAGCGGTTCCACCGACGGATCCTTGCCGCGGAACTCGCGGTACAGATCGGCCAGCTCCACGCTGTTGCCGCGGGAGAGGATCTTGTCGCGGAACACCTGGCCGTTCGCCGGGGTCAGGCCGCCGTTCTCCTTGAACCACTCGAAAGCGTCATGGTCGAGCACTTCGGCCCAGAAGTAGGCGTAGTAGCCGGACGAATACCCGCCACCCCAGATGTGATCGAAGTAGCTGGTGCGGTAGCGCGGCGGCACCTGCGGCAGGTCGACCTTGAACTTCTTCAGCGCGGCCGCTTCAAACGGAGCGACGTCCTGCAGCTTGGCGTCGGCCGGCTGGGTGTGCCAGGCCAGGTCGAGCAGTGCGGCCGAGAGGTACTCGGTGGTCGCATAGCCCTGGTTGAAGGTGCGCGCCTTGAGGATCTTGTCGACCAGCGCCTGCGGCATCGGCTCGCCGGTCTTGTAGTTCTTGGCGTAGTTGGCGAAGACCTTCGGGTCCAGCGCCCAGTGCTCGTTGAACTGCGAGGGGAACTCGACGAAGTCGCGCGAGGTGCTGGTACCGGCGATGGACGGGTACTTCACCTTCGAGAACATGCCATGCAGCGCGTGGCCGAACTCATGGAACATCGTGGTCACGTCATCGAAGCTCAGCAGCGCGGGCTGGCCGGCGGCTGGCTTGGTGAAGTTGCACACGTTGTAGACCACCGGCTTGGCACCGGTCAGGCCGTCCTGTTCGACGAACACGTCCATCCAGGCGCCACCGGACTTGCTGTCACGCTTGAAGTAGTCGGTGTAGAACAGGGCCAGCGAGGTGCCGTCCTTGTCGAACACTTCGTAGACCTTCATGTCCGGGTGGTAGGTCGGGATGTCGGTACGCGGCTTGAAGGTGATGCCGTACAGCTGCGTGGCGGCGTAGAAGACGCCGTTCTGCAGCACGTTGTCCATCTCGAAGTACGGCTTGATCTGCGATTCGTCCAGGTCGTACTGCGCCTTGCGCACCTGTTCGGCGTAGAAGTCCCAATCCGATGCGGTCAGCTTGAAGCCGCCCTTCTGCGCGTCGATCACCTTCTGCATTTCGCTGATCTCGCCACGCGCCTTGGCAGTAGCGGCCGGCACGGTGTCGGTCAGCAGCTTGAGCGCGGCGGCCGGGGTCTTGGCCATCTGGTCGGCCAGGCTGTAGGCGGCGTAGTTCTCGAAGCCGAGCAGCTTGGCCTTCTGCGCGCGCAGCTGGGCCAGGCGCTGGATGGTCTCGCGGGTGTCGTTGGCGTCGCCCTTCTCGGCACGGGTCTCCGAGGCCTTGAGCACGGCAGCGCGCTGCTCGCGGTCGCTCAGCGAGCCGAGTACCGGCTGCTGGGTGGTGTTCTGCAGCGGCAGCAGGTACTTGCCCTCGAGGTTGCGGGCCTTGGCATCGGCGGCGGCGGTGTTGATCGCATCCTCGTCCAGGCCGGCCAGCTTGGCCTTGTCATCGACGACCACGGCACCGGCGGCGGTCGCGGCGACCAGGCGGGTGTGGAACTGCGTGGCCAGCGTGGTTTCTTCCACGTTGAGCTTGCGCAGCGAGGCCTTGTCGGCATCGTTCAACTGCGCGCCGGCGCGCACGAACTCCTGGTAGTCACGCTCAACCAGGCGCTTCTGCACCGGGTCCAGGCCCAGCGCGTCGCGCTGGTCGTAAATGGTCTTGATGCGGGCGAACAGCTTCGGGTCGAGGTTGATCTCGTCCTGGTGCTCGGCCAGCTTCGGAGCGACTTCTTCCTGCACCTTCTGGCGTGCATCGTTGGTATCGGCCTGGACCAGGCCGAAGAAAATGCGCGACACGCGGGTCAGGGTCTCGCCGCTGCGCTCCAGCGCTTCGATGGTGTTGTCGAAGGTGGCCGGCTCGGGGTTGTCGGCGATCTTGCGGACTTCGGCCAGGTGCTGCTTCATGCCTTCGTTGAAGGCCGGCAGGTAGTCACCGTCCTTGATCCTGTCGAACGGCGGCGCCTGGAACGGCAGCGTGCTGGCGCTCAACAGCGGGTTGGCGGAGGCATCGGCCGGCTGCTGGGTCGGCGCGGGCTGGGTATCGGTCACGGGGGTGGACTCCTTGCCGGAACAGGCCGCCAGCGCCAGGCTGATGGCAGCGGCCAAAACTACGGTACGCGACATGAAACGGGCTCCTTGGATGAGGGCGCGGGATGGAAAATCCCGCAGCCGATCACCCTACTCCCAAAGCCCGCAGGCGGCATGTGCCGGTCGTGGCGCGTGGCTGTGCGGGCCGTGGGGGCTACCCCGTCCGGCCCGCCCGGCGGCGCTCAGACGGTGCCGCGGGTCTTGCCCTGCCAGGGCCGGTAGTACTCGCGGATCGCGGCCATATCGGCCACGTCGTTGCCGGTGGGATGGAACAGCGGGCCGATGCCGATGGTCTTTTCCGGGTAGTGGAAATAGGCGGCCAGCACCGGCACGTCGGCCATGCGCGCGATCTTGAGGAACCCGGCCTTCCAGTGCTGCACGGCCTTGCGCGTGCCCTCCGGGGTGATCGCGTACCACAGGCGGTCTGAGCCGCGGATCAGGCTGACCGCCTGCTCGACGGTGCCCTGCGGCGAACTGCGGTCCAGCGGGATGACGCCGAGCCTGCGCAGCAGCGGGCCCAGCGGCCACCAGAACAGCGAGGCCTTGCCCAGCACCTTGACCTGCATGCCCAGCGCGATCTTCGCCGCCATGCCCCAGAAACCGTCCCAGTTGGATGAGTGCGGGGCGATGATGAACACCACTTTGGGCACATCGGGCAGGGTCCCGGTCACTTTCCAGCCGCCCAGGCGCAGCGTGCAGCGGGCCAGCCAGCGGAGGAAGCGGTTCGGTTTGACCTGCGGCATGTTCGGCGGAACCACCGGCAACAACGGACTTCGGTTGTTCAAGCAATCACTCCCAATTGCGTGTGGTGCGCCCGCGCTTGATCTGCGCGCGCCCCTTTTTGGCGTCCAGACGACGCAGTTTCGACCCGTAGGTCGGCTTGGTGGCCACGCGTGCCTTCGGCACGCTCAGCCCCGCCTGGATGAAGGCGGCCAGTCGATCGCGCGCGTCCTCGCGGTTACGGTCCTGGGTTCGGAAACGCTGTGCATCGATGACCAGCACGCCTTCGCCGGTCATGCGCCGGTCGCGGCGGGCCAGCAGGCGCGCGCGCAACGGCTCGGGCAACGAAGGCGAGCCGGCCACGTCGAAGCGCAGTTCGACGGCGGTGGAGACCTTGTTGACGTTCTGGCCACCGGCGCCACTGGCGCGCACGAACCGCTCGACGAGTTCCGTGTCCGGAATCGTCAGGTGCGCGCTGATGGTGACTGGCCCGTTGCCCATGGGCGGCATTGTAAGGGGAGGACCCGCCGGCCGGGGGGCTGCAACGTGCGTGGATATCGTCGATAACGTCCTCAATTACGGCCTGATGACGCCATCGCAGGTATTCTCCGCAGTCCACGCAACGCAGGATGCTCCGCCATGTCCCTGATCCGCCCGATGGCCCGCCGCGGCCTGAGCCGCCTCACTCTGGCCCTGGTCCTGGGCCTGGCCGCGATCGCGCCGGCCCTGGCCGCACCGCCGTCGGATGCCGACATCAACCGGCTGCTGGCCGCGTCGCGGGCGCAGAGCATGCTCGATACGATGCTGCCGCAGATCGAGGCGATGCAGCGCCAGCAGTTCCAGCAGGTGGCGCAGCAGCGTCAGCTGGACGCGACGCAGCAGGCGCAGCTGCAGCGGATCGAGCAGCGGACCAGCCAGACGGTGCGCCAGGCGCTGTCCTGGAAGGAGCTGCGGCCGATGTACGTGGATCTGTACAAGCAGACCTTCAGCAAGGAAGACGTGCTGGCGATGGCCGAGTTCTACGAGAGTTCGGCCGGGCAGAGTCTGTTGGACAAGACGCCGGCGCTGATGCAGAACGTGATGGTGGCGATCCAGACCAAGATGCAGCCGCTGTTCGTGGATCTGCAGAAAGACCTGGAGGCGATCGTGAATGAGCCGGCGCCGGCGGCCGCGCCCGCCAGGAAGTAACCGGTAGAGCCGACCGCTGGTCGGCTATCGCACGGCATCAGGCGTCAGGCGAGTTCCCAGCCAAACAGATCCATGGCCTTGCGGAACTCGCCGTCCACCGGCGCGCTGATGTCCATCGGCGTGCCATCCGGATGCGGGAAGCGCAGGCGCTCGGCGTGCAGGAGCATGCGGTGGATGCCCTGCATGCGGAAGCTGCGGTTGTGGCGGCCATCGCCATGGCTGGTGTCGCCGATCAGGTGATGCGAGAGGTGCTTGAGGTGGCGGCGGATCTGGCGGAAGCGGCCGGTCTGCGGCTGGCAGCGCAGCAGGGCGTAGCGTGAGGTCTCGAACTCGCCCATCGGGATGGCGATCTCGCCCACGGCGACGCGCTGGAAGTGGGTGATCGCCTGCTTCTTGACCGGTTTGCCGGGGCCGCCATCGAGGTCGTGGTCGACGGTGAAGGCGTCTTCGGCCGGCCAGCCGCGGCAGATCGCGAGGTAATCCTTGGTGACGTCGCCGCCCATCAGCGATTTGCCGAGCACGCTGGCGCTGTCGCGATCAAAGGCGAGCAGCAGGCAGCCGCTGGTGGCGCGGTCCAGGCGGTGGACGAGGAAGATCGGCTTGCCGAGCTGTTCGCGCAGGCGGTCGGCGAGGAAGTCGTCTTCGCCCCGGGCGAGCTTGCTGTCGTGGACCATCAACCCGGCGGGCTTGTTGACCACGGCAAGCTGGTCGTCCAGGTACAACAGCTGCAGGGGGGGAAGGAGGGCGCTCATCGGCGCCACCAGGCACTGGCCAGCGAGAACACGCCCGCCGCGCCGGTCACCCAGCTCCACACTGGGGCATCGCCGAAGTACCAGCCCCCCGGCTGCAGGCCATACAGCACCGCGGCGACGATCATCAGGCCGACGCCGGCGATCGCGGCCACCGCGCGCTTCTGCAGTTTCTGCACGCTGACATTCAGCGCCGCCAGATCGCGCGAGCGCATCGACAGTTCGTGGTCGCCTTCCACCTGCTGGCGCAGCCAGGCGTGGACCAGGCGCGGCATGTCCGGCGTATGCGTCATGATTTCGGGCAGGCGCTTGCGCACTTCCTTGAGCACGCGGCGCGGGCTGTAGCGCTCGCGCAGGATGCGTTCCAGCACCGGCCGCGCGACCGCCCAGATGTCCAGCTCGGGATCGAGCTGACGGCCGACGCCTTCGATGTTGAGCAGGGTCTTCTGCAGCAGGATCAGCTGCGGCTGCAACGTGAGCTCGTAGCGCTGGGCCACGCGGAACAGCTTGATCAGCACCTCGGCCAGCGAGATCTGCGACAGCGGGCGGGTGAAATAGGGTTCGCATACCGAACGCGCGGCCGCTTCAAGTTCGTCGATGCGCACGTTGTTGGGCATCCAGCCGGCTTCGACATGGAGCGCGGCCATGCGCCGGTAATCCTTGTTGAAGATGGCCATGAAGTTCTCGGCCAGGTAGTACTGATCTTCTTCGGAGAGCTGGCCCATGATGCCGAAGTCCAGCGCGATGAAGCGCGGGTTGGCGCGGCGCGCCGGATCGGTGTCGACCCAGATGTTGCCGGCGTGCGCATCGGCGTGGAAGAAATTGTCGCGGAACACCTGGGTGTAGAACACCCGCACGCCCTTGGCGGCCAGCGCCTTGCGGTCGATGCCGGCCTTGTCCAGCGCGACGATGTCGTCCGACGGGATGCCCCACACGCGTTCCAGGGTCAGCGCGCGCTCGGCGGTGTGGCTCCAGATCACCTCGGGCACGTACAGATCGTCCGAGTCCATCCAGAACCGGCGCAGCACGCTGGCATTGGCGCCTTCGCGCTGCAGGTCCAGCTCGGCGGCCAGGGTGTTCTCGACCTCGGCGACCACTTCGCGCGGGCGGATCTTGTCGGCGCGCGGGTGGGCGCGCTCGATCAGCGCGGCGGCCGACTTCAGCAGCGCGATGTCCGCGTCGATCTGTTTTTCGATGTCCGGGCGCAGCACCTTGACCACCACCTGGCGGCCGTCGGCGAGCGTGGCCGCGTGCACCTGTGCGATCGAGGCCGAGGCGAGCGGCTGCAGGTCGAAGCTGGCGAACGCTTCGCTGACCGGGCGGCCGAGCGCGCGCTCGACGATGGCCTGCGCGGTGGCGCCGTCGAACGGCTTGACCCGGTCCTGCAGCAGGGTGAGTTCGTTGGCCACATCGGCCGGGATCAGGTCACGGCGGGTCGAGAGGATCTGCCCGAACTTGACGAAGATCGGGCCGAGGTCCTGCAGCGCCAGGCGCAGGCGGGCCCCGCGCGACTGTGCGGCAATGTCGGCCGAGGCACGCGGCACGAACGGCTTGGCCAGGCGCAGCCAGCGCTCGGCCGGGGTGCCCTGGAGCAGATCGTCGAGGCGGTAGCGCAGGATGATGCGGCCGATGCGACTGGCCCGGAAGATCGCCTTCATGCGCCCACCTGCCGCAGGCGCTGCACGCGCACGGCCAAGCGTTCGACGTCATCACGCATCACGTCCACATCGTCGTGGAAGGCATCCAGTTCTGCTCGCGGTACCACGTCGCGCGACTCCTCGGTGACAAATTCAGCGGCGCTGTGCGCCAGGTCGGACGCGCCGCGGCGGGCGTGCTGCAGGGCCGAGCGCAGGGCGTTGGCGATCTGCACGCCCATCACCTCGCCGAACACGCGCACGAACGGCTGCTGCCAGTCCGGATCGAAACGGGTCGCCAGCTGCTGCAGGCGGCGGGCCAGCTCGGCATCGCCGGAGACCTTGACCCGCCCGGCCGGCGCGTCGCCGCCGCGGCGTGCGTTGGCCAGGAACGGCAACTGGGCCAGCACCCCACCCAGCGTGCTGCGCACGGCCAGGTCCGGCTCCTGCTGCGGGTCGACCGGACCGACCGTGAGGCGTTCACCGTCCACCCCGATCCGCATCGCCAGCGCGGGCGATTCCAGGGTCAGGGCGATGTGGCGGCCATCCAGCGCGGCCAGCGCGCTGCGGGTGTCCGGGTCCAGCGCCAGCGCGCGGTTGAGCGTGAGCTGCAGCGCATTGCCGGCCAGCGGTTTGAGGGAGGAGAGCAGGGAACGGGCCATCAGCGCATTCTACCGCGCCCCCTTGAACGACGGGCGGCGAGCGCGACGACACGGCAGAGGGTGTTTGCCGGGCACCGACTCGGTTCATGCTATGGCTCCCAACACAGCAGCAGGAGCGGCAACAGGCATGGGCAAGACCCGGGTAGGCATCATCTTCGGCGGCCGGTCGGCCGAACACGAGGTTTCGCTGCAGTCGGCGAAGAACATTCTCGATGCCTTGGACAAGGAGCGTTTCGAAGTCAGCCTGATCGGCATCGACAAGCAGGGCCAGTGGCACGTCAGCGACCCGCATGACTTCCTGCTCAACGCGGGCGATCCGGCACGGATCGCATTGCACCGCTCGGGCAATGCGGTGGCGGTGCGGCCGGGCCTGGAGCGCCAGCAGCTGGTCCCGACCGACCCGGCCACCGCGCTGGAGCAGATCGACGTGGTGTTCCCGATCGTGCACGGCACGCTGGGCGAGGATGGCTCGCTGCAGGGCCTGCTGCGCATGGCCAACCTGCCCTTCGTCGGCTCCGGCGTGCTGGGCTCGGCGGTGGCGATGGACAAGGACGTGGCCAAGCGCCTGCTGCGCGATGCCGGGCTGGCGGTGGCGCCGTTCGCCTGCTTCAACCGGGTCACTGCGGCCCGCGCCGATTACATCGCGCTGGTTGCCGAGCTGGGCACGCCGCTGTTCGTGAAGCCGGCCAACCAGGGCTCATCGGTGGGCGTGAGCAAGGTGCGTACCGAAGCGGAATTCCATGCCGCGCTCGCGCTGGCACTCTCGTTCGATCACAAGGCGCTGGTGGAATCGGCGATCGACGGCCGAGAGATCGAATGCGCGGTGCTGGGCAACGAGCACCCGGAAGCCAGCGTCTGTGGCGAGGTGGTCGTGCACGATGATTTCTATTCCTACGACACCAAGTACATCAGCGAAAACGGTGCGGACATCGTGGTGCCGGCGGCGATCACGGCGGCGCAGCAGGCCCGCATCCGGGACATCGCGGTGCAGGCCTACCAGGCGCTGGACTGTGCCGGCCTGGCCCGGGTGGATGTGTTCCTGACGCCGGCCGGTGAGGTGGTGATCAATGAGATCAACACGCTGCCCGGCTTCACCCGCATCAGCATGTACCCGAAGCTGTGGGCGGCCAGCGGCCTGGATTACACCGCGCTGATCACGCGGCTGCTGGAGCTGGCGATGGCCCGGCATGCGCATGAGCGCGATCTGCAGAGCTCCATCGCAACGACGGCCTGAGCATCGTTGCCGATGTCAGGCCGTCATGGTTTCCGCTGCGCGTCCCACGCCGGAGAGAGGTGGCGTGGGACGCGCGGGACACTAGGTCCGCTTGCGGAACATCGACACCACCGCCAGGATCAGGAACACGACGAACAGGATCCAGGCCACGTTGCTGGCGGCGCCGGCAATGCCCGAGAAACCAAGTACCGCCGCGATGATGGCGATGACAAAAAAGATGACGGCGTAATGCAGCATGTCGACCCTCGCGTTGATGCGTGCCGGAGTTGGCGTGGGGCCATGTTCACCAACCTGCGGTGTTCAGGGAGTGATGGATTCCTGTGCGTTCGATGAAGATGCCAGCCGCGCCAGCCCTTCTTCGATGCTGACCCGGGGCACATAGCCGAAATCGCGGCGCGCCGGTTCCATGCTGTACCAGTGCGGGGTGCACAGCTGCTCGGCCAGGAAGCGGGTCATCGGCGGCTCGCCGCGCAGGCGCAGCAGCGGCCACAGCCGCTCGCAGACCGCGCCGATCCGGTAGGCCGCCTTGAAGCTGATCGACTTCGTCACCGGCGGGGCATCCACCGCGGCCAGCAGCTTGTTGAGCAGCTCGCGCATCGGCAGCGGCTCGCCGTTGGAAATGAAATAGGCCTTGCCGGCGCAGGCCGCCCCCGGCGCGAGGTGCTCCAGGGCCAGGAAGTGGGCGAGCGCGGCGTTGTCGATGTAGGTGGTGTCGACCTTGTTCTGGCCGTCACCGACGAAGCGCAGGCGGCCGGCGCGGGCACGCTCGGCCAGGCGTGGCACCAGCTGCTGGTCGCCCGGGCCCCAGATCAGCCGGGGGCGCAGCGCGATGGTGGCCAGGCGTGCATCGTTGGCCGCCAGCACGCGCTGTTCGGCGATGGCCTTGGTGGCCGCGTACGGTGCCTGGAAGTTCTCGCCGTAAGGCACCTCGTCCGCGCCCAGCCCTTCGACCGGGTGGGTGGCGCGGTGGGTCACGCTGGGCGTGGAGGTGTAGACCAGCCTGCCGACGCCGTGCGCACGGCAGGCCGCGATGACGTTGTCGGTACCGACCACGTTGGCCTGGTGGTAGCTGTCATAGCTGCCCCAGGCACCGGCCTTGGCCCCGTTGTGGAAGACCGCATCGACCCCGGCCACCGCGTGCATCACCGCCTGCGCATCGGCCAGGTCACCGCGGATCTGGCCCACCCCCATCGCCTGCAGCGCGGGATAGTGGCCCCGGTTGAACGCCAGCACCTGGTGGCCGCGCTCGATCAGCCCCTTGCACAGGGCCTGGCCGAGGAATCCACCGCCGCCGGTCACGAGGATCTTCATGCGTGCTGCTCCAGTTGCGTGGTGGCCCAGACCGCGAGCTTCTCGCGGCCGATCTTGGCGTTGTGGCGGATGTCGACCGGGAAGCCCGGGTGGGGCAGGAAGCGCTCGATGCGCGCGGTATGCGCGTGCGCGGCGGCCTCACGGCGCAACCGCTCGACCAGCGCGGGGGAATCGGCGATACCGGGCAGCAGTTCGTAGCACAGCACCGGCACCTGCCGGCCTGGCGCACCCACGCCGACCAGCGCGGTGCGGGCGATGCCATCGAGCGCGTTGAACAGCGGCTCGACCTGCTCGGTGTAGAGCGGGCCCTGCGCGGTTTCCACGCGCTGGGTCTTGCGCCCACAGAACCACAGCCGGCCCTGCGCATCGAAGTAGCCGACATCGCCCATCCGGTGCACGACCCGCGTGCTGCCCTCGGCCAGGGTCTCGGTGATCTTCGCCGCGGCGGTGGCCTGCGGGCGGTTGAAGTAACTGTCGGTGGCGGTCGGGCCGGCCACGGTGATTTCGCCGACCTCGCCGGTACCCAGCACGCGGGCCTGCGACCAGGCCGGCAGCGGCGCGTCGTCGATGGCGATGATGCGCACTTCGTTGGGTGCGACCACGCGGCCGACGCAGGTACCGGCGCCGGCCTCGGTGGCCTGGCGGGTGTTCTCCAGCTCACGGCCTTCGATCACGGCGACGGGCAGGCACTCGGTGGCGCCATAGGGCGTCCAGAACTGGGCGTCGTCGGGCAGCAGGCGGCGGATCCGCGCGACCACGTCGGGCGGCACCGGGGCGCCGGCCGAGGTGACCCGGCGCACGCCGGGCAACGGCTGGCCATGGTCGGCCAGCACCCGCATCAGCGCCGGCGAACCGAACAGCTGGGTGACGCCGAAACGGTTGATCGCATCATGCAGCTTGCGCGGATCGGCCTGGGCCGGACGGGTCGGGTCCATGTCCGGGATCACCGAGGTCAGCCCCAGCGCCGGATCGAACAGCGCGAACGGCGGGAAGGTCGGCAGGTCCACCCCACCGGGCTCCATCCCGAAGGCGGCGCGCAGCAGCTCGACCTGGCCGACGAAATGACGGTGGCGGTAGACCACGCCCTTGGGCACGCCGGTGGAGCCGCTGGTGAACAGGATCGCGGCGACATCCTCGCCATCGGTCGGGGCCAGTGCGGGGGCCGCCGTGGCGCCCTGGGCTTCCAGCCGGGCCAGGGTGGTGCCACCCCAGCCCCAGCGGCGGCCGACGGTCACCAGCAGGCGCGCGGAGCGGCACCAACGCAGGGCCAGGCGCGCCACGTGGGCCAGGCCGATACCGATGAAGGCCTCCGGCTGGGCCTCGTCCAGGCACTGTTTCAGCGCGCGCTTGTCGATGCCGGGGTCGACCAGCACCGGCACCGCGCCGTTCTTGAACAGCGCGAACATCAGCAGGAAGAACTCCGGCGAGGGCCGCACCATCACCACCGCGCGCACGCCGCGGCCGATGCCGTGGGCCGCCAGGCCGGCCGCCATCGCGTCGCTGCGGGCATTGAGGGTGCGGTAATCCAGGGTGACGTCATAACGCGCCATGCCGCCGGGCCCGGGCTTGCCGGGGCAGCGGATGGCGATCTGGTCGGGGCGTTCACGGGCCAGCTCGGGCAGGCGCGCGGCGATATTGATGGCGCTGTTCATCCGTTCATTGTCGCCGCTGCAGAAAATTCTTGCGCGCCGGCCGTGGGCGTGGAAAATTCGCGGCCTTCCCACCCATCCACGCATGGCGTGGATCTACGCGTCTCCAGCCGGTGCCCCATGCCCCATCCCTGCCTCACCTGCGGCGCCTGCTGCACCCAATACCGTGTGGCCTTCCATTGGATGGAATCCGACGAGGTCACCCCCGGTGGCGTCCCGCACGAACTCACCCAGGTGCTGGACCCGCACCGGCTGTGCATGCGCGGCACCCTGTCCAAGCCGGTGTACTGCGTGGCGCTGGATGCGGAGATCGGGGTGTATTCGCGCTGCAGCATCCATCCCAACCGCCCCAGCGTCTGCCGTGAGGTCGATGCCTCGTGGGAGTACGGCAAGGCCAGCCCGCAGTGCGACAAGGCGCGCGTGGCGCACGGCATGCCGGCGCTGACCCTGGCCGACTGGCGCTGGCGGGACGAGGCGGGCAATGACGATGATCATCCCGATGACAACGGGAGTTCCCCGGCGCCGCCGCAGGCACCGATCGCGGCATAAGACCCGTACCGACCAACGGTCGGTACCTACCGGATCGGCGATGGGTAGGTGACGACCGTGGGTCGTCACGCCGATCAGATCGGGTTGCGATCCAGGAACGCGCGGATCTTCGGCACCAGCACCTCATGCTTGTCTTCCAGCACGTAATGCCCGGCATCCTCGAAGGCGTGCACTTCGGCCTGCGGCAACGCGGCCTGGAAGCCCTTCAGGAAGTGGTGGTCGAACACGAAATCGCGCAGGCCCCAGCCGATGAAGACAGGTCGGTCGGCGTACGACGGCAGCGTCTGGCCGGACCGCTCCAGCAGTGACCAGGCCTTGTCGGCCGGCGACAGCGGGATGTCCTGCATGAAGCGGATGGTGCTGATGCGGTTGGCGTAGCTGTTGTACGGCGACACGTACGCGCGGCGCACGTCCGCCGGCATCTTCCGTTCCACGCCCAGCCACGAGGCACCGGACGAGAAGGCGTTGAAGGTGCGGATGATCCACTCGCCCACCTTCCAGTGGCGGCCCAGCGCGATCTGCCACGGCATCGTCTTCGCGGCCGGCATCGGGAAGGCGGCGGTGTTGAGCACCACCAGGCGCTTGACCTGGGCATGGTGCGAGAGCGCCCAGCCGAAGCCGATCATGCCGCCCCAGTCGTGCACGGCCAGGGTCACCGGGCCGGTGATGCCCAGGTGCGCGAGCAGCGCATCCAGGTCGTCCACGCGCGACTGCAGGGTGTACTCGTAGTGCGCGTCATCGGGCTTGTCCGACAGGCCCATGCCGATATGGTCCGGCACGATGCAGCGGTAGCTGTCCGACAAGCCGGCCACCAGGGTGCGCCAGTAATAGCTCCACGACGGGTTGCCGTGGACCATCACCACCACCTCGCCATCGCGCGGGCCTTCGTCGAGATAGTTCATCGACAGACCGGGACGCACCTCGAAGCGGTGCGGATGGGCGGGGTAACCGGGCAGCTGGGGCATGCAAACGCACCTGTGAAAAGGGCCGGCAGAACCGGCCCTTGATGTTCAATTCCAACGCCGCGGCAGGCTGCGGCGCGTGGTTTACCAGACCACTTCGGCCATCGAGCAGTTCAGGCCCGAGCCGATGCCGAGCAGCGCGATGCGATCGCCCTTCTTCAGCTTGCCCAGCTGCTTGAGCTTGCTCAGCACGATCGGCACCGAGGCCGGGCCGATGTTGCCGTGCTCGCCGAAGATCGTCATCACCTTCTTCGGGTCGATGCCGAAGTTCTTGATGAAGGCGGCGGTGTGCGGCTGGCTGACCTGGTGGATCACGAACTGGTCCAGTTCCTCCACGGCCCAGCCCAGCGCTTCGCGGGCGGCGACGAAGGTCTTCTGTGCCAGCTTGATGCCTTCGATCAGCAGCATGCGGGTATCGGTGACCATGCGGTCCAGGTTGCCGCGGCACAGCTGATTCCACTCGGTGGCCGAGCGGGTCACGCCACCGCGGTAACGCGGGGCATCGGGCACCAGCTCGGTGCGCGCCATGACCATCGCCGCGGCACCGCAGCCCAGGGTCAGGGCGGCCATCTCGTTGCGGAAGTCATCAGCGGTCACGCCTGGCAGGGCCATGCGCTCGAGGGTCTTCTCGTACACCAGGTTGGCGGTTTCACCGTCGACGATCAGCGCGTAGTCGATCTCGCCGCGTTCCAGCATGCGGGCGGCGATGTCCATGCCGTTGATGAAGGCCAGGCAGGCATTGGCGACGTCGAAGGTCATGCATTCGTCGCCGACCCCCAGGTTGCCCGAGACGATGCTGGCCGTGGACGGCTCCAGGTAATCGCGGCTGACCGAGGTGTTGACCAGCAGGCCGATCTTGTCGGCGCCGATTCCGGCGTCTTCCAGGGCTTTGCGGGCGGCCAGCGTGGCGGCGTCGGAGGCCAGCATGTCGGCATCCCACAGGCGACGGGCATGGATGCCCGCGATGTCGCCGAGCACGTCGGTACGGATGCCAAGGCGATCCAGCGTCGGCTTCAGCCGTTCGTTGATTTCCTTGGACGTCAGCGTGTGCGGCGCGTCGATGTGCGCCAAGCCGGCGATCGAGACATTCTTGAAGAGCATCAGTTAGCGCCAAGGCTCAGGCAAAGGGGGCGTTATTGTAAGCCGGCACGGCTTTCACCGCACCTTTACGAATTCACGCCCGGGCGTATGGTCCGGGCGCGGTGTGAAGGGTTCAGCGTGGCGGGCACTGGAAGGCCAGGAAGCGCTGGCTGCCATCGGCAGGCAGGCCCGAGGCCTGCACGGCATTGGCACCGGCACTGGGTGCCTCGTTGCGTGCCAGGGTTTCCAGCTCTTCCTGCACGCGCAGCGGGTTGCGGTTGTAGAAGGCGACCTTGCTCTTAACGGTCACCACCACCTCGCCCTTGCTCTGGCAGCCGCTGGGCGCAGGGCCGGCCGGCAGCACGCGGACCGTCTTCCCGGACGACTCGATCGGCACCCAGGTGCAGGCGGAAACGCTGAGGATCAGGGCGGACAGAAGCAGAATGCGCATGGGCAGGGCCTGGCTGGAATACATGAGGGAGTGTGCGGGAAGCATCTGAATCGGGGGTGATCAGGTGCCGGGACAGTGCCCGGCACCCGATGTGCTGGCCGACGCGATGGCCGGCCAGCGGTCGGCATCACCGGGCCTTGGGCTTCGCAGCCGCCGGAGCGACCGGAGCAGCCGGGGCCTGGACGGCGTTCCCTTCCGCATCGATCACCTGCACCTGGCCGAGGTTGAGCGCACGCACAGGCGCTTCGGTCTGCTTGAGGTCACCGACCACCACCCAGGTCAGTGCGTTCGGGTCCAGCGTGGCCGCGGCCTGCTGCACCTGGGCCGGGGTCATCGCTTCGATCTCGGCCTTGCGCTGGACCACATAGTCGTCCGGACGCTGGTAACGCACGATCCCGCTGATGGTGCCCATCACCGCACTGGCGGTCTCATAGGCACCGGGCAGGCTCAGGTTCTGGATATTGCGGATGCGGGCCACTTCGGCCGGGGTGGCCGGCTTGGCGCCGGTGGCGAACGCGGCGATCTCCTTCTGCATCTCCTGCATCGACTCGGCGGTCTTGTCGATCTGTACCGGTGCGCGGGCGCCCCACGGGCGCTGGCCCAGGGTGTTGCTCGCGCTGCTGCCGGCACCGTAGGACCAGTGCTTCTGCTCGCGCAGGTTCATGTTCAGGCGCGAGGTGAAGTCGCCGCCGAGGACGCCGTTGGCGATGTCGAAGCGGGTCGAGCCCGGATCCATCGAGGACGGCACCACCTGGCTGGCGAACAGATTGGCCTGTACCGCACCCGGCTGGTCGATCAGGTACACGCGGGCCTGCGTCGGTCGTGCCACATCCACCGGCGCCTTCACCTGCGGCGCCGGGCCCTCGGCCTTCCAGTCGCCGAGCTGGCGTTCCAGCAGCGGCACGATTTCCTTCAGCGTGGTATCGCCGACCACGATCAACGTGCCCTGCTCGGGACGCAGCCAGTCGCGATGGAAGCCGACCAGGTCGTCGCGGGTCATCGACTGGATGTCCACTTCATTGCCGCTGCCGGTGAACGGAATCGCATACGGATGGCCCGCGCCGTACAGCAGCGTCGGCATGACCCGCATCGCCACCGCGCTCGGGTTCACCTTTTCCTGCTGGATGCCGGCGATCCAGGTGGCCTTGATGCGGTCGATCTCGGCTTGGTCGAAACGCGGCTGGCGCAGCATGTCGGCATACAGGGCCAGCGACGGCGCCAGGTTTTCCTTCAGCGCGGACAGGTACACGCTGGTGCTGTCCAGCGAGGCGGAGGCATCGAGCTTGGCGCCCAGCGCATCGGCCGCATCGGCGAACGGCAGCGCGCCGAGCTTGCCGGCACCTTCGGTCAGCAGGCCCATGGTGAAGTTGGCCGTGCCGGACTTGCGGCCCTGGTCGGCGGTGAAGCCGCCCGGGAATTCATAGCTGAACTGCACGACCGGGATGTCATGGCGCTCGGCCAGGATCACCTGGGTGCCGTTCTTCAGCGTGGCGCGGTGCAGTTCCGGGAATTTCAGATCCGGGAAGGTCTTGGTCTGCGGCACGCCGGTGCTGCGGTCGACCTGCTTGGGCAGGGTGGTGAACGTCGGATCGACGGCCGGCACGGTGAACGGCTTGGGCGTTTCCGACGGCAGTTCGGCCAGGGCAACGCGCGCACCCGGCTCGACCACGATGGTGTGGTCGCCGATCCCCAGCCACTTGGCACCGACATCACGCACCTGCGCGGCAGTGGCCGCATCGATGGTCGCCAGCGATTTGCGGAAGCAGCCCGGGTCACCTTCGTACACGGTGCACTCGGCCAGCGCATCGGCCTTGCCGCCGAAACCACCGATGCGCTCGATGCCGCGGATGAAGCCGGCGCGGAACGCGGTCTTGCCACGGCTGAGCTCATCGGCGGTCGGACCGTCCTTGGCCAGGCGCTTCACTTCCTCATCGATGATCGCCTCGACCTTGGCCGGGTCCACGCCCTGCTTGACGCTGGCCATGATCACGAAGTTGGAGCCCAGCTGCGAGCTGTAGGCACCGGCGCTGATGTTGTCGACCAGCTTGTCCTGGTGCAGCAGGCGCTGATCGAGGCGCGAGGACTTGGCACCGCCGAGGACCTGCGCGAACAGCTGCAGCTGGTCGATGTCGGTGGTGCCGACCTGCGCCACGTTCCAGGCGCGGTAGATGCGCGCCTGCGGCACCTTGTCGGTCATCACTTCGCGCGTGCTCTTCTCGCGCTTGGCCACGTCTACCTTGGGCTGGGCCATGCTCGGGCCGGCCGGGATGTCGCCGAAGTACCTGGCGACCTTTTCCTTCGCGGTGGCCACGTCGATGTCGCCGGCCAGCACCAGCACCGCATTGTTCGGGCCGTACCAGGCGCGGAACCAGGTCTTCACGTCATCCAGCGAGGCGGCGTTGAGATCGTTCATCGAGCCGATCACGCTGTGGTGGTACGGGTGGCCGGCTGGATACATCGCGCGCGTCAGCTTTTCCCAGACCTGGCCATACGGCTGGTTCTCGCCCTGGCGCTTTTCGTTCTGCACCACGCCGCGTTGTTCGTCGAGCGCGGCCTGGTCGATCGCGCCGAGCAGATGGCCCATGCGGTCGGACTCCATCCACAACGCCATGTCCAGCGCGGTGGTGGGCACGTTCTCGAAGTAATTGGTGCGGTCGGTATTGGTGGTGCCGTTCTGGCCGGTCACGCCGACCTGCTTGAAGGGCTCGAAGTACTCGCCGTCGTGGTTCTCGCTGCCCTGGAACATCAGGTGTTCGAACAGGTGCGCGAAGCCGGTGCGGCCGGCGGGCTCGTCCTTGCTGCCGACGTGGTACCAGATGTTGACGGCCACGATCGGCGCCTTGCGGTCGGTGTGCACCACCACGCGCAGGCCATTGGGCAGGGTGAACTGCTCGAACGGAATGTCGACCTTGGCCACCGTGGCCGGCTTTGCCAGGACCGGCGCAGGGGCGAGCGAGCCCAGGGCGGCGGAGAGCGCGGCAGCCAGCAGCGCAGCACGCGGTCGAAGTTGGACGGTCATTCCGGTTCCTTGGTCATGAAAGTGAAGCCGGATGCTAGCGCGCCACCCAGGCAAAAGGCATCGGCCAACAGTCATTGGGGTCAAAACGGACAGCCTGCAGGCCCTGCGGCGGACAACTGTCCGGACAGCGGACACCGCAACGTCGACAAAAACCCTTTGAAATCAACGGTGAAAAGTTGGCACGCGACCTGCTTGGTACTGGGCAAGGGAAGCAAGGATCAAACCGAAACTGACTGGACGCTGAACAAAAACAAGAAAGTTGAAATTGTTCTTGCAAGCCCCGAATCGGTGTACTACCTTACTACCACACCACTGATCACCAACACTAAACAGGACCTCGCCATGAACACCAAGACTCTCGCCATCGCCATCGCCCTCGCCGCCGGTTCCGCGTTTGCTTCGTCGGTGCAGGCCGCCCCCGCCATCGTCACCCTGGAGACCGTGCAGGTCCGCCCGTCGGCCGACCAGATCGCCCAGGCCGACGTCGAGCGCACCAGCAGCATCCCGACCCTGGCCGTCGTTGAAGTCCGCCCCACCGCCGGCCTGATCGCCGATTACCGCGCCGAACTGGCTGCCACCCGCCGCGTCACCACGCTGGCCGCCGTCGAAGTGCGCCCGACCGCCGAACAGCGCCAGGCCCTGGCCGCCGAACAGCGCAACGATCGCGGCTATGTCGCCACCTTCACCGCGGCCGCCACCGCCGTCGCCAACGAAGTGATCATCAACCTGCCGACCCTGCAGGTGCGTCCGTCGGCCGCCGATCTGCAGGCCCTGGCGCTGGAAACCGCTGCTGTCGCCGCCTCGACCCTGATCCGCCAGTAAGCCGTAGCTGCGGTCGCCCGCAGCCTCGGCGTACACTTCGCCGATGACTGCCACGCCCACGTTCCATGTCGTCCTGTTCCAACCCGAAATCCCGCCGAACACCGGCAATGTGATCCGCCTCTGCGCCAATACCGGCGCGCGGCTGCACCTGATCGAGCCGCTCGGTTTCGACCTGAGCGACAAGCAGCTCAAGCGCGCCGGCCTGGACTATCACGAGTACGCCCGACTGCAGGTCCATCCAGACCTTGAGACCGCCCTGCAGGTGATTGCGCCCAAGCGCCTGTTCGCGCTGAGTACCCGCGGCAGCGTGCGTTACGACACCCCGCAATTCGACGATGGCGATGCCTTCCTGTTCGGCCCGGAAACCCGCGGCCTGCCCCAGGACCTGCTCGACAGCCTGCCCCACGGCCGACGCCTGCGCCTGCCGATGCAGCCGGACAACCGCAGCCTCAACCTCTCCAATACCGTGGCCGTGGTGATGTATGAGGCGTGGCGCCAGCACGGGTTTGCCGGCGGGGTGTGACATTGCGTGATCGCGTGCCGACCAACGGTCGGCACCTACCGGCTCAAAACGCGTTGATCCCGGTCAGCTCGCGCCCGATCACCAGCTGGTGCACGGTCTCGGTGCCCTCGTAGGTGATCACCGATTCCAGATTGAGCGCGTGCCGGATCGCGACGTGCTCGGTGGTGATGCCGGCGCCGCCGAGCAGGTCGCGGCACTCGCGCGCGATGTCGATGGCCATGCGGCAGTTGTTCCACTTGGCCAGGCTGACCTGCTGCGGCTGCAGCTGCCCGGCGTCCTTCAGGCGCCCCAGCTGCAATGCCAGCAACTGCGCGGTGGTAATCCGCCGCGCCATGTCGGCCAGCTTGATCTGCGCGCTCTGCGTGGCGGCCACCGGCCGGCCGAACAGCACGCGCTGCTTGGTGTAGGCCAGTGCTTCATCCAGGCAGGCCACCGCGGCGCCGATCGGGCCCCAGCTGATCCCATAGCGTGCCTGGTTCAAGCAGCCCAGCGGACCTTTCAAGCCCTGCACGTTCGGCAACCGGTTGCGGTCGGGCACGCGCACGTTGTCGAAGAACAGCGCACCGGTGAGCGAGGCGCGCAGGCTCATCTTGTGCTTGATCTCCTGCGTGCTGAACCCGGCCATGCCCTTTTCCAGCACGAAGCCCTGGATGCCATCCTCGGTATGCGCCCAGATGATCGCGATATCCGCCACCGGCCCGCTGGTGATCCACATCTTGCTGCCGTTGATCACCCAGTCACTGCCGTCGCGCACCGCGCGGGTCTTCATCGCCGCCGGATCGGAGCCGCCGTGCGCCTCGGTCAGGCCGAAGCAGCCGATCACCTTGCCGGTGGCCATGTCCGGCAACCAGCGCACGCGCTGTTCTTCGCTGCCGTAGGCGTAGATCGGGTACATGCACAGCGAACTCTGCACCGAGACGAAACTGCGCAGGCCCGAATCGCCGCGCTCCAGTTCCTGGCAGATCAAGCCGTAGCTCACCGCGTTCAGTCCGCCGCCGCCGTACTGCTCGGGCAGGCTGGAGCCGAGCAGGCCGAGCGAGGCGATTTCCGGGATCAACTCATCCGGGAAACGTCCGTCGTCGAAGGCATCGCCGATGATCGGCAGCACCCGCGAATCGGTGAAGCGCGCCACCGTCGCCTGCACCGCGCGCTCCTCCTCGCTGAGCAGCGAACGGATATCGAACAGATCGAACGGATTCAGTGACATGGCATCCCGGCAGGTGGCGGTGGAACAGGCCCCCATTGTGGTCGTTGTCGTGGAATGGGCCAAGGGACGCGACGACGGCCGGCACGCGCGCGGCGTGCTGCACCGCAGCATCGGCGTGCCGGACGCGCGGCGACACCGCTGTCATCGTCGGCGATCTAGGCTTAAATGCGCCGGGCCGGTACTCTGGCGCACTGATCCAACCGTTTCGCCGTGGTGTGACACGCGCGATTCCCAGGCAACCGCCGCCCGTTCAACCGCGGCACTACCCAAGAGTTACGCAGCCCCATGAGCGAAGAAATCAACGTCCTGCCCCCGCGTGAAGTGATGGAATTCGATGTGGTGATCGTGGGTGGTGGCCCTGCCGGCCTGGCCACCGCGATCCGGCTGCGCCAGCGCGCCATCGAGGCCGGCCGCGAGCTGTCGGTGTGCATCCTGGAAAAGGGCTCCGAACCCGGCGCGCACATCCTGTCCGGTGCGGTGATGGACCCGCGCGCGCTGACCGAACTGTTCCCGGACTGGGCCGAGCGCGGCGCGCCGCTGAAGCAGAAGGTCACCCGCGACGAATTCCTGTTCCTCAATGAGACGGGCGCGCGCAGCACGCCCAACGCGCTGCTGCCGGAGTGCTTCCACAACGAAGGCAACTACATCGTCAGCCTCGGCGAAGTGACCCGCTGGCTGGCGCAGCAGGCCGAGGCGCTGGAAGTGGCGATCTTCCCCGGCTTCCCGGCGGCGGAAGTGCTGTACAGCGACGACGGCGCGGTGATCGGCGTGGCGACCGGCGACATGGGCATCGAGAAGAACGGCCAGCCCGGCCCCGCGTTCGAGCGCGGCATGGCGCTGCACGCCAAGTACACGATCTTCGCCGAAGGCTCGCGCGGCCATCTCGGCCGCCAGCTGATCGCGCGCTTCCAGCTCGATGCCGGCAAGGATCCGCAGGCCTACGGCATCGGCATCAAGGAACTGTGGCAGATCGATCCGGCCAAGCACGAACCGGGCCTGGTGGTGCATGCCGCCGGCTGGCCGCTGGACAACGACACCTACGGTGGCGCGTTCCTGTACCACGCCGAAGGCGGCAAGGTCTCGATCGGCTATGTGGTCGGCCTGGACTACAAGAACCCGTGGCTGAGCCCGTTCGAAGAGTTCCAGCGCTTCAAGACCCACCCGGATATCCGCAAGCATCTGGAAGGTGGCAAGCGCATCGGCTATGGCGCCCGCGCGATCACCGCCGGTGGCCTGATGTCGCTGCCCAAGACGGTGTTCCCGGGGGGCGCGCTGGTCGGCTGCGAGGCCGGCTACCTCAACGTCAGCCGGATCAAGGGCAGCCATGCCGCGCTCAAGACCGGCATGCTCGCCGCCGATGCCGCCTTCGATGCGCTGGTCGCCGATCGCCAGCACGATGAGCTGAGCGCGTACCCGCAGGCGTTCGAGGCCAGCTGGCTGCATGCCGAGCTGCTGCAGTCCAAGAACTTCAAGCAGTGGTTCAAGAAGGGCCAGACCGTGGCCGCGCTGATGACCGGTGTCGAACAGTGGCTGCTGCCCAAGCTCGGCATCCGCAATCCACCGTGGACGCTGCGCCACAGCACGCCGGACCACGCCTGCCTGGAACCGGCGTCCAAGCACGCGAAGATCACCTATCCCAAGCCGGATGGCGTGCTCACCTTCGACCGGCTCAGTTCGGTGTTCCTGAGCAGCACCAACCACGCCGAAGACCAGCCCGGCCACCTCACGCTCAAGGACCCCAGCGTGCCGGTGCGCATCAACCTGGCCGAGTATGCCGGGCCGGAAGCACGCTACTGCCCGGCCGGCGTGTATGAGTTCGTCGGCAGCGACGGGCATGAGCAGCTGCAGATCAATGCGCAGAACTGCGTGCACTGCAAGACCTGCGACATCAAGGACCCGACCCAGAACATCGTGTGGGTCACGCCGCAGGGCGGCGGCGGACCGAACTACTCGGGCATGTGACCGGCATGGCCTGCGACCACCGGTCGCAGGCCGTCGGGCGCGGCAGGCGCCGCCGCACTGGCTATCCTGATCGTCCTGCCGGACATCTCCGCTGCGCCATGCCCCCTGCGTTCCGATCCCCCCTGCCGTTGCTGGTCTGCCTCGTGCTGACCGCGTGCGCGCGCACCCCGCAGACGCCGGAACAGGCCCATCAGCAGGCTCTGCAGCGCGCGTTCGCGATCTGCGCCGGCTGCCACACGGTCAGCGCCGGTGGCGTACACCGCTTCGGCCCGAACCTGCATGGCGTGATCGGCCGCCGTGCCGGCAGCGTCGCGGGCTACCCCTACTCCAACGCGATGCGCGAGGCCGGGCTGACCTGGAACGAACAGACCCTGGATGCCTTCCTGCGCTCGCCTGCGCAGGTGGTGCCGGGTACCCGCATGGTCAACGCCACCGTCGACCCGGAGCGTCGGCGCCAGGTGATCGAATACCTGCAGCAGCAGCGCTGATCGTCCTGGTGGCGCTCAGGACGCCTGCAGCTGCACAAGGTAATCGCGCAGCGCGGTATCGAACGCGCTGACCGCCACGGCGTGCACCGCCACGCCGTCTTCGTCCACGCGGTCCATCAGGCCTCGCGCCTGGACCGCCAGCGCGTCCGCACCCAGCGTTGCCAGGCCGCCCACCATCCGGTGCAGCACCTCCACCAGCGCGGGCCCTGCCCGCTCATGCAGCGCCGCCTGCAGCTGCACCAGATCGTCGGCAGACGTCGTGCACAGGCCCTCGATCAACACGTCCGCCACATGCGCCGATCCAAACCGCCGCACAAGGGCGGCGCGGTCGGGCGGCGCGTCGGTGACGCCCGATGCATCCGGTGCGGCTGACGGGGCCGGCGGTACCTCCGGCAACCACTGCAGCAGTGCCTGACGCAACGTGGCCAACGCCACCGGCTTGATCAGCAGGTCATCGATGCCGGCCTCGCGGCAGCGTTGCAGATCGTTCCCCATCGTGCTGGCGGTCAGCGCGATCACCGGCATCCGGGCGCTGCCGCGGTCACGCTCCTGGTCACGGATCCGCCGGGTCGTGGCGTAGCCGTCCATGACCGGCATCCGGCAATCGGTGAGGACCAGATCGAAGCGGGTGCGCGCGAGCAGCGCCAGCGCCTGTTCGCCGTTCTCGGCCAGGACGTGCGGCAGGCCGAGCTGCTGCATGCGCCAGCCCATCACCGCCTGGTTGGTGGGATGGTCCTCGACGATCAGTATCCGCCGCTGCAGCAGCGCGGCGGGCAACGGCAGCACCTGCGCCTGTTCTTCGGCGGCGCCAGGCTGCTCGTCGATCGGCACGGTGGGCAGGGTCAGCTGCACCTCCACGCAGGTGCCTTCACCCGGTGCGCTGTGCAGCATCAGGGTGCCGTGCATCAGTGCCACCAGCCGCTGGCAGATGCTCAGGCCCAGGCCGGTGCCGCCGTACTGGCGGCTGGTCGCCGCGTCGGCCTGTGCGAACGGGCCGAACAGGCGCTCGCGCTGCTCGGGCGAAATGCCGATGCCGGTGTCGCGCACGGTCAGCCGCAGCCGCTGTGCGCCCTCGGCATCGGTATCGAGCACCCCCAGCGCGATGCCGACCTCTCCTGCGTGGGTGAACTTGATGGCGTTGCTGAGCAGGTTGAAGGCGATCTGGCGCAGACGCAGGCCGTCGACCAGGTGCATGGCCGCCACGTCATCGTCGATCTGGATCTGCAGGTCCAGTCCCTTGGCCACCGCCTGCGGAGCGAGCAGCTGCTGCACATTGCCGAGCAGCGCACGCAGCGCGACCGGATGCGGCTGCAGCGACAGCGCACCGGCCTCGATCCTGGAGTAGTCCAGCAGGTCGTCGAGAATCTGCCGCAGCATCTGCGCCGAGTCTTCGATCACGCCGATGATGCGCCGCTGCTCCCCGTCCAGCGAGGTATGCGAGAGCACCTCCATCATGCCCAGCACGCCCGACATCGGCGTGCGGATCTCATGGCTCATCGTGGCCAGGAATTCGGATTTCGCGGCCGTGGCGCGCTCGGCGACGGCCTTGGCCAACGCCAGCGCATCGGCCTGCGCGCGCGCCTCGGTGACATCCACCCAATAGCCGCTCCACAGCAGTGCACCATCCTCGGCGTCGTAGGGCAGCGCGCGCGAGCGCACCCAGCGCAACGTGCCCCGCGGGGAGGTGCGGAATTCCATGTCCAACGGGGTGAGGTCGCGTGCGGCGCGCTCCATGGCCTGGCGGACACCGGCGCGGTCGCGCTCGTCGATGCGGTCCATCAGCGCGCTTTCATCGGCCATGGCTTCGGCGGCGGTGACCCCGAACAGCGCTTCGGTGTCACCGGCGATGTACGGCAGGGACAATCTGCCGTCGCGCTCGCGACGTCCCTGGTAGACGATCGCCGGCAGGTTGTCCGTGACCTCCGCCAGCCGCTGCTCGACCCGCCTGCGCATCGCCACTTCCCCGCGCAGGCGCCAGTGGCCCCAGCCATGCACCAGCAGCGCGGTCAGCAGCACCAGCGCCAGCGGCACCGCCCAGCCCGCGATCGCGCGCCAGTCCAGATCGCTGCGGTACTCGGCCGTGAGCCAATCGCTGCGGATCGCCTCGTGCTCGCGGGCGCTCATATTGACCAGCATCCGGTCGAAGGTCGTGGCCAGCGGTGCGTACTGGCGCTTGACCGCCAGCGACAGCCGGTCGCTGAAGCCGGCCGGCGCGGCCACGTGCAGCTGTGCGGGATAGTGCTCGCGCACGATCCGGTCGACGATCGCCAGGTTGCCGATGTACGCATCGGCGTCGCCATGGGCCAACCGTGCCAGCGCCAGTTCGGCACTGCGCGCGGGCACGATGCGGGCGTTCGGCGCCTGTTGCAGGACGTAGCCGCGCAGGCGGTCCGGATCGGTCAGCAGGATGCTGCGCCCATCCAGGTCGCGCACGCCCAGTACCGAGGGACTTCCCGCGGCGGTGACCACCACGTTGGGGACGGTGATGAAGGGCTGGCTGAACACCCAGTCGTCGCCCAGGTAGCTGGAATCGTTGGGGATGCCCATGATCGCGTCGACGTCGCCGCGCCGCAGTTGTTCGCGCACATCGAACCAGTCGTGGGCAGGAACCCGGGTCAGCTGCGCGCCGACATTGCGCAGCAGGCGCAGGTACTCGGCCGAGACACCGCTGGGTTGGTCGGCGCTGTCGATGAAGGCCAGCGGCGCCGCATTCGGCGCGAAGGCGAGCCGCAGGGGCGTCGCCAGCACGCGCTTCTCGGCATTGCCCAGGATCAACTGCGACTGCAGCGACCACGCCGGTGTCTGCAGCCAGCGCCGCCGCAGCCGTTCCCGCTCGGGCTCGGCCAGCGCGGCCAGCCCCATGTCCAGCGCCTCCGCCAACGGCTGCTTGGCATTGGGCACACCGAAGTGCAGGCGTTCCGGTGCGAGGTCACTGGGGCGCAGCAGCGCCACGTCGGTCAGCCGCCGCTCGGCGATCAGCGCAGTGGCGACGTAGGCATTGCCGATGTACACGTCGGCCTCGCCTTTTCCCACCATGGTGAGCGCGGCGGTGGTGTCGTCGGCCACCACGCGGCGGGCGGCGGGAAAGCGCGCGCGTACGTCTTCGCTGGTGACGAACTCGCGCTCGGTGACCACGCGCAGGCCGCGCAGATCAGGATCGGCCGACGCCCGCGTATCGCCGGGGCGACCGACCAGCGCCAAAGGGGCATCGGCGTAGGGACGCGTGTAGACCATGCAGCGGGTGCGGTCGGCGGTGAGGGTGATGTTCATCACCACGTCGACTTCGCCGCGGCACGCCGCATCCAGCACGTCGGTCCAGTCGCGGTACATCCGCACCTTCACCTGCACGCCGAGCTGCTGCGCGAGCAGGCTCAGGTAGTCGTAGCCCAGACCGGCAGGCTTGCCATCGCGCAGGGATTCAAACGGCGGCCAGCCGCTGTCGTACATGCCAAGGATGATGGTAGGGTGCCTGCCAAGCCACTCGCTCTGCCGGGGCGACAAGGCGGGAGGGTTGGCGGCGGAAGCCGACACGACCCAGGCCATTGCCAGCATGACCAGCACCAGCCAGCGAACGACGTGGGTACGCATGCTGCCTGATCTCCGTAGAATGATATCCCCATCCCGGCACGGCCCGACGGCTGCCTTACAGGCAATACTAGTCCATGACCCTGCGCATTATCATTGCCGATGACCATCCGGTCGTAAGGATCGGCACGAAGGCCGTGATCGAGTCCAGTGGCGTTGGCCAGGTGGTGGCCGAAGCCAGTACCGTGGCCGAGCTGATGACCGCGCTGTCCGAACATCCGTGCGATGTCCTGGTCACCGATTACTCCATGCCCGGCGGCCAGCAGGCGGATGGGTTCGCGATGATCGAGATGATCCGCCGGCGCTTTCCCACGTTGCCGGTGCTGATGCTCAGCGTGTCCAACAATCTGGCGATCCTGCGCATGGTGGTCGCCACCGGTGTGCTGGGCCTGGTCGACAAGACCTCCTCGATGGACGAACTGCCCACCGCGATCCAGACCGTACAGCGTGGCATGCCCTACGTCAGCCAGACGCTGAAAGAGCGCATTGACGCGATCGGCACGAACAGCGTGGAAGAAGGCGAGGCCAAACCGCTGTCACCGCGCGAGGTGGAAGTGCTGCGCCTGCTCGGCAGCGGCATGACGGTCAAGGAGATCGCCCTGCATCTGCACAAGAGCGTGAGCACCATCAGCCGCCAGAAGGGCGATGCGATGTTGAAGCTCGGCCTGAAGGGCGACGCCGAGCTGTTCGATTACCTGCGCGACGGCGAACGCTGATCGCCGCCGTCCGCTGACGGCGTGGCGACTATCAACCCGCCCTCCCTCGTGAAACCATGGCTACAATCGCTGTGCGGAAAACAGGACCATCATCGGACGCTCCGCCTCTTCCGCAAGCGCTGGGTTAGCGTCAATCTGCTCCGCAGTCGGCCCCCACTCATTGACGTGGCGGATAGCAAAGCTGGCGGCAATCAACGCGTTCAATGTCGTGCTCAATGTCCGGTGGTACTTCACCACCCCGTCAGCCAGCCAGTTGCTGACGCGCTGGCCTTCGTTCTGGTAATTATTGACCGCCCAAGAACGCTGACCTTCTTCATCGGTGAGCCAACCCTGACGTGGTGAGCACGTATAGATCGGGTGCTCCACCGTGAAGACAAACCAACCGCCAGGCGGCAGTGCCTGATGGATGGAAGCAAACAGCGGGCCGATGTCCGGAAGGTAGTGCAGCGTCAGTTGGCTGTAGACCACGTCGAACGCCTGGCTCGGCAGTACGAGCTGCTCCAGATCGCCACGCTGGTAGCTGATGTCGATGTCGTCGGTGAGCTCTCGAGCTCGTGCGAGCATTTTTTCGGACAAGTCGATACCGAGCACCTTGGCGGCTCCAGCGGCTCGTGCCCTGCGGCAGAACCAACCGTATCCACAGCCAAGGTCCAGAACCCGTTTTCCCGTCAACACAGGGAGCATAGCCTGGATGGCCGGCCACTCGGGAGCGGCCTCCAGACCGAACTGCGAGCGCGGCAGTCGGGCATAGCCATCAAAAAAGGCCTGATTGTCGTAGATGTTCTGGGACACGCTGGACTCCGAATCGAATTCAATTCTAAAACCGGTCAACGCCACAGGAAACACCCTTACTGGCAGTTCCAGCCCCCGTCTGGCCGGAGCTGAACGGACATGCCCACCTCCGCGTGAGGAGACGGCCTTTAAGGATTGGCTGATGGAGTGGCTTGATACGTCTCCATAGCATGCTTTCATGCATCGCCTCCTCCCACAGCACCCCGCGATTGACGCGCCTGCCGTCGCAGCCACCGTGCTGCTGCGGTGGCTGTCGGCGTGCATCCTGGTGTGCCTGGTCGGTACCGGGATCTTCTACGTCCTCGTTCAGCTGGGGGATGACGTCTCCGTACACAGGCGCGGGATGAACGCTGCTGCGTATCGAGCGCAGCTTTATGTGGACCAGCGCGAAGCCCTCCTGAACTATCTGGTCGACTCGGTCGTCAACGTCCACACCTCCAGCCAGAAGGCGCGCGCCTCGAGGCATGACGATGACCGGAACGTTCGTCGACTCCGATTGGGTACGGCGGGCGACGGACAGGAATTGACTCTGCTCCTGTCGGCACGGGCTGAACAGACCTTGGCCGATTTTGGCGTGCGCTTGGTGCACATTGACGGCACCTCAGTGGCCGTTCGCTCGGCTGCTCACGAGGAGCCGAGCGCCAGTTTCATCTCTCGACAACACACCGTGGGAACCCCGCTGGCGCCGGATGGTGAACGTCCTGGCGATAGCCGGGTGCGCTGGGTTGCACCAACACAGACGGGGTCGCCTATTTATCTTTATCGGGCGATCGGCGGCGTGGAACCGGACGCTTCCCACTGGCTGGGATTGGCGATTGACTCGGACGCCATGATCAAGACCCTGAATGGCAACGGCATTGGCGACTTTGCTTTGCTGGACAAGCACGGGGAGGCAGTCCTGACGCAAGGGGAGCGCTCCCCTTCCGCAAACTGGATGCGTCGGCATGCGCAGGACGAGTTCGGATGGATCTGGGATGGCGCTCGTCCCGAGGGCCTGGCACTGGTCAAGGGCATTGGCGAAGACGGCTGGCGGTTGGTGTACCACGCGCCCCTGAGCCTGCTGCTGGTTGATATCGCGCCCCATCTGGGCATTTCGCTGCTGATGTCCCTGGCTGGCGTGGTTGCGCTGCGTGCGCTGACCCGACGCATCGACCGCCAGTTGATCCAGCCGGCGCTGCTACAGCATCGACAACTCCTGGAGAGCTTCGATTTCGGCAGCACGGTGATCGAGATGGCGCCGGTCGGAGTTTGCGTGCTGCGCGGTCACGATGGCACCCCGATGGTGGAGAACCAGCTTGCACGTGACTGGCTTGGCAACGATGCCGCAGCAGGCGACTGGCTGGGCAATCTGCGAACCGGCAATGCGGACCCGCTGGGCGAACGTCGCAGCGCGGACTACACCACCAGCGATGGCCGACAGCTCCAGGTGCTGGCCGCTCGGACCCGCTATCACGGCGAAGATGTCCTGCTGTGCGTTTTCAACGACGTGAGCCGACATCGTCAGATCCAGGCGGCATTGTCCGCGGCAAAGCAGGCGGCTGACGCCGCCAGTCAAGCCAAGACTGCCTTTCTTGCCACGATGAGCCACGAGATCCGGACCCCTCTGTATGGCCTGCTCGGCACGCTGGAGCTGTTGGCGCATACGTCACTGGACGCTCGACAGAGCCAGTACCTTGCAACCATCGAGCAATCCTCTTCGGCCCTGCTTCAGCTGATCAGCGAGATTCTGGATGTGACCAAGATTGAATCGGGTCAGCTCACCTTGGTCGTGGCACCGTTCTCCCCCTTGGATCTGGCGGAGTCGACCCTTCGTGCGTACGCGGCAGCCGCTGAAAGGAAGGGAATACGGATCATGGTATGCACCGACCCCGAGCTGCCGGACCAGGTCCTGGGCGACGCCGGTCGGATTCGGCAGATTCTGGGAAATCTGTTGAGCAACGCGATCAAGTTCACTGACAGCGGGAACATCTGCCTGCGCGTCCGGCTGGTCGCCCGTGAGGCGGATATGGTGTCCGTAAGCTGGCAGGTCACGGATACCGGCGTAGGCATCGCCCAAGCCGAGCATGCGCGTTTGTTCGAACCCTTCCGTCAGATCGGCACACACAACCGCTTGGAAGGTGCCGGGCTGGGATTGTCCATCAGCGACCGACTGGTGCGGCTGATGAACGGCGACATCCGTCTGGTCAGCGAGCCCGGGCTGGGGAGCAGTTTCACGATGGTGCTGCCGCTGAAGGCCGATTCGCGGGCCATGCCCGAGGAAAGTGCGCCCAAGTTGCTGGCGCAACCGCTGATCTATGTCCGGTGCTCTGTTTCCGAGTTGGCAGATAGTGGGAGCGAATGGCTGCAGCGGTGGGGTGCCACCGTGCGTCGCTATGAACCGGGGATGCCGCTCGCGCTGGACGAGAACGCCATTCTGCTCGACAGCGATCCACGCGGCTCTCCCCCCGTCAGCTGGCGGGGCCCCCGTGTCACCGCACTGCCTGATGGAGGCGATACGCCCGTCGTTGATCCGGAGAACCCCCGCCACCTCACCGTCACGATGTTCAGCATCCGCGCCATTGCAAACGCGTTGGCGCGGCTGCAACAGAGCGACGCCCCTGTCCCGATGGCAGCGGTATCCCGACCCGACGCGCTGGATCTGCGGGTGCTGGTCGCCGAGGACAATCCGATCAATCGCATCATCATGAAGGAGCAGCTGGAAACACTCGGCTGCAGCGTCCTGACAGCAACCGACGGCCAGCATGCTTTGGAGCTGTGCCGGTCGCAACCGTTCGACGTGGTGTTGACCGACATCAACATGCCGCGCATGAGCGGGCATGCGTTGACCAGAAGCCTGCGTCAGCACGACATCCTTGTCCCAGTGATCGGCGCGACAGCCAGCGCCACCCCTGAAGAGCGTGAACGCTGCTTTGCCAGTGGCATGGCCGGCTACGTGGCGAAGCCCGTTGACATCGGTACCTTGCGCCGCGCCCTGACCCAACTGTCCCACGGAGCACCGGCATGACCATCCGCCATGTACTGATCCTGGAAGACCAGGCCTTCCAACGCAGCATGCTGGCTCAGCTCTTCAACAGCGCATCGAGAACCCACGCAGATACCTCGGGCGATGGCGCCGATGCGCTGGCGATGTGCCACTGGCGTCCCTACGACCTGGTCGTCACCGACATGATGATGCCCGGGGTGGATGGCATTCAGTTCATCCAGAGCCTGGCTGCCCAGGATCGGAAGCCGGCACTGGTATTGGTCAGCTCGGCGTCGACACGCATGATGTTCTCCGCCCGTCTGATGGCCGAATCCTTGGGATTCAGCGTGCTTGCGGTACTCCCAAAGCCCGTATCCCCTGGCGATGTTGCCGATGTAATGGCGTTGTTGAGCCAGAAGCAGGAAGGCGCGCATCGCGTCGCCGCCGTCAGCAAGGAGGCCAAGCTCCCGTTGGCGGCAAGCCGCGACACTTTGTGGCGGGCCATGAAGAGCGGTGAGATCACGGCGTGGTTCCAGCCGAAAAAATCGCTGGGCTCCGGCCTCGTGGTGGCGGCCGAAGCGTTGGTCCGCTGGTGCCACCCAGAACAGGGCTTGATATCGCCCGGTCAGTTCCTACCGTTGATCCAGGAAAACTCACTCGAGCTGGCACTACTGCGGCACATGGTGAAGATGAGCGTTCGCGCGCAGGCCGAGTGGCGCGCGAGGGGCTTTCGAATTCCCGTATCAGTCAATTTGCCTCCCCATCTCCTGGAAAGAAGCACCTTGCCGGAGGAACTGGCGGAGCTGACCATTGAGCACGGCGGCTCGCCTGCTGATCTTTGTTTCGAGCTGATGGAGAGCAGCACCACCCGGCATGTCAGCGACTATTACGCTGGCGCCTGCCGCCTGCGCATGAAAGGCTTCGGGTTGGCCCAGGATGACTTTGGACAGGGACTGAGCTCCGTGCACAACCTGGTGAGCGCTCCATTCACCGAGGTAAAAATCGATCGGTCTCTGGTACATGGCTGCACGCGGGATTCTGCACTGCGGAGCGCTTTGAGCACCGTGATCACGCTTGGCCAGAAGCTCGGCCTCAACATCGTCGCCGAAGGTGTGGAGACGGATGAAGAGCTGTCCACGCTCCGGGCCCTCGGCTGCACACAGGTGCAGGGCTATCTGATCTCCGCCGCGATCCCCGCAGACGCCTTCGCAGAACTTTTGAATGGTGAGACGCGCGCCCAGCGGAATGACGGCCGATGAAACGCAAGGATGGCCGAGGGACGTCGCGCGTTGTTATTGCCGACGATCACCCGTTCATACTGGCGGGCGTCCGTGAACTGATCGAGCAGGACGGCCGATTCCGGGTGGTTGCACAGGTGAGTGATTCCGCCGCACTCATGAGGGCGCTCCATACGCAACAACCTGACATTCTGATCACCGACTACGTGATGCCCGGCGATTCCCGCACCTGCGATGGCTCCGTGCTCATCGGCAGGCTGCACAGGGCGTTTCCCTGCCTCCCCATTCTGGTTCTGACAATGATCACCACCCCGTGGATGATCGATGAGATGTACAGAGTCGGGGCGCACTGCGTGATCACCAAATCGGGGGATCCGGCTGAACTTCTCAGTGCACTGACAGCGGCACGGATGCAGCGCACTTATCGGTCAAATAGCGCTGGTCGTTCCAGCGGAACGACTGCGCCCCCTCAAGCGCCTCGACACGGCCTGTCGCCGCGGGAGCTGGAAGTCGTCAGGCTGTTTTCCAACGGCCAGACCGTGAGTGACATCGCGGCGAGATTCAATCGCAGCCGCTGTACCGTCAGCGCGCAGAAGGCCAGTGCGAAGCGCAAGCTCGGTACGAGGAGCGACCAGGAACTGGTAGCGCTGGGACTGAACTTTGTCGGGATGGGTGACCAGGTCACCTGACGGGAGCCCGTGAATGGTTGCAGGGGCCAGACCGCTGGGGGGACCATCACCGTCCCGTGCGCGCCCGGGTTCCTATCGATTATCCTTCGCAAGGGCCGCTCCGCCCGTCAGACGAGATATGCATGCCGGTCGAGTCCACTCCCGTGCGCTTGCTTGCGCGCAGGTCCCTGTGGCTGCACAGCCTGCTCGTGGGCACCATCGCCGTGGCCACCATTCAGGCCGGTCTTCTTCTCTCCAGCTCGCTACAGCTGCTTCGAGAAGAGCAGCAGAAGGTGGATTTCCACTTCAAGCGGCTTTCTGGTGCGCTGCACGAACAAGAGCGCTTCATGGCGCGCTGGCAGGGCCATCAGCTGGATCCCGCGGATTCAAAGCGCGCCACGCCACGCTTTCTGGACGCCAGTCCTTACCCCGCAGCCTTCTCTCCATTTTCCGTCGTAAGCAGCACCGGATCCCCGCCTTCACCCGCAGCAACGGAGTTGGGCAGAGCTTTCTCAGGGTTCTATGGCAGCTTTTGGTCCGATTCGCGCTATCCATCGCCCCGTTGCCTCCTGCTCGATGGCACCGGCACGATGGCAGCGCTGGTGCCGCATGCACTCCCCATAAGCGGTTCGGATAACGCCGCGGATCCAACCCTGCGCCGGATGATGGGCATCATTCACGCGGAAGCCTTGATCACAAACCCGCAGAACGGCGGCATGGGGTGGCACCGACGTGATCTGGCCGACGGGAGCCGTTGGTTGCTGTCCGTCATGCGCTCCCCCCAGGATGCGGTCCTTTGGGCCGACGGCGGGACCCCGGCGATCTCCTGCATGCTGGATGTGTCCCGCATCGATGACCACCAGCAGGTGCTCGGAGAGCCTATTTACGACCGGCTTTCGATCCTGGCCCCCGACGGGCGGCTGCTCTACGGGCCGGAGGTCGATGGTGGCGGCGGGCAAAGCAGACACTACAGCGCCGGGAGCATTACCTATCGCATGCGTGACGCTGAAGGCTGGCAAGCGGTCTATCAGGTCGGCTGGGCGCGCGTGCTGCTTCACCAGCGTTGGCCCCTGATCGGCGGCGTGATTGCGGCCATCCTGCTTGCGCTCGGTGGCATCGTGGCGCTTCGCAGCTACCGCCGCTCCGTCCTGGTGCCGCTGCGCAGGAATCAGGAACGGCTGCAGGAGAGCGAGGCGTTCAGCCGCACCGTCCTGGAGGCCGCTCCGATCGGGCTGTGTCTTCTTCGCAGCAGTGATGGCAGCGTGGTTCTGGAGAATGCGCTGGCTCGCGAGTGGCTGGGTGCTCGACACGACGCTCCCGGCTGGGATGGCACGTGGCGTCAAGATGCACTGACGTTGGTGAAATCCGGGCAGAGCCGCACGATTCCCTACCGGACACCGGATGGACGCCACCTGCTGATCAATACCACCCAAGCCCGGTATCGCGGCGAGCCTGTCACCCTTTGCCTGTTCATCGATCTCACTGCACAGCATGAAGCCGAGCAGGTTCTACAACAGGCTCGGCAGGAGGCCGATCAGGCGAACCGCGCCAAGAGCCTGTTCCTGGCGACCATGAGCCATGAGATCCGCACCCCCCTGTACGGCGTTCTGGGCACGCTGGAGCTGCTTGGGCTCACCGCGTTGGACAGTCAGCAGAGAGACTACCTGAGCACCATCCAGCATTCGTCCTCCACGTTGATGCAGTTGATTGGCGACATCCTGGACGTGTCCAAGGCCGAAGCCGGACAGCTGGTCCTGGAGCCCGCGCTGTTCTCTCCGGCCGAACTCACCGAAGAGGTACTCCGCTCATATGCCGCGTCCGCGACGCGGAAGAACCTGCAGCTGTATGCCTGCATTGATGGCGACGTGCCTGAGCACGTCCACGGCGACGGCGCGAGGATACGTCAGGTCCTGAACAACCTGGTCAGCAACGCCATCAAGTTCACCGAGGCCGGCCGCGTGGTCATCCGGCTTCAGGCACGGGACGTGAGCGGGCGAAAGGCGACGCTCGCCTGGCAGGTGGCCGATACCGGGATCGGGATCGAGGAACACCATCAAGCGCATCTCTTCGAAGCGTTCTATCAGGCCAATCCGGGCGCCGATGCGCAGCGGGGCACCGGCCTTGGGTTGGCGATCAGCGCGCAACTGGTGGGCCTGATGGGCGGCCAACTGAGAGTGGTCAGTGACACGGGGCTTGGGAGCAGTTTCAGTTTCGAGCTCGAGCTGGACCGGCCAGAGGATTCCTCCCCGAGCGGACGTTCCGCCGACGCAGAGCAGCGCGTTTACGTGCGCTCGCCGGCCGGCGAGCTGGTTGACACCCTGTGCGCCCGTCTGCGCAAGCGCGGTTTCCTCGCGCAGGGGCTTCACCGGGACCCGGGCATGGATACGATCCCCGGCACGCCTCTTCTGGAGGTCCCCATGAATGGACCGATCGGCGCATGGGACGGCCCTCACGTGGTCGCCCGCACCGGCGGCGGCGATCATCCCCAACAGGTCAACGGCGTATGGCTGGTGTCCATGCACCGGCTCGATGCGATGGTCGATGCACTGCTCCTCGCGACCGGCCGCCCACTGCCACTGCAGGGGGAACCGTCGGCCAAGGCGTTCCAGCCGCTCCACCTGAGCGTTCTGGTCGCAGAGGACAACCCCATCAACCAGATGATCCTGCGTGAACAGCTGGAGCGTCTCGGGTGCCATGCCGTCGTCGCCAGCGATGGCGCCGAGGCATTTGATTATTGGACACGTCGTCATTTCGATGTGGTCATCACCGATCTGAACATGCCGCATGTCGATGGGTACGCACTGGCAGAGCGGCTGCACGGGCACGGCATAACGGCGCCGATATTCGGCGCCACCGCAAATGCCGACCCCACTGAGCGCGCGCGTTGCCGCAGCGTGGGCATGGCCGATTGTCTGGTGAAGCCCATCCGGCTGGACGATCTGTACCGGCATCTGAGCCCCTTGGCGGTTACCGGATCCAGCCCGGATGTCCTCTTGGTCGCTCCGCGGATGCGGACGCTCTTCCTGGAAACCATGCGTGATGATATGGCCGCGCTGGCAAGATCACAGGAGATCAGGGATCTGCAGGGCGTCAAGCACATGCTGCATCGCCTGCGTGGTGCGCTGGTCATAGTGTCGGCAGAGCCGTTGGCCGATGAGAGCAAGCATATCGAGGATAGAATCGATGACGGGACCAGTGCGGAGGACTGCGTGCCTGGCATCGATGCATTCATTGTCCGATTGGAATGCGCCCTGGCCCATCTCGAGTCGACATCCGTCGACCCGACCGATCCACCTTGACCTTTCCCCCGCGATCCGGAGACCCCGCCTTGAAGACCAAGATCGTCATTGCCGACGACCACCCGATTGTGCTGGCGGGCATCGCCGATCTTGTTGATCGCGACCCGCGCTTCCAGGTCGTCGGTCAGGCACAGGACCCGGCCGGGCTGGTGGACCTTGCACAGCAGCATGCGCCGGACATCATCATCACTGACTACAGCATGCCTGGTGACGAGCGGATGGGGGATGGGATCAAGCTCATTTCCTACCTGACCCGCAATTTCCCGGACACTCGCGTTCTGATACTCACGATGGTGTCCAACCCCTCCATCGTTGCCGAAATGTATCGCGCGGGTGCCAGCGGTGTGGTGCGCAAGAGCGGGAATCTCAATGAGCTCGACGGGGCCCTGACCAGCCTGCTGGCACAGCGGATATACCGTTCCCCCGAACTGCCTCGCGAAGAAATGGTGCCTGAGGCTGGCGAGCCCACCTCGGCCGCCACCTTGTCGCCCCGGGAGTTCGAAGTGATTCGGCTGTTCGCCAGCGGCCAGAGCGTTGGTGACATCGCGCGCGCGCTCAATCGCAGCAGCAAGACAGTCAGCACGCAGAAGATCAGCGCCATGCGCAAGCTGGGCACCCGGACGGATCAGGAACTGGTCGCGTTCTGTCTGGAATCAGGCCTTTTCGGCTGATCGAGTCGCGGTTGCTTCGCAGGAAGACGTAGAAAAGCCCGCGGTCTTTCGACCGCGGGCTTCTTTTTACACTACGACATCAAGCTCTCTGCGCTTACCAGCTGATGCCGGCACCTGCCGAGACGCTCTGGTCGCTGCCACTGAAAGCACCGCCCAGCGAGACCGACACGTTCTTCTTCTCGCCGAGGATGCGCTGGTAGCCGACGGCCAATGCACTGCGACCGTTCTGCGACCCGATACCGGCGCCCAGGCGGTTGTCGCCGCTCAGACCGGCCGTATTGATGGCCATACCGGCGTAGGCCGCACTGATGGCACCCATCCGGTCGATGCGCTTGTCCATCGACTGGAAGCGGCTGTTGGACCAGTCATGCTCGGCCTTGAAGCGGTCATCCATCTGCTGCAGATTGACTGCGTCAGTGCCCTGGATACCCGCGGCGACATTGCTGACAACCCGTTCCGAACCCGCCGAGCCCATCGAGACTTCATTGTCCCGGGTGGTGGTGGATCCGCTGCCGATGGCAACCGAGTTGTCGTTCGTCACCTTCGCACCTTCACCGATGGCAACCGAGCCGGTACCACTGGCCGCGCTGCCCTCGCCGACGCTGATCGCTCCAGTGCCACCGGCCGAGCTGCCACCACCGACGCTGATGGAGCCGGTGCCGGCCGAGCTGCCACCGCCAACGGCGATCGAGCTGTCGCCCTCCGCCTTGCTGCCGTCGCCGACGCTCACCGCACCTGAACCGCCGGCCGAACCGCCGCCGACAATCAGCGCACCTTCGCCAGCACCCGGGCCAACCAAACCGCCCTCGGCTGCACCGTCGCCGGCAGGATTGCCGTTGCCGTTGCCGTTGCCGTTGCCGTTGCCGGAACCATTGCCGCTGCCAATCGAACCCTCGGCAATACCCTTCTCAATGGTGCCTACACGGCCATCCAGCCCATCCATCCTGCCCTGGATAGCGGCATTCATGTCGAACAGCTGGCCACCGTTGATCGCTTCCATGCTGCCCGCGCCGATGAACCCGCTGGCGACGTTGGCCAGCACGGTTCCCTGGCTACCGCCCAGGGTGGCACGCGACAGATCGGCACCGTCGTAGGTCAGCACGCTCAACGTCTGGCCACTGACCGGATCGATCGCACCGGCTGCACGCAGCTGGGCAATCGTCACCACGTCGTCTTCCTCCGTGCCGTTGGCAACACCGCTGACGCGACGCTTGCCGTCGGTACCTTCCATGTCGACGAGGGTCCCGCCCTGCGCTGCAGCGACCTGCACATTGCCGGTGACCTGATCAACCGTGACCAGACCGGACGTACCGTTGGACAGTTCCTTGATGGTCGTGCCCAGCGTGGTGAGCTCGGTTGCGTTGGTGGTCGTGCGGTCATCGATGTTGGTGATGGCATCGCCGAAGTTGGTCACCGTGGTCCCACCAACCGTGTAGCTCGGCTGGGACACAGTGCCGTCCGCGTTGACGACCGAACCGCCACCGATGGCTGCGGCCACACTCTGTGCAGTGCCCTTCAGCTGGGCAACATTCACCGCATCACCTTCGGCGCTGCCTGCAGCAACGTTGGTCAGCGTGCGTGCTTCGTTATCACTGTTGGCAAAGTCGACCGTGGTGCCCGCCTGGGCCGAAGCCACCTTCACGGTGTTGGACGCCGCATCGAAGGTGACCATGCCACTGGTGCCTGCCGTCAGCGCCTCGAACTGCTTGCTCAGGTTGGTCACGCTGCTGCTATTGCCCGTGACACGCCCATCCAGGTCGGTCAGCGAGGTGTCCACTGCAGCAAAGGTCTCGCCGACATTGCTGTAGCGGCCGCCACCGATCGTGAAGCTCGGCGCGGTGACGGAACCGTCTGCCGCAATGGAGGCGCCTCCGCCGATCGCGGCGGCAACACCCTTCACCTGGCCGACGTTGGCCGCGTCGGTGTCTGCGCTACCCGCCTTGACGTTGGAGAGGATCGTACCCTCGGCGCCCGCCAGGCTGACCGTGCCCTTGTCGGCATCGGTGTAGGCCACAGCCAGCGGATTGGCTGCACCACCGCTGCCACCGTTCTCACCCACGTACTTCTTCAGCTGGCTGAAGTTGACAGCATCGGTCTCGGCCGTGCCAGCCGCCACGTTGGTGATCTGCCGCTCATTGTTCAAGCTGCCGACCGACACCGTGTTGGCGCGGAGGTTCGTGCTGCCGCTGCCCAGCGACATCGCATTGGTCGCGCCAGAACCCACGCTGGCGTTGCGGCCAAAGGCCATGGAGTTGGTGGCCGTGGCATCGACATTGGCAAGATTGCCGATGACCGCTGAGTTGTCAGCGTTTGCCCGGGTGTTGTTACCCAGTGCAATGCCACTCATGCCCGACGAGCGCGCGTTGGCGCCGACCGCCAGCGTGTAGGCACCCGTGGCACGCGCACCGTTGCCCAGCGCCGTGGCGTTGTTGGCCTCGGCCCGAGCCGAGCCCATCGCCAGGGCACCCGGACCTTCAGCGTAGGCGCCACCGCCAATCGCTGCCGCCTGCGAACCCTTCGCGTAGGAGGCGCCACCAATCGCCGTGGCAACACTGCCGATGGCGCTGCTCGATGCACCAATGGCCACAGCGGAGTTGTTCAGATCGACAACCGCCGCTTCGGAGCCTTCCGGAGCGTCGATCTTGATGAACGAATCGTCCACGATGCCGCGTGCATCCAGCGCGGCGAAGCGGCTGTCAACAGCCTTGAGTGCGTTCTGGGTCCGCGTGTTCTGGCCGGACGCCATCGACACCAGCTGGCCGTAGTTGACTGCGTCGTTGTTGCTCTCACCGTCAGCCACATTGGTGATGCGACGTTGCAGGTCACTGCTGCCAACGGACACCGTGTTGTTCTGGTCGGCGACCGAGTTGATGCCGATGGCAACCGAACCGAACGCACTTGCCTTGGCCGCCGTGCCGCCGCCCTTGCCACTGAACCACGGATTTGCGGTTGCAGCGGTCAGCTGGCTGACATTGACCGCGTCGCTGCTGTCCACGCCAGCGGCGAGGTTCTTCAGGCGGACCGGTTCACTGCCAGCGATCTTGCCCAGCGTCACCGAACCATAGTTGGTCGAACCGTCCTTGTTCTGGCCGTAGACAACAGCGGCCAACGCATTGCCCTTGTCGTCCACCAGGCCCGTGCCGGACAACTTTTCGTCCAGCTGCTTGGCCCGGCCATCCAGGTCAGACAGCGAGGTGTTGACGGCGCCGAAGGCACTGCCCACATCGCCGTGCTTGGTGGTACCCACGGTGTAGCTCGGAGCCGCAATGCTGCCGTCGGCCTTCACGGTGGAACCACCGCCCAGTGCTGCTGCCACCGAAGCGGCGGTGCCCTGCAGCTGCGCACCATTGATGGCCTCGCTGCTGCTGGCATTCACTGCACCTGCAGCGACGTTCTTCAGCTTCACTGCCGTGCCCGCGTCACCCAGGGTGACCGACGTGCGGTCGACCGTGCCGTCCTTGTTCTGGTCATAAGTGACGGCAGCCAGCGCATTGCCGTCCTCACCGACCAGGCCTGCATCTTCGAACTTGAAGGACAGGTCATTGGTGACTTTCTTCAGATCGGTCAGCGATGTATCGACCGCGCCGAGGGCGCCGCCCACGCTGCCATGCTTGTCGCCACCGATGGTGTAGCTCGGAGCCGAGAGGGTGCCGTCCGGCTTGACCTGGCTGCCACCACCCAGCGATGCGGCAACAGACGCCGCATTGGCCTGCAGCTGAGCGCCGTTGATGGCCTCGGTGCTACCGGCGGCTACCGAACCAGCGGCCACGTTCGACAGCTTCACCGCAGCATCCTTCGAGCCCAGGGTCACGGATGCATAGTCAGCCGAACCGTCCTTCTTCTGGTCATAGGTTACGGCAGCCAGGCTCTTGCCATCTTCGCCCACCACGCCCATACCTGCGAGCTGCTCGGCCATGGACTTGGCACGGCCATCCAGATCGGTCAGCGAGCTGTTCACCGCACCGAAAGCGCCGCCGACGTCGCCGTACTTGCCGCTTCCCACGGTATAGCTCGGCGCAGTCAGCGTACCGTCAGCCTTCATCACCGCGCCGCCGCCCAGAGCCGCCGCCACGGAAGTGGCCGTCCCCTGCAGCTGTGCACCGTTAATGGCGTCCGTGCTCGCGGCGGTCACCTTGCCGGCGGCCACGTTCGAGAGCTTCACAGCAGTGTCCGCATTGCCCAGCGTCACCGACGCGTAGTCCGCCGAGCCGTCCTTCTTCTGGTCATAGGTCACTGCCGCGATGGCGTTGCCCTTGTCATCCACCAAGCCACTGTCTGCAAGCTGCTCGGCGAGATCATTGGTCCGGCCATCCAGCGCCGTGACCGACGTGTCCAGAGCGCCCAACGCGCCGCCGATGGAGGCATGCGGCTTACCACCCACGCTGTAGCTCGGCGCCGAAAGGGTGCCGTCGGCCTTGACCGTCGAGCCGCCGCCAAGTGCGGCCGCAACCGACGCGGCCGTGCCCTGCAGCTGCGCACCATTGATGGCGTCGGTGCTGGCCGCGGTTACCTTGCCGGCGGCCACGTTCGACAGCTTCACCGCCGTGCCGGGCGTGCCAAGCGTCACCGAAGCACGGTCGACCGAGCCGTCCGCCTTCTGGTCATAAGTGACCGCAGCCAGGGCGTTGCCCTTGTCGTCCACCAGCCCGGTGTCCTTGATCTGGCTGGCCAGTTCATTGGTGCGGCCATCCAGGTCCGTCAGCGACGTATCCACGGCACCCAGAGCGCTGCCGACGGAACCGTGCGTGTTGCCACCCACGGTGTAGCTCGGCACGGCAATGGTGCCGTCGGCCTTGACCGTGGAGCCGCCACCCAGGGCCGCTGCCACGGAAGCAGCCGTGCCCTGCAGCTGGGCGCCGTTGATGGCGTCGGTGCTGGCTGCGGTCACCTTGCCGGCGGCCACGTTCGAGAGCTTGACGGCAGTGCCCGGCGTGCCCAGCGTCACCGAAGCCCGGTCAGCCGAACCATCCGCCTTCTTGTCGTAGGTCACGGCGGCCAAGGCGTTGCCCTTGTCGTCCACCAGGCCGCTGCCCTTGATCTGGCTGGCCAAGTCATTGGTACGGCCGTCCAGATCGGTCAGGGAGGTATCCACAGCACCCAGCGCGCTGCCGACGGAGCCATGCTTGTTGCCACCCACGGTGTAGCTCGGCGCCACGAGGGTGCCGTCGGCCTTCACCGTCGAACCGCCGCCCAGCGCGGAGGCAACCGAAGAGGCCGTACCCTGCAGCTGCGCGCCGTTGATCGCTTCGGTGCTGGTGGCCGAGACGGCGCCAGCCTTCACGTTGCTGATCGTCGTGCCGTTTTCGCCGGCCAGGGCGAGCGAGGCTTTCGTTTCATCGGCGTACGACACCGTCAGCGGACCACCACCATTGGAACCGACGAAGCTCTTCAGCTGGCTGAAATTGACGGCGTCGGTGTCAGCGGTACCGGCCGCCACATTCGTGATCTGCCGTTCGTTCTTCAGGCTGCCGACCGACACCGTGTTGGCACGGGTATTGGTCGTGTTGCTGCCCAGCGACATCGCATTGGTCGCGCCAGCGCCCACGCTGGCGTTACGGCCAAAGGCCATGGAGTTGGTGGCCGTGGCGTCGATGTTGGCCAAGGTGCCGATGGCCACTGCATTATCAGCGTTCGCGCGGGTGCTGTTACCCAGGGCAACGCCATTCATGCCCGCCGAGCGCGCGTTGGCGCCGATGGCCAGCGTGTAGGCACCGGTGGCACGCGCACCGTTACCCAGCGCCGTGGAATTGTCGGCTTCGGCCCGTGCGGAGCCCATCGCCAGAGCGCCCTGACCTTCGGCGTAGGCGCCACCGCCAATCGCCGCAGCCTGCGAACCCTTCGCGTAGGAGGCGCCACCAATCGCCGTGGCAATACTGCCGATGGCGCTGGTCGATGCACCAATGGCCACAGCGGAGTTGTTCAGATCGACGACAGCCGCTTCGGAGCCTTCCGGGGCATCGATCTTCAGGAACGGGCTATCCAAACCGACACGGCCCGTCTGCTCGCTCAGTGCCGACAGGCGCGTGTTGACGTCCTTCAGTGCACGCTGGGCGCTCGAACTGGCGTTACCCACCAGGGCGGTAACCTGGCCATAGGTTGCGGCATCGCTTTCTTCCTGGGCCGACGCCAGGTTCGTGATGCGACGCTTCCCCGACGCCGAGCCCACCGACACGGTGTTGGCCTGGTCGGCCACCGAGTTGATGCCCAGGGCCACCGAGTTGAAGCCGGTCGCCTTGGCTGCCGTGCCACCGCCCTTACCGGCCAGGAAGGTGCTTTCGGCCGGCGTTGCATTCGCCATGGCGTTCTTGAGCTGGGTCATGTTGACGGCATCGGTATCATCCGTGCCCGCCGCCACGTTCTTGAGCGAAACGGCACCCTTGCCGTTGCCCAGCGTCACCGAGCCATAGTTGGTCACACCCTTGATATCGCGATCGTAGCTGACAGCGGCCAGTGCCTTGCCGTCGGCTGCCACCAGCCCACTGCTTGCAAGCGTTTCCTTCAGTGCGCTCGTACCTGCGTCGAGGCTGGTCAGCGCATCGCCCAGATTCTTCTGTTCCTTGCCGTCAACCTTGTAGGTCGGCCCGGTGACCGCGCCCGTGGTGGGATCAATGGCTGCGCCACCGCCCAAGCCGGCCACCAGCGGCGACAGCTGGCTGACATTGACCGCATCGGTTGCAGCCTTGCCGGCCGCCACGTTGATGATGGTGCGCTTCAAGGTATCGTTGCCGATCGAGAAGGAGTTGGCCGACCCCGCCACCGACTCCGAGCCGAGCGCGACAGCGTCCTTGGCGGTCGCCTTGCTACGGACGCCGATGGCGACAGAGTTCTCACCCGACGACAATGCGCCAGTTGCAGTGACCACGCCCTCCGGGGTTTCGCTGATGCCACCGCCCAGCGCGACGCTGGCGGCACCTTCTGCTGTCGCGCCAAAGCCGACGGCTGTGGCGCGTTCGCCAGCAGCGTTTGCCTTCCAGCCAAGTGCAGAGGCCTTGGCGCCTACGGCAGAGGCTTCAATGCCAATGGCTGTGGAAGAGTCGCCGGTTGCTTTCGTGTTGCCACCGACCGCAACGCTGTACTTGGCTGCGTTCGCGCCCCGGCCAACTGCTACCGCCCCGGCGCCGCCTGCGACTGCGTTTCCGCTGGAACTGGCACCGGTCGCGCCGAACTGCAAGAACGTATGAACATCATCCTGAGCAGCTTTCGTAAGGGCCGTGTTGAGCTGGCCGACGTTGACCGCGTCCGTGTTGGCGGTGCCAACGGCGACGTTCTTCAGCTTGACCGGACCAGTACCGTTGCCCATGGTGACCGAACCAAAGTTGGTTTCACCTTTGATATCCCGGTCATACGTCACTGCTGCGATGGCTTTGCCGTCCTCGGCCACAAGCCCGCTGCTGGTCAGCTTGTCCTTCAGGGCTTGGGTGTTATCACCCAGCCCTGCGATGGCTTCGCCAAGGTTCTGATCCTTGCCATCGATCTTATAGGTGGGGCCGGTAACGGCACCTGTCTCCGCGTCGATCGCAGCGCCGCCACCGAGGCCGGCGATCAAGGGGGTCAACTGACCAACGGTGGCCGCGTCACTGTCGCCCCTACCGGCTGCGACATGGACGATCCGTCGCCTTTGTTCTGTATTATCATTGCCAACTGACACGGTCCAGCTGGAATCCGCAACGGCCCCGGAACCCAACGCCACCGAATTCTCAGCCTTTGCGCGCGCGATATACCCAATTGCGGTTCCAAATTTTCCGTCGGCTTCAACAGCTGCACCGTTACCGATGGCGATTGAGCCGTCTGCAACGGCGTTGGTAAATGCCCCGTAAGAAGTCGTCCACTTGCCCGTTGCCACCGCGTTTATCCCCATCGCGGTTGCTCTCACACCGGTCGCCTGCGACCCTGAGCCGACGGCAGTGCTGCCATTACCGGTAGCACTGCCACCGTCCGTGGCGCCGCGCGTAGCCATACTGGTTGCGCGAGTTTCCAGCATTTTGACCGTTTCGCAGAGCATCCCGTCGTGGGACTTCACTTCATTTGCGGAACACTCCAGCGGCGCCGGAGAGTCAGCCGCCATCGCCGCACCCGCCGGCAACGCCAACGCAACGGCCATGGCCTTCGCCAACCGGGTGCGGCTCTTCTTGCCGCGCGAAACAGCGAGTTCATGGGCGACTGCCCATGTGCCCGTCGAAATGTTGAAGATCAACTTGTATACAAAGTTCATGGAGAATCCCAGGAGCTGCGCGGCAAACTGCGCGTGAGAGTGGAGGGGCCTTGGTTCCGGTCTGACCGGATGGCTCCATCCTCCTCAGCTGTCTCTCTGGGATATATCAGCGGTTTCTTAAAGTTGCGTCTTAGGCTGGCCAGGAAGCAGACGTTACGTCGCCGTTAAGGCGCGGCTTTGTCTTGGAGCGGAGGAAAAGTGTGCGCCCATAGTTCGTGCAGGCTGCTGCGCCCATAGTTCGTGCAATCGACACCAACTACGGGGACATGGCTACAGATACCGCCGACAAAGTTCCTTCTAATACCCTTGTATTTATGTACTGCTCAGTTTGATATTCAGGGCTAATTGGGGTGACTAACGGATAATTCACACCTGTCGCCAGCAGCGATTTCCCCTCCCCTCTGCTGGCGGACAAAACCAAAAAATAAAAAGGTGTCCCCGATGATGAAGACTTCCCTGCTTGCCCTGGGTCTGCTCGCTGCACTGCCGTTCGCTGCTTCGGCAACCGACGGCCTGTCGTACAACTATGTTGAAGGCGGCTACGTGAACACCGATGCCAAGGGCGGCGACGCTGACGGTTGGGCGGTGAAGGGCTCGGTCGCCGTGGCGCCGAACTTCCACGTCTTCGGTGATTACAACGCGCAGGAAACCAAGCGCGGCAGCAATGATGTGGACCAGTGGAAGGTCGGTGTCGGCTACAACTACGGCATCGCCCCGACCACCGATCTGGTCGCCCGCGTTGCTTACCAGAAGTTCGATCCGAAGCACGGCCTGGACTTCAACGGCTACTCGACCGAAGTCGGCGTGCGCAGCGCGTTCACCCCGAACTTCGAAGGCTACGTGATGGCCGGTTACGAGGATTACAGCAAGAAGCACGGCATCAACCCGGACGGCGAGTTCTACGGCCGCGTCGGCGCCCAGGCCAAGCTCAACCAGAACTGGGGCCTGGCTGGCGAAGTGAAGCTGGCCAAGGGCGGCGACAAGGAATGGTTCGTCGGTCCGCGCTTCACCTGGTAATACGCGATACGCAACACCGCGGTACGTTGTTGGATGGCGCGGTCTCTCTCCCCTGCGCCATGAAGCCCGGCTCACGCCGGGCTTCTTTTATGCAGCACCTGGCGACACCCTCGTCGGTACGCCACGAAAAAACCCGGCCACGTGCCGGGTTTTTTCGTTCTGGCGCTGAAAAAAAAACCCCGGCGCTTGCCGGGGTTTTCCATGCGTCACTTGAACAGCGTGTCCGGATACTCCGGCTTCTGTTCGCGTGCCAACAGCGCACGCAATCCTTCTTCCGGGGTCTGCTCACCGTGCAGCACGGCGCGCACCCGGTCGGAGATAGGCAGATCGATGCCGTGACGCCGCGCCTGGCGCATCACTTCATCGGCGGTCTGCACCGATTCCACCACCTGGCCGATCTCGCGCACGGCATCGTTCAACGATTGCCCGCGGCCCAGGGCCAGGCCCAGCCGACGGTTGCGCGAGAGATCGCCGGTGCAGGTCAGCACCAGATCGCCCAGGCCGGCCAACCCCATCAGGGTTTCCGGCTTGGCACCGATCGCGGCGGCCAGCCGCAGCATTTCATTGAGGCCACGGGTGATCAGGCCGGCACGGGCGTTGAGGCCCAGCTGCATGCCATCGGCGACGCCGGTGGCCACCGCCAGTACGTTCTTCATCGCACCGCCGAGCTCGGCACCGACCATGTCATCGCCGGTATAGGCGCGGAACGCCGGGCCGTGCATCGCATCGGCCACCTGCTGGGCGAAGTCCGGCGCGTCACCGTGCACGGTGATCGCGGTCGGCAGGCCCTGGGTGACTTCCTTGGCGAACGACGGGCCGGTCACCACCGCCAGCGGCACGTCCGGCCCGAGGACCTCACGTGCTACTTCGTGCAGGAACCGACCGGAGCCGGGTTCGAAGCCCTTGGTCGCCCACGCCACGCCGGCATCGGCCGGCCGCAGCGGTGCCAGCGCACGCACGGTTTCACCGAAAGCATGCGACGGCACCACCACCAGGACCCAGGCCGCGTCCTTGACGGCAGCGGCGAGGTCGGTGGTCGCGCGCAGCGACTCGGGCAACGGAATGCCCGGCAGATAACGGGTGTTCTCGTGGCGCTGGTCGATGGCCTCGACCATCGCCGCATCGCGCCCCCACAGCACGGTCGGATGACCGTGCCGCGCGAGCAGGCTCGCCAGGGCGGTACCCCAGGAGCCGGCGCCGAGAACCGCGATTTTGTCTGCGTGGTTGCTCATCCGTACGACTGCAGCGCCGATCAGGCGTTGCCGGCCGGCTCGGAATCGGCGAGCGAGGTCTCGCCCTGTTCCTGGCGCTGGCGCAGGGTTTCGGCGTACAGGCCTTCGAAGTTGATCGGCTGCAGGAAGAACGGCGGGAAGCCGCCGGCCTGGATCAGCTCGCTCACCAGCGAACGCACGTACGGGAACAGGATGTTCGGGCACTGGGTGCCGAGCAGCACGTCGATCGACTGCGGGTCCAGGCCGACCAGGCCGAACACGCCGGCCTGCTGCACTTCGGCCACATAGGCGGTCTTTTCGCCGGCCTTGCAGGTCAGGGTCACGGCCAGCACGACTTCGAAGGCGCTCTCGCCCAAGCGCTGCACGCGCTGGTTCAGGTTGAGCTGCAGTTCCGGCTGCACGGCGTCATTGAAGACGGCCGGAGCGTTCGGCGATTCGAACGAAACGTCCTTGACGTAGATCTTCTCGACGGTGAACGAGGGACCGGTAGCGGCGTCGACCGGCGCGACGGCGCCGTTGGTGTTCTCTTCGGACATTTCCTGTTGCTCCAAAAATGAATGCTGTAAAAACGGATTGTTACATGCCCTGCGATGGGGGCGCTGTGCGCCGCGCACAAGGCGTGCGCTGGAATCCGAGGGGAATCAGTTGCGGCCCTTGACCAGCGGCAGCTCGGCCTGCTGCCAGGCGGGGATGCCACCGTCGAGCACGCTGACCTGGGTGAAACCGGCCTTCTTGAGTGCCTTGGCCGCGGTCTCGGAGGCATTGCCGCTGCGGCAGACCAGCACCACCGGGCTCTGCTGCGCCTTGGCCACCAGCTTGTGCTCCGGGCCGAACTGGGCCGGCTGCACGTTGCGGCTGCCGGCGATGTGGCCCTTCTCGAAATCGCTGCTCGAGGACAGGTCGACCACGATGGCGCCACCGGCATTCATCAGCTGGGTCAGTTCAGCCGGCTTGAGCGACTTGAAGCCACGGAACAGGCGGCGGACTTCGGTCACGATGATGGCCACGGTCAGGCCGACCAGGGCCATCGACAACATCGGGTTTCGGCCGGCAAAGGCCAGCAACTCTTCGTAATTCACTAAGATCACGGGTCGATAAGCGGGCGCCGATTGTCGCACATGCGGGCGAATCGGCGTCCAGCCCCGTGCGGGCGGGCCTCAGCGGTCCTGCCAGAGGTCCGGCAGGCCGTTGGCCTGGAGCCAGCGCTTGTCCACGGCGTCCCAGCGCCAGATCTCCCGCACCCGCACCGTCCGCTCGGACTGGGTGTTGTTGTTGATCACCCGCACCTCGGCCGTGCGCCCCACCCGGCCGTCGGGCATGGGCACGTTGTCGCTGGCGCGATAGCTGGAGATTTTGACCTGCTCGAAGCGGCGCAGCTCCAGATCGGTCATCGGGTGGTCCTTGGCATATTCCGGATCCAGGTACGGCAAGGCATCCTCGACGGTGCCCCAGCGCATCGTGGCGTCGTACTTGACCTGGGTTTCCTCCAGCGCCTTGCGCTGTTTCCTGGTGGTCTTCTGCTCGGCGGCCAGCGCGGTCACGCTGGTCAGCGCGAACAAGGCGATCAGCAGGATCTGAAGCGTACGGCGCATGCGAATTCCCCAATAGGCAAGGCGCCCATCCTACCGCCTGGCGAAGGCCACGAAACGGCCGCTCAGTTCAGCGGCCGCCTTGTCGCCGTCGCCCGGCTGGCGGGCGGTGAGGCTGATGCGCGCCTTGCCGCGCTGGGCGAAGGTGGCCAGGAAGCTGTCCCAGTCGGTTTCCGCATCGGCCTGGGCCTGCGCGTGCAGATCGCCGTACACCGGCGCGAGGTAGCGGATGTGGCTGTCGGCCACGTAGACATCCGCATCGAACCCGGCCAGGCGCAGCCGCAGCGTCACCAGGGCCCAGCCGGACAGGGTCAGGGCCGAGGCCAGGCTGCCGCCGAAGGCGTTGCCCTTGTCGTTGACGTTGGCGGCCAGCGGGGCATGGATGTGCAGGACGCCGTCGCGATAATCGTGGACACGGATCTGCATGGCCGCCACCGGCGGCATGGCATCCAGGACATGCTGCAGCGCGGACAGCTGCGCCGGCAGGGAATCGGTTGCGGACATCTGGCTGGTCACGTCACATCGAAGGGCTCGCATAATGCCCGCAATGAACACCGAAACGAAAGTCGCGCCCTGGACCCTGATCTCGCTGCGCCCGCGTGGCCAGCATGCGCCGCTGCGGCGCGCGGCCAAGGGCACCGGCGCAACCGTCATCGCGCTGTCGCCGTGGGCGCTGCAGGCACGCAGGGATGCGGCCACCTGCGTCGACCTCGCCGCTGCGCTGGCGGCCGAGCGGGTCGTCTTCAGCAGTCCGGCCGCCGTCCATGCCGCCGCGCGACTGGTGGACCTCGCCGCGCCCCACCCGGGGCAGTGGCTTGCGGTCGGCGCCGGCACTGCGGCGGCACTGCACCGGCAGGGGGCACTGGACATCGCCGCGCCGGCACGGATGGACAGCGAAGGCCTGTTGGCGCTGCCCGCCCTGGCGGACCTGCGCGGCCTGCGTGCCGGGCTGGTGACCGCACCTGGCGGGCGCGGTGTCATCGCCGACACCCTGCAGCAGCGCGGCGCGCAGCTGCTGCGCGCCAACGTGTATGCGCGCCGGCCGTTGCCCTTCGCGCCGCGCACGCTGCAGCGGCTGCGGCACGCGGTTGCTCCCTGGGCATTGGCGGTTAGCAGCGGGGAGGCGCTGGCGCTGCTGCTGGCGCAGCTGCCCGACGATCTGCAGGCGCCCCTGCGCGCCGCCACCGTGGTGGCCGCCAGCGAGCGGCTGGCGGTACAGGCACGGGCCGCCGGCTTCGGACAGGTCCATGTCGCGGCCGGGCCGTTGCCGGCGCAGCTGGTCGCCGCTGCACACGCCGCGCTCATCCCGCCCGCATCTTCCTGAACAGGGAGGCGGGGCGGTCTTGCAGGGGGCTCGGGCGACGGGCGATGCTGTGCGCCACGTCGCTCGCCAGCCAGCGGACTGCCCGGCGCGCGCGACAAGGATGCCCGTATGAACGACCCGGTTTCGCCCCCCTCTTCGAGCCGCCCCCTGCGCTGGATCGTACCGATCGCGGCGCTGGCCGTATTGGCCGGGGCTGGTGCATGGGGCTGGACGCAATGGCAGGCGCGGCAAGCGCAGGAGCAGTTGCGGCTGGAGAACGCCCAGCTGCAGGTGCAGGGCCTGCTGGACAGCGTCGAGGCACTGCGCCGTGACCAGCGTTCGACGTCCCAGCGCGTGCAGGATGCCGCTGCGACCAACCGCGTGCTGCGCGATGAAATGCTGGGCCTGAGCCAACGCAACGCCCTGCTCGAAGAGAACCTGGCCAAGCTCGCCGACAGCACCCGCCACGGCGCCCAGGCGCTGCAGCTGGAAGAGGCCGAGCTGCTGCTGAGCCAGGCCGGGCAACGGCTGGCCTATGCCGATGACGTCGAGGGGGCCAAGCGCTTGTACGCGTTGGCGGCCACCTCGCTGGACGATGTACAGGGCAATGAATATCTGAACCTGCGGCAGGCGCTGATGCAGGAGCGCAACGCGGTGGATGCCCTCGGCCCCGGTGCGCGTGCCCAGGCGCAGGCCGCGCTGTCGCAGTTTGCCGCTGCGCTGACCGGGCTGCCCGAGCAGATCGACGCAGCGGTCGACGCCACCGCGGTGACGCCGTGGTGGCACCAGGTGCTCGCCCCGTTCGTGACCATCACCCCCACCCGCCTGCAGGGCCCGTTGACCGAGGCCGAGCGTGTGGCCGCCTGGGATTCGCTGCAGCTGGAGCTGACCCTGGCGCGCGCCGCCGTGGAGCGCGGCGACCAGGCCGGCTACGTCCAGGCGCTGGACCGGGTGGCGCTGTGGCTGCCGCGGCTGTGGCCGGATTCACCTGCTCTGCGCGAGCGTCGTGCTGAACTGCACCAACTACGCGCCCGTGAGCTGCGTCCATCGTTGCCCGAACTGGGCAGCACCCTGCAGCAACTGCGCACGATGCGTACTGGGAGTTAATCGATGAAGCCGTTTCAATCTCTAGTGGTCCTGCTGCTGGCCGTGGCCTTGGGCGTGATCGCCTCGCAGTGGCTCGGCACCGAGCAGCTGCGCCAGTTCGGTGAAGTGATCTACCGCTACGGCGGTACCGACTACCGCTCCACCGTGCCGCAGGTCGCCCTGATGGTGCTGGTCGGGCTGCTGGTGCTGTGGCTGCTGTGGAGCCTGCTGGCCTCGCCGTTCCGCGCCTGGGGCCGCTACCGCCGCAAGCAGGGCCGCGCCCGCCTGACCGAAGGCCTGCAGGCGCACGAATACGGCCACTGGCAGCGTGCGGAAAAGCTGCTGACCAGTGCTGCTGAAGACAAGGAAGTGAGCGCTGTCGCCATGGTGACCGCGGTGCGCAGTGCACAGGCGCGCGATGACGATGCTGCGGTCAATCAGTACCTGCAGCGCCTGGCCACCGAAGATGCCACCAGCCATGCCCTGCTGCTGGCCGAACGCCTGCTGGCCCAGGAACGGCCGGTCGATTCGATCAACGTGCTCGACGTGGCCGCGATCCAGCCGCTGCCGCCGCGCGGCCTGTGGCTGCGGACCGAAGCACTGGCCCGTGCCGATCGCGCGCACGAGGCGTATGGCCAGCTGGGCGCGCTGCGCAAGCAGAAAGTGCTGCCCGATGCCGCCGTGGCCGAACTGGAAATCCGCCTGGCCGCGCAGTCGCTGCTCGAAGCCGGTGACGTGAACGCGCTGGCCGCCCAGTGGGAAGCCACGCCGAAGGCATTGCGCAGTGATCCCGATGTCGTCTCCGCCTATGCGCTGCGCGCAGTGGCCCTGGACTGGGACGAACCGGCCCTGCTCAACCTCGAACAGGCACTGGACACGCGCTGGGACGAATCGGTGGTGACCCTCTACGGCCAGATGCCGGTAGAGAAACTGGCCACCCGCCAGGCCAACCTGCAGCGCTGGTTGACCACGCAGCCTTCCAGCCCGGCATTGCTGCTGGCGCTGGGTCGCATCGCCGCCCGTCAGCGTCAGCACACGCTGGCCGAGGATTACCTGCATCGCGCGATCGCCGCCGGTGCCGGCCCGGCCGCATGGGAAGCGTTGGGCGAAGTGTTCCTCGACCGTGGCGAGACCGCGCTGGCCTCGCAGTGCTTCGCCAATGCCCTGCGCCAGCAGCGCGGCGATGACAGCGTGGCGCTGGCCCGTGCCTCGACCGCGACCCCACTGGACCCGATCGTGCCCGAGCGCGCGACCATCGAAGAGCAGTCGCTGATGGGCGAACCGGCGCCGCTGCAGGATCGCCTGCACGGGGAGCCGGGCCGCGTGCACGTCGAAGAAGATCGCCTGCACGTGGAACGCGACGAGTTCGGCAATCCGCGCCTGCCGTAACAGGCGGCGCGGGATTTGGGACATCCACGCATGGCGTGGATATACCCGGAAACGAAGAAGGCCGCCCTTGGGCGGCCTTCTTCATTTCCTGCGTCGGCGATCAGCGCTCGACGATCGCCACCACGCCCATGCCGCCGGCGGTGCAGATCGAGACCAGCGCGCGGCCACCGCCGCGCTCGGCCAGCTGCTTGGCCGCCGTCGCGATCACGCGGGCACCGGTGGCGGCGAACGGGTGGCCGGTGGCCAGCGACGAACCCAGCGGGTTGATCTTGGCCGGGTCGATCCTGCCCAGCGGCGCATCCAGGCCGAGGCGGTTGCGGCAGTAGTCTTCGCTTTCCCACGCGCGCAGCGTGCACAGCACCTGGGCGGCGAACGCTTCGTGGATTTCGTAGATGTCGAAATCCTGCAGGGTCAGGCCGTTGCGCTTGAGCATCTCCGGCACGGCGATCGTCGGCGCCATCAGCAGGCCTTCGCCGTGCACGAAATCAACCGCGGCCACCTGCGAATCACGCAGATACGCCAGTGGTTCGTGGCCGTGCGCGCGTGCCCAGTCTTCGCTGGCCAGCAGCACCGCCGAGGCACCATCGGTGAGCGGGGTCGAGTTGGCGGCGGTCAGCGTGCCGCGGCCGGAAACCTTGTCGAACGCCGGCTTCAGCGTGGCCAGCTTTTCCAGCGAGGTATCGGCACGCAGGATGTTGTCGCGCTCCACGCCGCGGAACGGGGCGATCAGGTCGTTGAAGAACCCGCGCTCGTAAGCAGCGGCGAGCTTCTTGTGCGAGGACACCGCCCACTCGTCCTGCGAATCGCGGGAGATGTTCCACTCCTTGGCCATGTCCTCGCAGTGATCACCCATGCTCTTGCCGGTGCGCGGCTCGGCCACGCCCGGGAATTCCGGCTTGAGTTCGCTCAGCTTGAACCCCCGGGTCAACGCCTTGAGCTTGTCGCCGGTGCTCTTGGCGCGGTTGGCGGCCAGCAGGCGTGCGCGCAGCTTCTTCCCGTAGACGATCGGCACGTCGGACGTGGTATCCGAGCCGCCGCCGATGCCCGAGTCGATCTGGCCCAGCGCGATCTTGTTGGCCACCGCGATGATGGTGTCCAGCGAGGTGCCGCAGGCACGCTGCATGGTGATGCCCGGGGTCAGCGGGGACAGGCCCGAGGACAGCGTCGCTTCGCGGCCGAGGTTCCAGTCGCTGGAGTGCTTGATCACCGCGCCCATCGCCACTTCGCCCAACTGCTGGCCGTGCAGGCCGAAGCGCTCCACCAGCGCCCCGAGCGTGCGTACCGACATACCGAGGTTGCCGACGTCCGAATAAGCCGTGTTCTGGCGACAGAACGGGATGCGGACGCCGCCGAGGATGGCGACGGGACGGGCGTTGGGCATGGAGATACCTGGCATGGGAGGGGTGTCTGCAACATGGCCTGCACGAAGGAGCAGGCATAATGGGGCCAAGTGTAGCTGCCGCCCTGTGATGGGCCAACCGTGAAACCATGAGCAAACCCGACCACGGCATGAATGCCATTGGCGTACTGGCATTGGAACTGGCCGGCGGCGACGCCCCGCGCCATGCCGCGCTGTCCTCTGAACAGGCTGGTGAACTGGCCGAACGTGTCGGCCGCGATCTGGCCAAGCTGGTGCCCGGCGTCAGCGGGCTGGACTTCGTGTTCGCCGGCGCCCATTTCGATCCGGCCGAAGTGCTGCGTCCGGGCTGGCCGGTACACCGGCGCCTGGAAGAGCTGCAGATGCGTGCCCCGGGCCGCAGCCAGGGTCCGCGCGTGCTGGCCTTCGGTGCCGGCGCCGACGGCGATGTGCCGCTGCCGTTCCAGGCCGATGCCACCCTCACCGGTGGCGGGCTGCGGGTGGTGCCGTTCCTGCTGACCGGCACCGAAGTCGCCCAGACCCAGGCCGTGGCCGAAGCACTGGAAGAAGTGCTGCTGGCCCAGGGCATGGCGCAGCCCGATACCGCCCTGCAGGCGCAGAATGCGTTCGGCGCACAGATCGAGCATGCGCGCTATTTCACGGTGAACGATCTCGCCGCGATGATGTCGATGCAGTACGACAACCAGGGCCTGGCGATCCTGTGGCCGCTGATCGAAACCGCGCTGATGGCACCGCACGTGGAAGAGTGGCTGGATGCCGCACCGGAGCCGCTGCTTCGATACGCTGACGGCGAAGTGCGTATGGCGCTGTTCGACCCTGCCGGCTGGTGTGCGTACTACAACCACGGCACCGGTGACTGCGATCGCCTGCAGGCCATCTACGACCAGTACCTGATCCGCCAGCGGCAGATGGCCGCCGTGCTGGAAGCCCACGGACTGCCGGTGCTGTTCGTGCATTGCGAAGCCGGGCAGGACGCGCGCGCGCTGCTGGCGCGTTAATAGGGACGGAGGTAGTTAAGCCGGCGGCTTAACTACCTCCGTCCCCGTTATTTAAAAAAAAACGCCGGCGAATGCCGGCGTTTTTTCGTCAACCACGGCCCGGATTACGGGGCCGCTTTGATCACCGCGCAGGCCAGGCGCGCGCCGGCGTTGCCGGTCGGCTGGGTCTTGTAGTCGTCCGCGTCGGCGTGGACGATCAGCCCGCGGCCGATGATGTCGAAGTCATCGCCCTTGCCGATGTTGACGTTGGTCGAGACCGGAGCGTCGACCACGGCATTGCCCTGGGCGTCGGCCTTGATGTTGGGCATGTCACCGCCGTGGTGCGGTGCGGTGGCAACGCTGCCGTGGTCTTCCTTGCCCGGGTTGAAGTGGCCCCCGGCGCTGGCGCCGTCCGACGCGCTGCAGTCGCCCTTCTCATGGATGTGGAAGCCATGCTCGCTGTTGGGCTTCAGGCCGCTGACCTGGCCCTTCACGTGGACCTTGCCGTCGACGATGCTGAAAGTCACGTTGCCCTTGACGTCGTTGCCCTGGGTGGCGGCGAGATCGGCACTGGCGGTGTGGTTGGCATGGGCTTCGCTGGTCATTGCCGGCGGGGCTTCCGGGGTCGCTTCGGCCGTCGGCTGGGCCGCGGTGGCTTCAGCGGCCGGGGTGGCTTCCGGGGTCGTGTCGGCCGGCTTGTTGCAGGCGGTCAGGCCGAGCGCGGCGATGGCAGCGAACAACGAGGTATGGATCAGGCGCATGTGGATCTCCTTGCGGGTAGCGTTGGAAGAAGCGACGTCGGGGGACTGCGCGATCAGCGCACGACCCGGATGACGCCGCAGGCGATTCTGGCGCCGGCGTTGCCGGCGGGTTGGCTGCGGTAATCGTCGGCGTTGGCATGCACGATCAGTGCACGTCCGGCGATATCGGTGGCTGCGCCGCCGCCAAGAGTAACCGCTGGCAGGCGGATGTCGACGTTGACGCGCCCCTGCGCGTCGGCACGCAGGTTGTCCATGTCACCGGCGTGATGCGCACCGGCACTGTTGCGGCCGTGCGGCTGGCCGGCCGGATTGAAATGCGCACCGGCGCTGCTCGCATCGACCGCACTGCAGTCGCCGCGCTCATGCACATGGAACCCGGCCACCTGCAGGGGCTGCAGGCCGCCGATGACGCCGGTGATATGCACGCCGCGCGTATCCGGGACCAGCGCAAGGCGCCCGCTGACCAGGCTGGCCGAGGCCGGCGACAGATTGGCTTCGGCCATCTGCGCGGTGCTGACCACCGGCACGACCGGTGCCACGGGGCGCGGCGGCGGCGTGCTGCCGCAGGCGGCCAGGCCGACCGCGATTACCGCAGCAAGGACGACAGGGGAACTGCGCATGGGAAGACTCCTTGGTTGCAAACTAACGGTGCGCTCGTCCACAGGCCATGAAAGTGGCCGGGACACGGCGCACACGCGCTGTGGACATGCGGTTCATCCGCCGCGGCGGCGACCGGCGCCGAGCTTGCGGGTGAGGGTGTTGCGGCCCATGCCCAGCCGCGCGGCGGCCTCGGCACGGCGGCCATGGGTGATCTGCAGCGCGGCCTCGAGCAGTGCGTGGTCGACGCGCTCACGCACCTGTGCGTGCAGGCCTTCCGCGCCTTCGGCCAGGCGCTGGCGCGCCCACGCCGACAGCAGCGTTTCCCACTGGCCCGGATCGCCAGCACTCCGCAAGCGCGGCGCACCCGCGCCCCGATGCAGCGCGCTGTCCACGTCGGCCACACCGATGCTGTCGGCTGCAGCGAGCGCGGCCATGCGCCAGCACACATTTTCCAGCTCCCGCACGTTGCCCGGCCAATCGTGTTCGCGCAGTGCCTGCAGCGCAGCCGCGGTCAGCCGCTTGGGGGACGTGTCCAGTTTGTGTGAGGCAGCCGCAAGGAAGGTCTCGGCGAGCTGGGCGATATCGTCGCGACGCTCGCGCAGTGGCGGCAGCCGCAGCCGAACGACATCCAGCCGATGCAGCAGGTCAGCGCGGAAGCGCCCCTGCGCGACCAGGCTTTCCAGGTCCTGGTGGGTCGCGGCGATCACGCGCACATCGACGCGGATCAGCTCGCGTCCGCCGACACGGAAGAACTCACCCTCGGCCAGCACGCGCAGCAGGCGCGTCTGCAGCGGCAACGGCATGTCGCCGATTTCATCGAGGAACAGCGTGCCGCCATTGGCCTGCTCGAAGCGGCCGATATGGCGACGCTGCGCCCCGGTGAATGCGCCGGCTTCGTGGCCGAACAGTTCGCTTTCCAGCAGTTCGGACGGAATGGCCGCGGTATTGAGTGCGACGAACGGCCCCTGCACGCGCGGCGATTCGTGGTGCAGTGCATGCGCGACCAGCTCCTTGCCGGTGCCGGTCTCGCCATTGATCAGCACCGACAGCGGCGCCTGCGCCAAGCGCCCGATCGCCCGGAACAACGCGCGCATCGCCGGCGTATCGCCGACCAGCTGCGGGCGCTGGTCCGGCGGCGTGGTGCTGGCGGTCTCGCTCGGCTCGGCCAGGGGCACATCCGGGGCCGGCAGCACGCGCTGCGCCAGGGCGACCGCATCGTCCAGATCGAAGGGCTTGGACAGGAACTCCTGCGCACCGCCGCGGAAGGCACCGGCCGTGCTGGCCACGTCGGTGTAGGCCGACATCACGATCACCGGCAGCTGTGGATGCGCCGCCTTGAGCTTGTCCAGCAGCACCAGCCCATCATCGCCGGGCATGCGCACATCGGTGAACAACAGGTCCGGTGGCGGCTGATCGGCCAGCATCGCCAGCGCCGCGGCAGCGCCGTCGAAGCCTTCGACACGGTAGCCGGCCTCGCGCAGCGCGGTGCACAGCACGAAGCGCACCGCGCGGTCATCGTCGACCACCCAGACGCGCTGGGCGGTGGTATCGACCTGGTCAGCCATGGGCGGCGGTGTCCTCGGCGGGGGTGCCCTGCCCGATCGGCAGCAGCACGGTGAATACGGTGTGGCCCGGGCGCGAGCGGTAGGTCAGGGTGCCGCGGTGCTCGCGCGCCACCTGCTGGGCCAGTGCCAGGCCCAGCCCGGTGCCCTCGGCGCGACCACTGACCAGCGGCAGGAACAGATGCTCGGCCAGGTCTTCGGGCACGCCTCGGCCGTCATCGGCGATTTCCAGCCGCAGCGCCAGCGGGTGCAGCTGATCGGTGATCCGCACACCGTGCTCCACCCGCGTGCGCAGGGTGACCGTGCCGGCACCGGCCTGGATCGCATTGCGGACCAGATTCCACACCGCCTGGGTGAGGCGGTCGGCGTCGCCATCGAACTCGGGAATGCTGGGGTCGTAATCGCGCTGCATCCGGACGGCCCAGCCACCCTCGCTCTCGGCCAGGCGCAGCACGCGCTCCAGCGAGGCATGGATGTTGAGCGGTGCATGCGGCGCGGCCGGTGCCGGCGACAGCAGTTGCTCGAGCAGGCCGTTGAGGCGTTCGATCTCCGAGCCGATCAGCTCGATCAGTTCACGCTCATCCGGATCACGCTGCGCGTTGCGGCGTGCCAGCAGCTGGGCCGCGCCTTTCAACCCGGCCAGCGGATTGCGCAGCTCGTGCGCCAGACCCTTGAGCGCGGCACTGAGCGCGCTGGGCAGCGCCTGGGTGGGATCCAGCCCCGGGAATTCGTCGACCGGATGCGCCTCCAGGAGCCAGCCACCCTCGTCCCAGCGGCTCAGCCAGCCCTCGGCAAAGCGCGGCGCATCGCCCGGCAGCGCCAGGGCCAGCCGGTGCAGTCGCAGGGTGTCGCGCTCGTCACGGGCCAGGAAGTGGGCCAACGCGTCGCCCTGTGCCTCCAGCGAGGCCAGCGGCTGGCCCAGCAGGCGCCGCACGCTCACCCCCAGCCAGCGCGCGAAGGCGGGATTGCAGCCCACCAGGCGGCCACTGGCATCGGCCCAGGCGACCGGGGTGCCGAGGGCGTCGAGGGCGGGGGGCGGTAGCGCGGTGGTCATTGCACCAATGTAGTGCAAAACGGCAGGCCTGTTGATCCCGGTTTCCTGCCTCGCTCACGCATGCTGCAGGATGTTGACCAGCCGGCCCAACGGATCGCGGAGGTAGAACCGACGCACGCCCCACGGTTCGCTGGCTGGGCCATAGGCGATGGGGAGGTTGGCCGCGTGCACTCGACGAAGCACTTCGTCCAGATCGTCGACCTCGATGGAGAGATCAGGCACGACGGTACCGGAGCCGCCTTCGGACGCCACACTCACTTGGACAGTCATATCCGCGGATCCCGCATAGGTGCGGATCCAGCCGTGATCCATGACCAGCTCCAGGCCGAGGATGTCCCGATAGAACCTGTCCGCAGCGGACGGATCGGACGCGGCGATATTGGCGATGATGCGTTTGACCTTCATGAGCCCTCCCGGGCGCTGCAACAACCGCACGTATACCCGCCTCCACCAGATCCGCGCGTCGTCAGTTCGCCGTGACCGGCGCCTTCGGCAACGCCACGCCCTTCGGCCACAACATCCAGATCGTGCCCTTCTGCTTCATGTGCCCCGCCAGTTCGCCGGCGGCATCGCCGGTGCCCCAGAACAGGTCCGCGCGGACCTCGCCGGTGATGGCACCGCCGGTATCCTGCGCGGCGACAGGGCGCACCAGCGCAGTGCCGTCCGGGCGCGTGGTGGACAGCCACAGCAGGCTGCCCAACGGCACCACGTTGCGGTCCACGGCGACGCTGTAGCCGGCGGTGAGCGGTACGTTCAACGAGCCGCGCGGGCCTTCATCGCTATCGGGGCCACGGGTGAAGAACACATAGCTCGGGTTGCTGGCCAGCAGCTCGGGCACGCGTGCGGGATGGGCATCGGCCCAGGCGCGGATGGCGGCCATGCTCACGTCGGCCTGCTTCAGCTCGCCCTGCTCCACCAGCCAGCGGCCGATCGGGCGGTAGGGATGACCGTTCTGGTCGGCGTAGGCGATACGCAGCTGGCGGCCGTCGGCCAGCTGCACGCGTCCCGAGCCCTGGATCTGCAGGAACTGCAGGTCCATCGGGCTGGTGAGCCAGGCCAGCACCGGCGCTTTGACGCCGTTCGCGGCGATCCGCGCGGCATCGTCATACGGCTTGAGCACGCGCCCCTCGACGCGGCCGCGCAGGCGCTTGCCCTTGAGTTCGGGGTAGAGGCTGTCGAGCTGGACGCTGACCATGTCGCCCGGCACGCCGTACACGGGCACCGATGCCTTGGCGGTACGGGTGACGCTGCCGGCATAGATCGGCTCGTAGTAGCCGGTGATCAATCCGTCCGACCGGCTGCCACCGGCGCGCAGGGCATAGACGTCGAGATTCGCCTGCAGGAACTGGCGGATGGCGGCCGGCGTGGTGGCGACATTGGCCGCTGCAGCGCAGGTGGATGCCCAGTTGGCCTCCGTCTTCAGGCGCGGGCAGGCACTGCGCCAGGCCGCGAAGCCAGCCTGCAGATCGGCGTCTGCGACGGCAGGCAATGCGTTCCAATCTGCCTTCGCGTAAGTGCTGGTTTGCACAGGCGCTTGTGATGCGGGGCGCTGCGGGGCGACCGCGCAGGCACTCAACAGCGCCAACCCCACCCCCAACAGCGCGGTGTGCTTGAGAGCGGGGAGGACGGGCGTGAACTTCATGGGCGGCGTTCCTGTTGCAGCAGCAGCGAGTGCAGGATGCGGGCGTCTTCGGCATCGAGATCTGCGGGGAGATCGTCACGGCCGCGGAAGCGGCGATGGAAGGCACCGACCGCGGCAGCCCGGTCGTCCATCGGATAGCCGAACGCCTGCAGCGCCAGCCAGGCATCGAAGCCGGGCGGGGCCGGGCCATCGGCTGCGCGCGGCCATACGCCGAAGCCGGCTTCGGCCAGGGTCTGCCACGGGAAGAAACGGCTGGGATCCTGCTTGCGCGACGGCGCCAGGTCGGCATGCGCGATGATCTGGCTGGGTGGGATGCGCAAGCGCGTGCACAGGTCCTCCAGCAGGCGGATCAGGGCGGCGATCTGCGCCGGCGCGAACGGCGTATCGCCGTCGTTGTCGATCTCGATGCCGATCGAGGCCGAGTTGAGATCGGTGATCGTGCCCCAGCGCCCGGGACCGGCATGCCAGGCGCGTCGGTCATCGCCGACCAGCTGGTAGAGGTGGCCATCGGCCCCGACCAGATAGTGGGAGCTGACCTTGCCGCCGCTGTTGGCGCTGCGCAGCGTGTCCAGGCTCTCCTGCACGGAGTGCTGATCGGTGTGGTGCAGCACGATCACCACCGGCGCGCGCGCGTTGTGGTTCGGTGACGGCACCCAGGTGGCCAGCGGGCTGCGGACCCCGGTGCTGGCGCAGGCAGCGAACAGGAGGCAGGCGAGCAGCGGGAGCAGGAAGCGGATCTGGCGCATGACCGCATTGTGCGTGATCTGGCGCGCGGTTGCCGGGCGCGGCGTGAATCGGCGGTGTGCGCGGACGTCGTCGAAAGCAGCCCGATAAAAAAGCCGGCGACCCGAAGGCCGCCGGCGAAGGTGAAGCATCTCTCTCTCGTTTCTAATGCGGTATCGCGCGGCTCAGGCCTCGTAGGCCGACTCGCCGTGCGAGGTGACATCCAGGCCGGTGCGCTCTGCTTCTTCGGTGACGCGCAGGCCGAACACCATGCGCACCACCAGCAGGATCAGCACGGTGGCCACGGCGCACCAGACGATGGTGAAGCCGACGCTGACCAGCTGCACCCAGACCTGGTGGCCGATGTCCAGGTCGGCCTTGGTGCCGCCCAGCGATTCGGCGCTGAACACGCCGGTGAGCAGCGCACCGACGATGCCGCCGATGCCGTGCACACCGAAGACGTCGGCGGTGTCATCGACCTTGAGCAGACGCTTGAGGCCGGTGACGCCCCAGACGCAGACCACGCCGGCGACCAGGCCGATCACGATCGCGCCCAGCGGGCCCACGGTGCCGCAGGCCGGGGTGATGCCGACCAGGCCGGCCACGGCGCCAGAAGCAGCGCCCAGCGCGGACGGCTTCCCCTTGCTGACCGCTTCGACCAGGGTCCAGCCCAGCACCGCGGCGGCGGTGGCGAGGATGGTGTTGATGAAGGCCAGCGAGGCGACGGTGTCGGCGGCGGCGGCCGAGCCGGCGTTGAAGCCGAACCAGCCCACCCACAGCAGCATCGCGCCGATGTAGGTGAACGGCACGTTGTGCGGCTTCAGTGCGGTCTGGCCGTAGCCGATGCGCTTGCCGACGAAGTACGCGCCCACCAGGCCGGCAACGCCGGCATTGATGTGGACCACGGTGCCACCGGCGAAGTCGATCGCGCCCATCTCACCGAGATAGCCGCCGCCCCACACGATGTGCGCCATCGGGATGTAGCTCAGGGTGAACCACAGGGCCGAGAACAGCAGCACGGCCTTGAACTTGATGCGCTCGGCGAACGCACCGACGATCAGTGCGGTGGTGATGCCGGCGAAGGTCGACTGGAAGGCGACGAACAGATAGTCCGGCAGTCCGGCGATCGGCGTGTTGCCGACGGTATCCGGCCCGAAGCCCTTGAGGAAGGCGAACTGGGTGAACGACCCGAAGAAGGCGTTGCCTTCGCTGAACACCGCGCTGTAGCCATAGGCCACCCACAGCATCAGCACCAGCGAGAACACCACCAGGATCTGGCTGAGGATCGACAGCACGTTCTTGGAGCGCACCAGGCCGCCATAGAACAGCGCCAGGCCCGGCACCACCATCAGCAGCACCAGCAGGGTGGAGGTGAGCATCCAGGCCACGTCGCCGTGGTCGAAGACAGGTGCAGCGGCCGCTTCGGCGACCGGCACAGCCGTGGCCTCCGGCGTGGCCGGCAGCGGCTCGACCGCGACCGTTTCCGACGGCACGGGGGTGACCTGGGCCTGGGCATGCGCACTGCTGGAGAAGGCACCAACGGCCAGCGCGCTGAGCAGCATCATCAGGCACACGGCATGGAACCGGGCTTGCCACCCGGTGAACAAAGAGGTCTTCATTGTGGGCTCCGAGTGGGGTTAGAGCGCGTCAGCGCCGATTTCGCCGGTGCGGATGCGGACGACCTGTTCGACCGCGGTGACAAAGATCTTGCCGTCGCCGATCTTGCCGGTGCCGGCCGCGGCCTGGATGGCCTCGACAACGGCCTCCAGGCGATCGTCGGTCACGACGGTCTCGATCTTGATCTTCGGCAGGAAATCCACGACGTACTCCGCGCCGCGATACAACTCGGTGTGGCCCTTCTGGCGCCCGAAGCCTTTGACTTCGGTCACGGTGATGCCCGACACGCCCGCGTCGGAGAGGGCCTCGCGGACCTCGTCGAGCTTGAACGGCCGGATGATGGCGGAGATCAGTTTCATGCGCATATCCCGATGGTGGATGGAACCGGCCCGCGTGGGGCCGATGTCAGGTCAACCGGCGGCCACTTGCACATGGCCGCCGGTCGTTGCGCCGAACGTTGCATGGGCCACGCCGTTGCCGACGCCCGGAGGGCGACGCCAGCGGTGACGCGGGAGGGAGGAAGGGCCCATGACACGCGTCCGGTCTCTCTTGCCCCTGGTGGTGCGTACTGCCTGCGTCGCGGCTCCCCAGCCGCAGCGCATCTACCACTGTCCCGTTGAACCGCGGTGCGGGGCGCGTTGCAGGCCGCCCCGGCCCCGGTTGCAAAAGGTGGCGACGATGACGAAGGGTGGGAGGGAAATCCTTCGTCATCGTCACCCATTGCTCAGTTCGCGTAGTACATCTGGTACTCGAGCGGGTGGGTCGCCGCGCGGAACTTGGTGACTTCCTGCATCTTCAGCGCGATGTAGCCGTCGATGAAGTCGTCGCTCATCACGCCACCGGCCTTGAGGAACTCGCGGTCCTTGTCCAGCGCTTCCAGGGCCTGGTCCAGCGAGGAGCAGACCTGCGGGATCAGCTTCTCTTCTTCCGGCGGCAGGTCGTACAGATCCTTGTCGCTCGGTGCGCCCGGGTCGATCTGGTTCTTGATGCCGTCCAGGCCGGCCATCATCAGCACGGTGAAGGTCAGGTAGCCGGACTGGATCGGATCGGGGAAGCGCATTTCGATGCGGCGCGCCTTCGGGTTGGACACCCACGGAATGCGGCACGAGGCGGAGCGGTTGCGGGCCGAGTAGGCCAGCATCACCGGGGCTTCGAAGCCCGGGACCAGGCGCTTGTAGCTGTTGGTGCCGGAGTTGGCGAAGGCATTGATGGCCTTGGCATGCTTGAAGATGCCGCCGATGTACCACAGCGCCAGCTGGCTCAGGCCGCCGTAGCCGTCACCGGAGAACAGGTTGGTGCCGCCCTTGGAGAGCGACTGGTGCACGTGCATGCCGCTGCCGTTGTCGCCGACCAGCGGCTTGGGCATGAAGGTGGCGGTCTTGCCGTTGCGGTGGGCGACGTTCTTGATCACGTGCTTCATGCGCAGCAGTTCATCGGCCTTCTGCACCAGGGTGCTGAACTTGGTGCCGATCTCGCACTGGCCGGCGGTGGCCACTTCGTGGTGCTGCACTTCCACTTCGATGCCGACCTGCTCCAGCGTCTTGCACATTTCCGCGCGCAGGTCGTGCAGCGAGTCGGTCGGCGGGACCGGGAAGTAGCCGCCCTTCACCGCGGGACGGTAGCCGCTGTTGGCGCCGTCGTACTTGTCACCGGTGCTCCAGGCCGCTTCTTCGGAATCGATCTTGAAGAAGGTGTGGCCCATGTCGTTGGCGAAGCGGACCGAATCGAAGATGAAGAATTCCGGCTCCGGGCCGAAGAAGGCCTGCTCGGCGATGCCGGAGGACTTCAGGTAGGCCTCGGCGCGCTTGGCGATGCCGCGCGGGCAGCGGCCGTACGGCTGCATGGTGGCCGGATCGAGGATGTCGCAGCTGATGACCAGGGTCGGATCGGCGTAGAACGGGTCGATGTAGGCGCTGGACGGGTCCGGCAGCAGGACCATGTCCGATTCGTTGATGCCCTTCCAGCCGGCGATCGAGCTGCCATCGAACATCTTGCCTTCTTCGAACAGCGACGGCTCCACGATGCTGACCGGGAAGGTGACGTGCTGCTCGATACCACGCATATCGACGAAACGCAGGTCGACGAACTCGATCTGGTTGTCCTTGATCAGCTTCTCAACATTTTCCACGGACATCGGTGAAACCTCAGATGGGTGATTGCCTGAGTGGATAGAGCAATCCCCGTGCCAACTTTTCAGACTTCACAAACCCTTGATTTCACTGGGCTCATCGAAGCCCCGGTGCGCGCCCGCCCGCACCAAAGTAGTGCACGCCCTGCACCACGCACACATTTGGTGCGGGACGCGGATGTTTTATGCTGCCTCCCGATTTCACCCATTCCGAGCCCCAGCACTCCCGATGTCCGACCTGCTCTCCGCCCTCCTTCTGGGCATTCTTGAAGGCCTCACCGAATTCCTGCCGATCTCCAGCACCGGCCACCTGCTGATCGCCCAGCACTGGTTGGGCGCACGCTCGGACTTCTTCAACATCATCATCCAGGCCGGCGCGATCCTGGCGATCACGCTGGTGTTCCGGCAGCGGCTGTGGACCCTGGCGACCGGCCTGCACGAGCGCGCCAACCGCGATTACGTGCTCAAGCTCGGCACCGCGTTCCTGGTGACGGCCGTGGTCGGCCTGCCGGTCCGCCTGGCCGGCTGGGAACTGCCCGAGACGGTCACCCCGGTGGCCTGGGCACTGATCATCGGCGGCCTCTGGATGATCCTGGTGGAGGCCTACACCGCGCGCCTGCCCGAACGCGATGAAGTGACCTGGAAGGTCGCGGTCCTGGTGGGTGTGGCACAGGTGGTGGCGGGCGTGTTTCCCGGCACCTCGCGTTCGGCGGCGGCGATCTTCATCGCGATGCTGTTCGGCCTGAGCCGACGCGCGAAGGCCACCGAGTTCGTGTTCCTGGTGGGTATCCCGACCATGTTCGCCGCCAGCGGCTATGCCTTCCTGGAACTGGCCAAGGACGGCAAGCTCGCCAGCGAGAACTGGACCGATGTCGGCGTGGCCTTCCTTGCCGCGGTCGTCACCGGCTTCGTCGTAGTGAAGTGGTTGCTGGGCTACATCAAGTCGCACCGGTTCACTGCGTTCGCGATTTACCGCATCGCACTGGGCGCGGCATTGCTGCTCTGGTTGCCGGCTGGCAACTGAACAGCCCGGCGCCGGCGTAACCCCGTTGTGGTGGCGCCGGCGTTTTTCCCCAGGTTCCCAAGGAGATGTACATGAAACGCACCCTGATGCTGATCCTGCCGCTGGCCCTGATGGCCGCCTGCAGCAACCCTTCGACCGCGCCGGCCGGCCGCGATGACCTCGCCCCGGCGCCGACCGCCGCCGCCGACCAGGCCGCCGTGGCCCGTCTGGACGTGCAGCGCCTGCAGGGCAGCCATTGGCGCCTGGATTCGGCCACCGATGCCAGCGGCAAGCGCATCGATGCCCTGTTCGCCCGCGCCGACAAGCCGGTCACGCTGGATTTCCAAGGTGACCGCATCGCGATCAGCAACACCTGCAACCGCATGGGCGGCGGCTACACGCTGGCCGATGGTTCGCTGACGATCTCGCCGATGGCGTCGACCATGATGGCCTGCACCGACAAGAACCTGATGGCGCTGGACCAGGCCGTCGGCAGCCGCCTGGAGGGCGCCCTGAAGACCGAGCTGGGCGATGCCGGCCAGCTGACCCTGCGCACCGCCAAGGGCGATGTGCTGGTGTTCACCCCGGAGCCGACCGCGGAAACCCGCTACGGCGGCGAAGGCGAGACCGTCTTCCTGGAAGTGGCCGCGCAGACCAAGCCGTGCCCGCACCCGATGATCCGCGACAAGCAGTGCCTGCAGACCCGCGAAATCCGCTACGACGCCAACGGCATCAAGCAGGGCGAGCCGGGCGAGTGGGAGAACTTCTACGATGTCATCGAGGGGTATACCCACGAAGACGGCGTGCGCAACGTGGTGCGCGTGAAGCGCTACAAGATCGCCAACCCGCCGGCCGATGCCTCGTCCAACGCGTATGTGCTGGACATGGTGGTCGAGTCCGCGAACGAGAAGAAATAAGAAAGCAGAAGGGCGGCCACCGGCCGCCCTTCTTCATCCTGTAGTGCCGGCCGCTGGCCGGCTCCCGATAGCGCAGTACCGACCAACGGTCGGTACCTTCCGGATGTGGTGACGGCCAACGGCCCGCACCTACCGGACAGGGTGGCGACCTACGGTCGGCACCCACCGGGGGATCACGCCAACGCCGGGTTCAACGTGTAGGTGCCATGCAGCGATGCTTCGGCCAGCACGTGCCCGTGCATGGCGCGCAGCACGTCCGCCCCAGTGAACGGGGTCGGCAGCGCCAGCTGCGCCACGTCCAGCGCGAACACGCGGAAGAAATAACGGTGCACGCGCTCGTCGTTGAACGGCGGATACGGGCCGTCATAGCCCAGGTACTGGCCGGCCATGTCCGGGTTTCCGGCAAACCAGCCGGTGAAATCATTCACTCCCTGGCGGCTGCCCGCCGGGCCCGCCGGCTGGGTCTTGCCGCGCACCGTGAAACCGTCGCTGCAGCTGCCGGCGGCCAACGCGTGCACGTCGGCCGGGATATCGGCCATCGCCCAATGGGTGAAGTGCGCACGCGGCTGGTCGCGCGGCACCGTGCAATCCTGGCGGCCGACCGTGTCCGGCACGGTCGGCACGTCCGGATCGATGCACAGCAGCGCGAACGACCGGGTGCCGGCCGGCACGTCGTGCCAGGCCAGCTGCGGATTGCGGTTGGGTGCGAAGCCCTCGGCATTGCCCGCCGCGAACGTGGCGGGGATCGGCTGGCCGTTGGTGATGCTGTCACTGCTCAGGTGCATGTGTCTCTCCTCACTCTTCCGGGTAGCCCAGGCGCACCGCGACCGAGGTCAGCAATGCGAACGCGGGGCCCATCTCATCGCGGTAATCGCGCCAATGGCCGGGGGCCATCCGGGCCGGGCCCAGCGTCGCCGCCGGCGGGAAGCGCATGCCGAACAGGTTGCCCAGGTACTGGGCCATCGCCTGCGCGTCGTGCCCGATGTCATCGATGCGTACCAGTGCGTTCGGGTACAGATCCTGCTCGTGCAACGTCGCGATCTGGGCCAGCGAGCGCGCCAGCCACTCGGCGGCTTCGTGCACCGAGTTCACCGCGAACGGCGCCGGCGCGCCGAAGGCGATCCATTCCAGCAGCATGTCGCGCGGATCGCGCAGGGCGACGATCAGGCGGCCTTCCGGCAGCTGCGGACGCAGCGCCCACAACAATGCGTTGTCCCACCACAGCAGCCAGTCGATCACGGCGCCACTGTTGATCCCGCGTGCGGGCAACTGTTCGCGCCACCGTGCGACCAGCGCCTCCGGCGTCAGCGTGCCGGTCGAAAGGTCCTGCAGCGTGTGATAGCTCTGGAAGGCATCGTTGGGCGGCGTCGCACCGAAGCGATCACCGCGGACCACCGGGCTGGCGGCGGCCAGGGCGGCGATCACGCGCTCCACGCCCGAGCCCGGGGCGCCCCACACGAAGATCGGCGCGAGGGTATTGTCCTCCGGTACCGTTGCCAGCTCCGGCCAGCTCAGCGGCGCCTTGGCCTGCGGCGGCAGCGGCAGGCGCTGCGGTGCGTCGGCCGCGTGCAGATCCACCCACGTCCGGACGGCATCGCGGTACTGGCCGGCACGGTCCTGGATCGAGCCCAGCCACGCGCGCAGCGATGGCCTGGCCGCCTCGGGCGCGCCATCGTGCAGGGCCTGCACGCGCGCGATCGCAGCGGACGGATCCCGCTTCAGCAGGCCTTCGACCAGGCGCGCTTCGCCACTGACGCGGCCCGGCTCAAGCGTCACGATCCGCTCGGCGATCGCTTCGGCCGCGTCATCTTCATCGTTCATGTCGTGCAGGCGCAGGCGCGTTTCCAGCGCCGGCAGGTGCTCGGGCATGGCCTGCAGCCAGCGCTCGCCGACGGCTACCGCTTCGGGGCCCCCCACCGGCTCGACGGTCAGGCGTGCCATCCACAGGTCGTGCACCTCGGGGTGATCGGCGAGGGTCGCATCGAGGGTCTCGCGGGCCTGCTCTTCGCGGCCCAGGCGCTGCCAGGCCATCAGCAGCAGCTGCAGCGTGTGGCGATCGGACGGCCATTGGGTCAGCACCGGCAGCAGATGCTCCAGTGCCTGCAGCGGCTGCCCGGCCTGCAGCTCCAGCTCGCCGGCCAGGCGACGCATCGCCGGGGTGTCACCGGCCGGCGTGGCCAGCACCTGGCGCATCATCTCCGCGGCCACATCCACATGGCCCTGGCGCAGGGCCAGCTGCACGATCAGGCCCTGCAGCGAGGTAACGCTCGGGTTCAACTCCAGCACGCGGCGGAACGCCTGCTCGGCGAAGGCCAGCATGTCCTTGCCCATGTAGGCGAAGCCGAGCGCGTACAGCACCCGCGAATCGCCCGGCAGGGCTTCGCTGGCGGCCGACAGCAGGGCCAGCGCGCGATCCACCTCGCCCCGGCGCAGCGCGACCATGCCCGAGAGCGCGGCCAGTTCCGGGTGCTCTTCGTCCACGCGGGTGGCCATGCGGGTCAGCCGCTCGGCTTCCTCCACATCGTTGCGGGCCAGCGCCAGATGCGCCTGGATCACGTAGGCGGACAGTTCATTGGGGTTGAGTTCGGCGGTGCGGTCCAGTGCCGAGCCGGCCGCATCGAACTGGCGCAGGGCCAGCAGCAGGCCGGCCTGCTGCAGGTGCAGGTCGGCATTGTCCGGGGCCAGCGTCAGCGCCTGCTGCAGGCTGGCCAGCGCGTCGTCGAACTGGCCCTGCTGCTGCAGCGACAGCGACAGCCAGCGGTGCGCCTGCGGCTGCTCCGGCTCGGCCGTGGTCCACTCGCGCGCCAGCTGCACGGCATCGTCCACCGCATTGCGGCGCAGGGCTTGGAGAATCTGGTCTTGCATGACGGTCCGAACTCGAGGGCAAACCCCGATTGTAGCGGGGCCGGCCGGCCTGGGCGGTCGCTCAGGCGGGCGTATTCGCCTCGATCCGCAGTCGCTGGGCCACCCAGCGCTCGGAGAAGCCATCGCCGCGCCAGTTCTCCAGGAAGCCGCAGTGCCCGCCCCAGGGGGCGATTTCCAGGTGGGCGTGGGCCGGCAGGCGCCAGCCGTTGAAGGTGGCGAAGGGGATGACCGGGTCGTCCTGCGCCATCAGGATGTCGGCCGGCACCTGCAGCCCGGCCAGCCGGTCGCCGGCGATCGAGTACCCGTCGAAGTAGGCCTGCAGCGAGCCGAACTCGGTGTGGTGCTCGACCAGCCAGGCGGTCAGCGCACGGATGTCCAGCTTCAGCACGCGGTCGTCCCAGTCGCTCAGCTCGGGGAACAGATCGCGCTTGCGGCGCAGCGAGCCGGCCCATTTGCGCCGGAAGTACCAGTCGTACATCGCCGGGCCGTTCTCGATGCTCTCCATCGTGATCGCCGGGTCCAGCACCGGGCAGACCGAGGCCACGCGGCGCAGCGGCACGCCGGCCGAGGGCGCGCGCAGTGCCAGGCGCAGCACGAAGTTGCCACCCAGCGAGTAGCCGGCCGCGACCAGCGGCAGCTCGGGCCAGCGGCGGGCGATGTCGCCGGCGGCCTGCACCACTTCATCGATGCGGTTGGAGTGGAAGATGCCGGGATTGAGGTGATGGGTGTTGCCGTGGTCGCGGAAGTTCAGCCGGACCACGTCGTAGCCTTCCTCCAGCAGCCGCGCGGCGGTCATGCGCATGTAGCTGGATTCGGCACTGCCTTCCCAGCCATGCAGCAGCAGCGCCATGCCGATCGGCTGGCGTCCCTGGATATAGCTGTGCCAGCCCTGCAGGCGGACGCCTTCGCCACCATCGAGGATGAGTTCGTCGGTGTGCGCGCCGGTGGCCGCAAGCAGCACCAGGCCGCGCTGCATGCGCATCCGGCTGGAGCTGAGCATCGACTGCAGGTGCGGATTGCGCAGCCAACGCGGCGGTTGATAGTCGGCAGCGGTCAACATGGGCGCGAGCCTGCTCCCGGCTGCGACGCTGGCGCGTGAAGGAACACCGCCGGCTTACTCGGCGGACATGGCCGCCAGGATGCGCGCACGCGAGGTTTCCGCGATGCGGCGACGGCCTTCCAGATCATGGGTATCAATGGGCGCGAGGAAGTGCACCTCGGCCCGCCGTGCCGGCTCTCCCAGCAGACGCAGGAAGTTGGCGAAAAAGCTCTCTTTCGGGCCGAAGGCGACAATGGTCTGCGCATCACCGCGCCAGCCATAGCGCAACGCCACCGGCTGGATCGGCACCTGGGTCTCGACCGCGGCCTGGAAAATGCGCGCATGGAACGGACCCACTTCATGGCCGCCGCGGGTACGCCCTTCCGGGAACACACCCACTGCCTTGCCTTCGCGCAGGCGCACGACCATTTCCTGCATCACGCCGCCCAGCGATTCAGTGCTGCCGCGCTGGTGGAAAATGGTCTGCCCGCGCGCAGCCAGCCACCCGACCACCGGCCAGCCGGCGATCTCCTGCTTGGCCACGAAGCCCATCATGCGCTGGCTGTGCAGCATCGAGATGTCGACCCAGCTCACGTGGTTGGCCACGAACAGCACCGCACCCGGCAGCGGTGTGCCGATCCGGTGCAGGCGGAACCCGAAGATCCACATCAGGCCGGCCGACCAGACGTTCACCGCCGCATGCTCGAGCGTGCGCTCGCCCACGCGCACGCGCGCCCACAGCGGCAGCATGGCGATCAGCAGCATCGGCAGGAACAGCAACAGGTGGACCAGCAGCAGCGGTACGCGGTACAGGTAACGGCACACACGCGCCACGCCGCCACGTGAGGCCGGAGTGGGGGAATTCATCCGCGAACGATACCCGAGCGCCGCAGGCTCTGCCAGCGGAATCCGGACAAATCGATGGCGTGCGCACGCCAGCCGCCGCAAGCGATCAAGCCAACGGCCAGCGGCGGCACAACGGCCGTCCGACATGCGCCGGCGCACTGTCGTGGGTCCCGCAACACAGCATCCGTGCCATGTGCGCGATCAGCCCGGGCGCACGGCCGGTACCACCGCCAGGGTCAGCCGCGAGGTGCAGACCAGCTTGCCGGCCTCGTCCTCGATGCGGATGTCCCAGACCTGGGTGCTGCGCCCGACATGCACCGCACGCGCGGTGCCGGTGACGGTGCCGGCGCGCACGGCGCGGATGTGGTTGGCGTTGATTTCCAGCCCCACGCAGACCTGCTGCGTGGTATCCACGCACAGATTGCCGGCGCTGCTGCCGAGGGTTTCCGCCAGCACCACCGAGGCGCCACCGTGCAGGATGCCGTAAGGCTGGCGGGTACGCGGGTCGACCGGCATGGTCGCGCTGATCCAGTCCTCGCCGGCGGCGGTGAACGTGATGCCCAGATGCTCGATGAGCGTGTTGCGGCCGAGATCGTTGAGGGCTTCGATCGACACCGCTTCGCGGAATACCTGGGACATGCAGCTTCTCCGTGGGGGTTGCAGACTTACAGAATCGGGACCAGCCCGGCGCCGAAGGCGGTGAGCATGCGCACCAGCAGCCACTTCGGGCCGACGTTGACCTCGGGGAAGTCCCCGACGGCCACATAGCAGGTGTGGAAGGCCGGGTCCTGCCGCTTGAGCGGGTCCGGGCACTCGGGCCCCGGCTGGAATTCGTAATCGGTGGCGTAGCGCCACGGCCAGAAATCGAGCACCGGCAGCGCTTCGGAGGCCTTGCCGACGCTGTAATTCAGGCCGGACAGCACCGGCGGCTTGGCCCGCGGCGCGACCACCCAGGAGTTCTGCGGATGGATGTCACGCAGGATGCTCTGCGCCAGCGCTTCGGCGAACACGGGGTCATCGATGATCACCGCGCCTTCGGTGTTGTAGTTCTCGCTGCGCGGATCGAAGTTGTGCGTGCCGATCACGCCGATGCGGCGATCCACCACCATCGACTTGGCATGCAGGCCCATGCGCGCGCCCTTGCGGGTGACCGGCAGCGGTTTGTTGACCGCCTTGGTGCCCAGGAACGAGGGCCGGGTTTCGGCACGCAGCACGCGGCGCTCGACCACGCTGCCATCGGTACGCCGGCGCGCGGACGGACCCGGCGTGGGCTGGCGCGTGACGCGGGCGTCGCTGGCACTGGCCGCGTCGCTGCCGGCATCACGGCCGCGACGGGTATCGGCAGTACCGCTGCCGCGCGCATTGCTGCCCGCCGCGCTGCCACCGAGCAGGCTGCTGCGCTTACCCTGCGACGGCGGCACCTCGGTTCCCAGCGGGGCGGGCAGCAGATTGCGGTAATCCACCGGCGCGTCCAGCGGGAACGGCTTGAACTCGTAGATGTTGAAGCCCAGCTCGCGCAGGTTGCGACGCTTGTACTTGTAGGAGAGCGCGTAGACGATCGGGTTGTCGGTGGCGGCCAGGCTGTTCGTCGACACCACCACGCGCGGTGCGTGCTCGCGCTTGCGCAGGTCGCGGAACAGGCGCTGCGCCGGCTTGGACAACACCAGATACGGGGTCTGCAGCAGCACTTCGGACTGCGCGCTGGCGATCAGCGCGTCCAGCTGCGGCTCGGTCACGTGCTGGCCGTTGGCCGGCTGGCTGGCGCGTTCGCGGCGATGCTTGCGCGGCAGATCGGCGACGTACTGCACCGAGGCCACCGGCAGGGCGGTATCCACGAACGTGCGGCGCACGAAATCGGGATCGTCGGCCTCTTCGCTGACCCGCTCGATCCGCTCTGGCCGCCGGAAGTCGGCTGGCGGCATGGCCGGGACGCCCTGGCGGAGCAGCGTGCGCCCGACATCGTTGAGACGCTCGGCCGGCACGCTGCGCGGCGCGCGCCAGAACGCATCGAAGTTCGCGGCCATCTCGCGCACTTCCGGGCCGGCCACGATCACATCGCGGTCGCGGAAGTTGTATTCGCTGTCCCAGTCGTAATAGTCGTCCTGGTAGTTGCGCCCGCCGACCACGCCGAGTGCGTCGTCCACCACCAGCAGCTTGTTGTGCATGCGCTGGTTGAAGCGGCGGAAGCAGCACACCACGCTGGCGGCGTAATCGAAGTAGTTCAGGCGGGCCTTGCCGAAGGTCGGGTTGTAGACCCGCAGCGCGAAGTTGGCATGGCTGCCGGACAGGGCGCCGAGGATCTCCAGATCGGAGATCGCCGAGAGCTGGTCGATCAGCACCCGTACCTTGACCCCGCGGCGGGCGGCCGCCTGCAGTTCGTCCAGCACCAGCCGGGCGCTGTCGTCCTTGTCGAAGATGTAGGTCTGCAGGTCGATGCTGCGGGTGGCGCTGCGGATCAGGTTCAGCCGCGCGACCAGGGACACCTCGCCCTCGTCCAGGATGGTGGCGTAATGCCGCGGCTGGTCCGGCCGGGATTCGGCGAACGCGCGGCCGCCCAGGGCGCGCAGCGGTGAATCCAGCGCGCAGCGGTCCGGTTGATCGCAGTCGACCACGGTCGAGCGCGCCTGCACGGCGATGCCGGCCGCGCGGTCGCGCTCGGCGTTGGACAGCGAGGCACAGCCGCTGCCCAGCAACAGCGTTGCCAGCACCAACAGACGCAGCAATGGGTTCACGGTTTCGGCGCCTCGCTCAGACGCGCACGCAATACAAAAGTCACTCGATCACTCAGGGCAAGCTGCCAGCTGTCCATTCCATACCGGCCACGCTGGACGGTACCGCGGCTGACCACATCGCAATCATACCCGGCCCGGGCACACGCCGGCGGTTCGACCCGCAGGGTCTCCGGGTGGCTGACCCCGCGCAGGATCAGGCGGCCCTCGATGCTGCCGCCCTTCTCCACCACCTCGGGCCAGTACGGCAGCGAGTCGAACTCGACCACCGGGTAGCGGGCCGAGTCGAAGAACTCCTCGCCGCGCATCCAGCCGGTATAGCGCGGCTTGCCGGGAATCTCCACATAGCGGGTGAACATCCGCAGGTGCACCTGGTGGCGACCGTCGGAGAGCACCTCGATGTTGCCTTCGAAGCGGGGAAATACCCCCTCCATGCGCTGCCCCAGCCGCGTCCGGATCTCAAATCCGAAGCGCGAGCTGGCCGTATCGAAGGCCAGGGCATGGCTGGTCGGCGCCGGTACCGACGACGGCGGGGCGGCATGCACCGCCCCTGCCATCAACAGCAGCCCGAACCACGCCGCGCGGACTGCCCACACTGCTTACGGCCACCAGAAGGCGGTCAGGCTGGCCACGCCGGGCTCGATGGCAGCCTCACGGTCGAAGGCCAGTACCGCGATTCCGCCCGGCGGCATGCCGCGGTAATCGCTGCTGGTGCCCTCGCTCATCAGGGCCACCAGTTGTTCCAGGCCGGGGTTGTGGCCCACCACCAGCAGGCGGTCCACATCGCGGCGCGCATCGATCAACCCCATCAGGGTGCCCGGGGTGGCGTCGTAGACGGCATCCTCCAGCCGCTTCTCGACGAAGCCGGTGATGCCCAGTACGGCCTCCAGGGTTTCGCGGGTCCGCCGTGACGGCGAGCAGAGCACGCAGTCGGGCAGCAGGTTGTTTTCCTTGAGCCAGCGGCCGGCGGCCTCGGCTTCGGCCAGACCGACCGGCGACAGCGGGCGGTCCAGATCGGCCTGGCCGGTGCTGGCGGTTTCGGCATGGGCGTGACGCAGCAGTATCAGTTCTCGCATGGGATCTCTCGTGTCAGGCTTTCTTCAGCCACTTCAACAGCGGCTCCCAGTCACTCTGGTGCTCGCGCACCTGGGCCGAGCGGTAGTCGAACAGACTCCGTCCCAGCCCGACCATCACCACATAGCTCTGGCTGTCGCGCAACTGCGCGACGACCTCATACGGCCAATCGGCCAACATCTGTATCGCCTGTTGCGAAGTCTGCGTCCAGGGTTTGGTGCGGTTGAGCACCAAACCGACCGGCAGGCTGCGGTTGTGCACGCGGGGGACGCGCGACAGGCTGTTGAGGAAGCCGACGATGGCCTCGATGTCCAGCGCCGAAGGCAATACCGGCACCACCACGGCATCGGCAACGTCAAGGAAATGCGGAATATCGTCGGCCATCGCACCGGCCGGGGCATCGATGATGACCTCCTCGGTGCCGTCGGGAATCAGTCGTTCCCAGCTCTTTTTGCGGTACACGTCGATGGGCAGCACGGCGCTTTCCAGGACCGAGCGCCGTTGTGCCCAACGGGTACTGGAGCCCTGTGGATCGGCATCGGCCAGGACGGTCGGTCTGCCCTGCAATGCCGAATGCGCGGCCAGGTGGGTGGCAACGGTGGTCTTGCCCACCCCGCCCTTGGAACCGGCCACCAGGATCGTCTTCATGCAAGCCTCGCTTCCGGGGAACGTTTCCGCAGCCTACACCGGCGCCTGTGACGGAGATAGTCGCAGCGCTGAACCCGAACCGACGGCCGTGGCTTTGCTATCGTGGATGGTTCCAATGGACTGACCGCCAGCATGAGCGAACTACAGGACCTCAGCGCGTTGATCCGCGCCAACACCCCGCTGATCATCATCGAGACCCAGGATGAGGGCCGGGTGGTGGAGCTGTTCCGGCAGACCCTGATGCATGTCTGGCGTGCCCTGCACCGCTGGTCGATCACCGAAGGCCTGCGCCGCATCGACATGGACCGCGAGGACGACCCGGTCGGCCCGCCCGATGCGAGCGCGGCGCTGCAGATGATCCGGCAGGCCGAGCAGCGCGGCATCTACCTGCTGCTCGATTTCCATCCCTACCTGGGCTATGCCAGCCATCAGCGCGCGCTGCGCGACCTGATCCAGCGGCGGCACTGCGAGGCGCACGTACTGGTGCTGATCGGGGCCAAGGTCGAGCTTCCGGCCGAGCTGGAAGCGCTCGCCACCCGCTTCAACCCGCGCCTGCCCGACCTCAACGCGCTGCTGAAGATGCTGCGCGAGGAAGCCGAAGCCTATGCCCGCGAGAACGGCGGACGGCGCGTGGAGGTGGACAACGAGGCGGTCCAGAAGATCCTGCACAACCTGCGCGGGCTGAGCCTGGTCGATGCCCGGCGGATCGCCCGGCAGCTGATCTTCGCCGACGGCGCGCTCAGCCAGGACGACCTGCCGCAGCTGGCCCGGCTCAAGTTCGAGCTGCTCAACCGCGCCGGGCACCTGCACTACGAATACGACACCACCCGCTTTGCCGACGTGGCCGGCGCCAACCGGCTCAAGCGCTGGGTCAACCAGCGCCGCCCGGTGTTCCTCGGCGGTGCCGGCCCGGCCGGCCTGGATCCGCCGAAGGGCATGCTCCTGCTCGGGGTGCAGGGCTGTGGCAAGTCGATGCTGGCCAAGGCGACCGCTGCCGGTTTCGGCGTGCCGCTGCTGCGGCTGGACTTCGGCAGCCTGTACGACAAGTTCCACGGTGAAACCGAGAAAAACCTGCGCGAGGCGCTGGCCTCGGCCGAGCAGCTGGCGCCCTGCGTGCTGTGGATCGACGAGATCGAGAAGGGCCTGGCCAGTGGCGGCGAGGATGGCGGCGTCTCGCGCCGCGTGCTGGGCCACCTGCTGACCTGGCTGGCCGAGCGCAAGAGCACGGTGTTCATCGTCGCCACCGCCAACCAGGTGCACGAGCTGCCGGCCGAGCTGCTGCGCAAGGGCCGCTTCGATGAAATCTTCTTCGTCGACCTGCCCGATCCCAACACCCGGGTCGAGCTGCTGCGGCTGCACCTGGGCAAGCGCCAGCTCAACGCCGACGACTTCGCGCTGCCGGCGCTGGCGGCCGCGGCGGAGGGCTTCTCCGGCGCGGAGATCGAACAGGCCGTGGTCTCCGGGCTGTACGCCGCGCATGCCGAATCCCGGGCGCTGGATACCGGGCTGTTGATGCAGGAGATCCGCGGCAGCCGGCCGTTGTCGGTGTTGATGGCCGAACAGGTCACCGCCCTGCGCGACTGGGCCCGGGGGCGCACGGTCAGCGCGGACGAGTGACGCCCGCGCCTCATCCCGCCAGACGGTGCAGCACCCACACCCACGCCGGCAGCGTCACCAGCGACAGCAGGATGCCGTAGCCGACCAGCGCGGCGGCCAGGCGCGGGGCGAGGCGGTGGGACATCGCCAGCGCGGCGGCGGTGATCATGGTCGGCATCGCCGATTCGAGCACATTGGCCTGCAGCATCGTGCCCTGCAGCCCGAAGGCCCAGGAGATCGGCAGCGCCAGCGCCGGCATCACCAGCAGCTTGAGCAGGAGGCCGATGCCCAGCGGCTTGAGTTCATCCAGGGGCAGCCGCAGCTGGATGGAGAAACCCACCGCCAGCATCACCAGCGGCAGCATCGCATCGGCCAGCTGCTTCAGCCCGGTGCCGATCCAGGTCGGTGGCTGTTCGGGCATCAGGGTCAACGCGAACAGCAGCGCCCACAGCGGGGGGAACTTCGCGATCCGCAGCAGGATCTGCGCAGCGGTGGGCGGAGTATCGCCACTGTAGCGCGCGATCACGTACAGGCCGAAGGTGGACAGCAGCACGAAGGTGCCGAACTGGTCGTAGACCACCGCATACGGCAGGGCGTGGTCGCCGAGCAGCGCGCGCACCATCGGGTAGCCGATGAAACTGGAATTGGCCAGCGCCACGCAGATCAGCAGCACCGCGTGCACGTCGCGGGGGAAGCCGAACGCGCGCGTGGCCAGGCCGACCAGGACCAGGGTGGCGAGCATGAGCAGCCACGGCGTCGCCACCAGTCCGATCAGGCTGGCATCCAGGTCCAGCCGAGGAACGTAGATCAGCACCGCCGCCGGCAGGCACACGTACAGCACGATGCGGTTGAGCACATCGGCGGTGTTGTCCGGCAGCGCGCGCAGGCGCGAGAACGCCATGCCCAGGCCGAGCATGGTCAGGATGAGCGCGAATGCATCGAAAGCCATCGCGACAGCCTAGCCCACTCGCCTGCGGTCTCCGCCCCGACCTTGGTCGACGTGCCGATGCCCCGCGCGACCGACAGTCCCTGCCCGCCCGCGCGGGCAGGGACGCCCGATCACGGCCAGGCCGGCGGTTTCTCGGCCCACGCCTGCTGGATCTCGGCCAGGGTGCTGCGTTCGCTGTCGCGCCAGCCCGGCAGCAGGGCGGCGTAGCGGTCCGTCCCACTCCACTGCTGCGGCTCGGTGCGCACCGCGGCGGCATACCACTGCACCGCATCGTTCCTGCGGCCCAGTGTCCACAGGGCCAGCGCATACGTGGGCGGCACCCACGACGGGTTGCCGCGCAACCCGTTCTGGGCCGTCGTCCACTGCACCAGCGCGGCCTCGGTATCGCCCAGGCGGAACAGGTCCCAACCGTAGTTCCAGCGTACCGAACGCGCCTGCATCGAGCTGGCGGCGGTGGTCGAGGTGGCCTGTTCGTACAGGCTGCGCCCCAGTTCCGGCCGCCCCTGTGCGATCGCCACGCCGGCCAGCTGCACGGTCGCCTCCAGCGTCTTGCGGCCGCGTTCGCGCTGCTTCATCAACTGGTCGACCAGGTCGGCACTGCTGCCCGTCACCGCCACCATCGGCGTGGCGGCCGCGTCGTTGTCGAAGTAGAACTCCTGCACGGCCGGCAGCGATTGCGCCGACACGTTGAACACACAAGCCCCCATGGCCAGCATCACGCCGGCCAGCATCTGTCTTGCAACTGCCATGCAAACTCCCCCAGGTTGTCACAACAACCTCCCCTCCTGATCCTAACCGCAGCGCGGGCCCGGCACCAAGCGCCGCCGACCGGCGGTCGGCGCTACCGGCCGCGGCGCCAGACCCGCAGGCGGTTGTTGGCCGGCATCGCCACGTCCTCGAGCAGCACCAGGCCCACTCCGGCCGCCAGCGCATCCACCGCCTCGGCGTCGCGGATGCCCGAGGCCGGATCCCGCGCCTTCAGCCACGCATCGAACTGGCGGTTGCTGTCGCTGCTGAAGGCGCCGTGGTGATTGAAGGGCCCGTAGACCGCCAGCACGGCGTCATCGGCCATGACGGCGGGCAGGCCGGCGAACAGCGCCTGGACGTGCGCCCAGCTCATGATGTGCAGGGTGTTGGCGCTGAACACCGCATCGAACGCCAGCGGCACGGCCGGCAGCGGGCCGAGCCCGGGCGCGGGCGACAGCACCGCCTGCAGGGGCCATGGGGTCGGCGTGTTGGGCAGGCCGGCCGCCTGCAGGCGCGCGGCGATGCCGGGCAGATGATCCGGATGGTCGCTGGCCTGCCACTGGAGGTGCGGCAGTGCGCCGGCGAAGTATTCGGCATGCTGGCCTGTGCCGCTGCCGATCTCCAGCACCCGGCGGCGGTCGGCGAAGTGGCGCTGCAGCACCGCCAGGATCGGCGCGCGGTTGCGCTCGCAGGCCTCGGACCAGCGTATCTGGCTCATCGGGATGTCACACCGACAGGGAATCGATCTCCATCCAACCATGACCGCAGTCACTTGTGCCACTGTGCGATGGCACCGAAAGTCGAAGACTTGTCCAACGCCGGCCGCCTCCGTGCCGTCGGCCGTCCTTGGGGGATGTGAGCTGTGCAACGTCGTGAGTTCCTAGCGCTGTCTGGAATGGGCCTGGCTGGCCTGGTACTGCCGCACGGCCGGCTGATCGCCGCCGAGCAGCTGCTCGAACCGGGCGATGTCGGCCGGCGCAAGGCACTGGCCGAGGCCGCGCTCGCCGCCGCCAAGCGGGCCGGCGCCAGCTACTGCGACGTGCGCATCGGGCGTTACCTCAACCAGGCGATCATCACCCGCGAGAGCAACGTCCAGAACGTCACCAACAGCGAATCCTCGGGCATCGGCATCCGGGTGATCGTCAACGGGGCATGGGGCTTTGCCGCCACCCACCAGCAGACCCCGGCCGCGGTGCTGGCCACGGTGGAGCAGGCCGCGGCGATCGCCCGCGCCAACGCCGGCATCCAGACCCGCCCGGTGCAGCTGGCCCCGGTCACCGGGGTGGGTGATGTGAGCTGGAAGACGCCGATCCGCACGAACGCGATGGCGGTGCCGATCAAGGACAAGGTCGACATGCTGCTGTCGCTGAACGCGGCCGCGCTCAATGCCGGCGCCGACTTCATCAACTCCACGCTGTTCCTGGTCAACGAGCAGAAGTTCTTCGCCTCCAGCGATGGCTCCTTCATCGACCAGGACGTGCACCGCATCTGGCTGCCGTTCACCGCCACCGCGATCGACAAGGCCAGCGGCAAGTTCCGCACCCGCGCCGGGCTGTCCTCGCCGATGGGCATGGGCTACGAGTTCCTGGATGGCGACGCGCGCGGCAAGATCGCGCTGCCGGGCGGCGTGGTCGCCTACCGCGATTCCTACGACCCGGTCGAAGATGCCATCGCCGCGGCCCGCCAGGCCCGCGAAAAACTCAAGGCACCGTCGGTCAAGCCGGGCAAGTACGACCTGGTGCTGGACCCGTCCAACCTGTTCCTGACCATCCACGAGAACGTCGGCCATCCGCTGGAGCTGGACCGCGTGCTCGGCTACGAAGCCAACTACGCCGGCACCAGCTTCGCCACGCTGGACAAGCGTGATGCGGGCTTCCGCTGGGGCAGCGACATCGTCAACTTCTTCGCCGACAAGACCGCTCCGGGCAGCCTGGGTGCGGTGGGCTACGACGATGAAGGCGTCAAGACCAAGCGCTGGGACCTGGTCAAGGACGGCATCCTGGTCAACTACCAGGCCACCCGCGATGAGGTGCACATTCTGGGCGAGAAGGAATCGCACGGCTGCAGCTACGCCGATTCGTGGTCCAGCGTGCAGTTCCAGCGCATGGCCAACGTCTCGCTGGCGCCGGGCAGGACCCCGCTGAGCGTGGCCGACATGATCAAGGACGTGGAGAACGGCATCTACATCCACGGCCGTGGCTCCTACTCGATCGACCAGCAGCGCTTCAACGCGCAGTTCGGCGGCCAGCTGTACTACCAGATCAAGAACGGTGAGATCACCGGCATGGTCGAGGATGCCGCCTACCAGATCCGCACGCCGGAGTTCTGGAATGCCTGCAGCGCGATCTGCGACGAGCGCGATTTCCGCTTCGGCGGCTCGTTCTTCGATGGCAAGGGCCAGCCGGGCCAGGTCTCGGCGGTCTCGCACGGCTCGTCGACCACGCGCTTCGATGGCATCAACATCATCAACACCGCACGCAGCCTGGGATGAGCCTGTCCCCGCTCCGTGCCGAATGTCACTACCGCGGCGCCCGCATGGCCGCAAGAATCGGCTGTGCCGCCGCGGCGGTCGCCCTGATGTCGCTGTTTCCCTGCCACCCCCACACCGACGTGGAGAGCTGCCTTGCAAAGACGTGACTTCCTCGCCCTGACCGGGCTTACCGCTGGCGGACTGATCGTGCCGTCGTTCTTCGGCAAGGTCATTGCCGCCGAACAGCTGCAGAGCGCGCTCGATCCGGCCCTGAAGAAGCGCCTGGCCGATGCCGCGCTGGCCGCCGCCCGCCAAGCCGGCGCAACCTACTGCGACGTGCGCATCGGCCGTTACCTGCGCCAGTACGTGATCACCCGCGAGGACAAGGTCCAGAACGTGGTGAACACCGAATCGACCGGCGTGGGCATCCGCGTGATCGTCAACGGGGCCTGGGGCTTTGCCGCCACCAACCAGCTCGGCACCACCGATGTGGCACGTGCCGCGCAGCAGGCCGCCGCGATCGCCAAGGCCAACGCCGGCGTGCAGACCGCCCCGGTGCAGCTGGCGGCCGCGCCCGGCGTGGGCGAAGTGTCCTGGCGCACGCCGATCCGCAAGAACGCGATGGACGTGCCGATCAAGGAGAAGGTCGAGCTGCTGCTGGACGTCAATGCAGGCGCGATGGGCGCCGGCGCCAGCTTCGTCAACTCGATGCTGTTCCTGGTCAACGAGCAGAAGTACTTCGCGTCCACCGATGGCTCCTACATCGACCAGGACGTGCACCGCATCTGGGCGCCGATGACGGTCACCGCCATCGACAAGAGCACCGGCAAGTTCCGCACCCGTTCGGGGCTGTCCTCGCCGATGGGCCTGGGCTACGAGTACCTCGATGGCGTCGGCACCGGCAAGGCGGTCTCGCCCAACGGCGTGGTCAACTACCGCAACTCCTACGACATGAAGGCCGATGCGATCGCCGCGGCCAAGCAGGCGCAGGAGAAGCTCAAGGCACCGTCGGTGAAGCCGGGCAAGTACGACCTGATCCTGGATCCGTCGCATACCTGGCTGACCATCCACGAGTCGGTCGGCCACCCGCTGGAACTGGACCGCGTGCTCGGCTACGAAGCCAACTACGCCGGCACCAGCTTCGCCACGCTGGACAAGCGCGAGCAGCATTTCCAGTACGGCAGCGACAAGGTCAACATTTTTGCCGACAAGACCCAGCCGGGCAGCCTCGGCGCGGTCGGTTACGACGATGAAGGCGTCAAGACCAAGCGCTGGGACCTGATCAGCGAAGGCAAGCTGGTCGATTACCAGACCATCCGCGACCAGGCCCACATCCTGGGCAAGACCGAGTCCGACGGCTGCTGCTACGCCGATTCGTGGTCCAGCGTGCAGTTCCAGCGAATGGCCAACGTGTCCCTGGCGCCGGGCAAGACCAAGCTGAGCGTGGCCGACATGGTCAAGGACGTCGAGAACGGCATCTACATCATCGGCGACGGCTCGTTCTCCATCGATCAGCAGCGCTACAACGCGCAGTTCGGTGGCCAGCTGTTCTATGAAATCAAGAACGGCCAGATCACCCGCATGCTCGAGGACGTGGCCTACCAGATCCGCACGCCGGAGTTCTGGAACGCCTGCACCGCCGTGGCCGATGAAAGCGACTACCGCCTGGGCGGTTCGTTCTTCGATGGCAAGGGCCAGCCCGGCCAGGTCTCGGCGGTCTCGCACGGTTCGTCCACCGCGCGCTTCAACGGCATCAACGTCATCAACACCGCGCGCAGCCTCGGCTGACCGGTCAGGAGCCCCAATCCATGAGTATCTTCACCGAAGCCCAGGCCAAGGCCATCCTCGACAAGGTCATCGCGCTCTCCAAGGCCGATGAGTGCACCGCCGTGCTGGCCGGCTCGATCGACGGCAACATCCGTTTCGCACTGAACAACGTCTCCACCAGCGGCATCGTCGACAACACCGAACTGGCCGTCACGGTCGCCTTCGGCAAGCGGGTCGGCACCGCCTCGATCAACGAGTTCGACGACGCCGCGCTGGAACGCGTGGTGCGCCGCGCCGAGGATCTGGCCCGCCTGGCCCCGGAAAACCCGGAATTCCTGCCGGCGATCGGCAAGCAGACTTACCGGTCCAGCCCGACCTTCAGCGAATCCACCGCGGCGATCGACCCGGCGTTCCGCGCCAAGGTCGCCGCCGATTCGATCGCGCCGTGCCGTGGCAACGGCCTGATCGCGGCCGGCTTCCTCGAAGACGGCCAGAGCTTCCAGGCCACCGCCAACAGCAACGGCAACTTCGGTTACCAGCGCGGCACGAACTTCGATTACACCTGCACGGTGCGCACCGAAGACGGCCGCGGTTCGGGCTGGGTCGGCCGCAACCTCAAGGAGGCCGCTGATTTCAAGGCCGACCAGGACATCCGCATCGCCATGCGCAAGGCCACCGAATCGGCCGAAGCCAAGGCGCTGGAGCCGGGCAAGTACACGGTGATCCTGGAGCCGGCTGCCGCGGCGGGCCTGATCAGCTTCATGATGAACTTCTTCGATGCGCGCTCGGCCGATGAAGGCCGCAGCTTCCTGTCCAAGAAGGGCGGCGGCAACAAGCTCGGCGAACAGGTCTACGACCCGCGCGTGAACATGGTGGCCGACCCGTGGCACCCCGAGGCCGCCGTGCTGCCGTGGGATAACGAAGGCCAGCCGCGCGAGAAGCTGGACATCATCAAGAACGGCAAGATCGCCAACCTCAACTACTCGCGCTTCTGGGCGCAGAAGCAGGGCAAGACCGCCAACGCGCGGCCGGGCAACCTGCTGATGGCCGGTGGCGACAAGAGCACCGCCGAGCTGGTGCGTGGTACCCAGAAGGGCATCCTGGTCACCCGCACCTGGTACATCCGCATGGTCGATCCGCAGACCGTGCTGCTGACCGGCCTGACCCGCGATGGCACCTTCTACATCGAGAACGGCCAGATCAAGCATCCGGTGAAGAACTTCCGCTTCAACGAATCGCCGGTGATCATGCTCAACAACATCGAAGAACTGGGCAAGCCGGTGCGTGTGGCCGGTGACGAATCCAGCCTGGTGATGATGATCCCGCCGATGAAACTGCGCGATTTCACCTTCACCTCGTTGTCCGACGCGGTCTGATGCACGGTCGTGACGGCCGCTGGCCGTCTCTCCGTCTGGCCGGTTGCCCCCGGGAACGTGCGTGGCGATGAACCGCGCACAGTTCCTGCGCCTGATGCTGGGCAGTGCCGCCTTCGCGGCATTGCCCGCGCCGGCGCGCGCCCAGGCCGGGCGCTATGACTTCTGGTTCACCCGCCTCAAGTACGACTCCGGCGACTGGGACGTGGATGCGCGCATGCCGTCCAACGTGATCACCTCGCTGATCGATTACACCTCCCTGCGCGTGGACCCGACCGAGCACGTGATCGCCCTGTCCGATCCGCGCATGCTGGAGGCGCCGTTCTGCTATCTGGCCGGGCACAAGCTGGTCGAGTTCAATGCCGCCGAGCGGCAGAACTTCGTGCGTTACGTGCGCAACGGCGGCTTCGTGTTCGTCGATGACTGCAACCACGACATCGACGGCCTGTTCGCCAAGTCCTTCGAAGCACAGATGGCCAAGCTGTTCGGACCGAAGGCGTTGAACAAGCTGCCGAACAACCACGCGCTGTACCGCAGCTTCTTCCGCTTTCCCGAGGGCCCGCCCGCCACGGGGTTCGAGCTCAATGGCTGGGGCGACGACCTGGTCCACGATTACCTCAAGGGCATCGAGATCGATGGCCGGCTCGGCGTGCTCTACAGCAACAAGGACTACGGCTGCGAGTGGGACTACGACTGGCGCAACAAGCGTTTCCTGGCCGAAGACAACACCCGCTTCGCGGTCAACATCATCATGTATGCGTTGAACAGTTAGGTTCCTTCCTGCATTCCAGCCACGCATGGCGTGGCTCTACACCGATCTCTGCGAGTGCCTTATGACGACCGACAGCCTTGATGTCCTCCTGCCCCGACTGGATCAACTGCGCAGCGCGCTGGGCCAGGCCGTGGTCGGCCAGCACGCCGTGGTCGAGCAGCTGCTGATCGGCCTGCTGGCCGGCGGCCACTGCCTGCTGGAAGGCGCACCGGGCCTGGGCAAGACCCTGCTGGTGCGCTCGCTCGGCCAGGCGCTGGAGCTGCAGTTCCGGCGCGTGCAGTTCACCCCGGACCTGATGCCCAGCGACATCCTTGGCACCGAGCTGCTGGAAGAAGACCACGGCACCGGCCACCGTCATTTCCGCTTCCAGAAGGGCCCGATCTTCACCCACCTGCTGCTGGCCGACGAGCTCAACCGCACACCGCCCAAGACCCAGGCCGCGCTGCTGGAAGCGATGCAGGAGCGTACCGTCAGCTACGCTGGCACCACTTATGCGCTGCCCGCGCCGTTCTTCGTGCTGGCCACGCAGAACCCGATCGAACAGGCGGGCACCTACCCGCTGCCCGAAGCGCAGCTGGACCGTTTCCTGCTGCACGTGCGGGTGGACTACCCCACCGAGCAGGAAGAGCGCGACATCCTGCTGCAGACCACCGGCAGCGCCACGGGCAGCGTGCCCAAGGTGATGCACGCCGAAGACGTGCTGGCCCTGCAGGCGGCCGTGCGCCAGGTGCACATCAGCGAGGACGTGCTGACCTGGATCACCCGCCTGGTGCGTGCGAGCCGACCCGGCAGCGATGCGCCGGCGGCGGTGAACCAATGGATCAAGTGGGGTGCCGGCCCGCGTGCCGGACAGTCGCTGGTACTGGCGGCCAAGGCACGTGCACTGCTGCAGGGCCGTTTCGCCGCAACCCGTGAGGATGTGCAGGCGCTGGCGGCCCCGGTGATGCGCCATCGCCTGCTGTTGTCCTTCGCCGCCGAGGCCGAGCAGAAGAGCGCCGACGACGTGGTCGCCGCGCTGCTGCAGGCCGTGCCGTTCCCGGGTTGATCCACACGCCGTGAGCCGCAACGCACCGATCGCGATCCCCGCCGATGTCCGCAGCCGCCTGAAGGCACTGCGGCTGCTGCCGCGCCGTGCGCGGGGTGCACACGGGATCGGCCAGCACGCCAGCCGCAGTCGTGGCGCCGGGCTGGAGTTCGCACAGTACCGCGCCTATGAGCCCGGCGATGAGCTGCGGCAGATCGACTGGAAGCTCTACGCGCGCTCGGACCGCTTCTTCGTGCGTGAATCCGAGCGCGAAAGCCCGATCACGCTCTGGGTACTGCTCGATGCCACCGCCTCGGCGGGCCAGAGCGATCGCGCGCGACCGGACTGGTCGCGGCTGGACCACGCCTGCGCCACCGCCGCCTGCCTGGTTGAGCTGGCCCTGCAGCAGAGCGACCGCTTCGGCGTGATCGTCCTGACCGGCGAAGGCGTGCAACTGGTGCCGGCCGGCCATGGCCCGCGCCAGCGCGACCGCGTGCATCTGCTGCTGCGCCAGGTCCAGGCCAGCGGCAGGTGGCCGCCGGGCACGGCACTGGCACCGATCTGGGAGCGCGTGCAGGCCGGCGACCTGCTGGTCGCGCTGGGCGACGGTTTCGACGAGGCCGGCGTCGTGCTGCTGGAGCGGCTCGCCGCTGCGCGCCGCGAGGTGCTGCACCTGCAGCTGCTGACCGCCGAAGAGCGCGATTTCCCGTTCACCGACGGCCACCGCTTCCGCGATCCGGAGACAGGCGAAGAACTGCTGGGCGACGGCCGCGCCATCCGCGCGGATTACCTGGCCCGCTTCGACACGGCGCAGCGCGCATTGCAGGCACGCCTGCAGAGCAGTGGCATCGTGCATGCCACCGGTTATCTCGACCAGCCGCTGGATCAACCGCTGCGTGTGCTGCTCGGTGCCGGGGGCGGCGCATGAGCCTGCTGTATCCACTTGGCTTGCTGGCACTGGCTGCCTGGCTGGTGCCGCTGCTGATCCACCTTGCACGCCGGCATCAGTACGCGCCGCTCGACTTCGCCGCCCTGCGCTGGCTGCGGGCCCGGATCCGGCCGCGCCAGAAAATCCGTTTCGACGAGTGGCCGCTGCTGCTGGTGCGACTGCTGCTGCTCGCCGCACTGGCCCTGCTGCTGGCACGCCCGTTGTTGCACGACGCTGCGGCCGACACCCACCCGGTCACGGTGGTCGCCCCGGGGCTGGACGGCACTGCCCTGCGCGGGCGGGACGCCACGGGGGACTGGCGCTGGCTGGCCCCGGGTTTCCCGGCACTGGCCGATGCTGTCCCCGCATCCCCCTCACCGCTGGCCAGCCTGCTGCGCGAGCTGGACCAGACCCTGCCGGCCGGTACGCCACTGACCGTCTACATTCCCGACCCGATGCCCGGGCTGGATGGCGAGCGTCCGCGCCTTTCACGCGCCGTGACCTGGCGGCCGGTGCCCTTGGCGCCCGCCATCACGCGCGCGGCGACGCCGCCTGAGGTGCAGGTCGGCGCCGGCATCGCCGACGCCGAGCAGCGGGTGCTGGCAGCGATCCAGCGCGCCTGGTCGAATCAGCCGCTGTCGCCCGCACGCGCCGCGGGCACCGCCCCGGACGATGGCCAGCTCGGCGTGTGGCTTGCCGCTGGGCCGTTGCCCACCGCCTGGCAGGCGTGGGTGCAACGGGGCGGCAGTGTGCTGGTCGCGCCCGGTGCTGCGGGGTCCGGCTGGACGCCGGCCCTGCGCGATGCACAGGGCGCGGTGGTGCTGGAACAACGGCAGGAAGGCAGCGGTCGTCTGCTGCGCTTCAGCGCAGCGCTGTCGCCGACGGAGCCGGCGTTGCGCGACCCCGGCTTCCCCCGCCAGTTGCTGGCGGTCATCGCGGCACCGGCTGCACCCACCCTCGCACCCGCGGCCACACAGGCACCGTTGCGTGGCGCTGCCGCACCGCTCCCCGCGCCACGTGAGCTTGCGCCGTGGCTGCTGGCGCTGATCGTGCTGCTGTTCGCGCTCGAACGGGTGATGGCCACCTCGCCGCGCCGCGGAGCAGGCGCATGAACCCCATCATCCAGCGCGGCTGGCAGCGCGCGCGCCGGCGGCATTGGTGGATCACCGCCGTACTCGCGGTACCGATCGCGCTGGCACTGAGTGCCGTTGCATGGCGGATCGCGGGCTTCAATGCGTTCACCGTGATCCTGCTGCTGACGTTGCTGGTCGGCGTCGGGCTGGCCACCTGGCGCGCACGCCGGCTCGATCGCCGGTGGCTGGTTCGCCGTCTGGATGAACACCCGATCGCACAGGACAGTGCCGACCTGCTGTTCGCGACCCCCGACACGTTGAACCCGTTGCAGCGGCGCCAGCGGGCGCATGTCGAGGCGGCACTGCAGTCGCGCCTGCCCGAGCTGCGACCCCGCTGGCCGTGGCGCTGGGTACTGGCGTCGGTGGTGATGTCAGTGCTCGCCATGTCCCTGGCCGTCGGCTGGCCGCGCGGCCCGAGCGCAGCGCCACTGTTCTCCGGCGCGACCGCACCGCCGGCCACACCGGCGCAACCGCCGCAGCTGCGTTCGACGCGGCTGGAGATCATCGCCCCGGCCTACACCGGGCAGGCGGTGCGCGTGCAGAACGCGCTGGATGGCAAGGTGGCGCAGGACAGCCGCCTGCACTGGTCGCTGCGCTTCTCCGCGCAGCCGCACACCGCCGCCCTGCAGTTCCACGATGGCCAGCGCATCGCGCTGCAGCGCGAGGGCGACCTCTGGACCGCACGGTGGACCGCGACCCGCCCGGCGCTGTACCGCGTGGTGACCGAGCCCGCCCTGCGCGACACCCGTCTGTACCGGCTCGATGTGGTGCCGGATCGCCCCCCGGTGGTGCGCGTGATCGCCCCGGACCGCAGCCTCGTGCTGGGCACGCCCGGCCAGCGCCAGTGGCCGCTGCAGTTCGAGGCCACTGACGACCATGGTGTGGTCGCCACCGCGCAGTTGAAGGTCACGTTGGCCCAGGGCAGCGGTGAGAACATCACCTTCCGCGAGCAGACCTTCACCCTGTCCGGCACCGGGCCGGTGACGCAGCGGCGCTTCGCGCGCACGCTCGATCTCGGCGCGCTGGGTGCCACCGAAGGCAACGATGTGATCGCGCAGCTGACCGTGCGCGACACCCATGCGCCCACCGCGCAGAGCGCACAGAGCAGCAGCGTCATCCTGCGCCTGCCCAGCGCCGCCGAGATCCAGGGCACCGACATGGAGGGCATGGTCAAGAAGACCCTGCCGGCGTACTTCCGCAGCCAGCGCCAGATCATCATCGACGCCGAGGCGCTGATCAAACAGCGCCGCCAGCTGCCGGCCGAGGAGTTCGTCAAACGCGCCGATGCGATCGGCGTGGACCAGCGCATCCTGCGCCTGCGCTATGGCCAGTTCCTCGGTGAGGAAAGCGAGGGCGGGGCCAAGCCGCCACCGACCAGCGACAGCCTGCCCACCAGCGACACGCCGGCGACCCCGCATGACGATGATCATGATCACCATGGCGAGCCTGCACAGGCCCAGGCACAGGCCGGCCACGATGATCACGACCATGGCGTACCAACCGACGGCACCGCGCCCGTGTTTGGCAGCGCCACCGATGTGCTCTCCGAGTACGGCCATACCCATGACCACGCCGAGGCCGCCACCCTGCTCGATCCCAAGACGCGCGCCACGCTGAAGGCGGCGCTCGACCAGATGTGGTCGTCGGAAGGCGAACTGCGCCAGGGCCAGCCCGAGCGCGCCCTGCCCTACGCCTACAAGGCGCTGGGTTTCATCAAGGAAGTGCAGCAGGCCGAGCGCATCTATCTGGCGCGGGTCGGTCCGGAGCTGCCGCCGATCGATGAAGGCCGGCGCATGACCGGCGATCGCGCCGAGCTGGCCAGCAGGGCATTGCCGCTGCGTGCGCTGGAAGCACCCGACCAGGCCATCGTGCAGGTCTGGCAGCAGCTGGCCGATCCCGGCAGCGCGCCCGATCTGGACGCGCTGACCCAGTGGCTGCGGCGCAATGAAGCGCGGCTGCCGGATCCATTGAGCCTGGCCGCCGCCATCGAGACACTGCGGATCACCCCGGACTGCGCCGACTGCCATCAGGCCCTGCGCGCGCAGCTGTGGCGTGCCCTGCTGCGGCCGCTGCCGCAGGTGCCTCGTCGCAACGCACCCGATGCCATGGGCCAGCGCTACCTGGATGCCTTGGAGGCCACCCCATGAGCGAACCGCGCTGGATTCTGATCGCGCTGCTGGCCGTGCTGCTGCTGGCCAGCGCACGCCTGTGCTGGCAGCAGTGGCGTGGGCCGCTGCGGGCGCGCGGCGTGTTCGCCGGCCTGCTGCTGTTGCAGATCGCGGTCACCGCGCTGCTCTATCTGACCCTGGTGCCGCCGATGCAGCGCGCGGCCGGGGGTCAGCTCACCGTGCTGACCGCGGCGGCCGATCAGGTGCGCTGGTCGGCCGCGCCCGGCGAGACCGTGGTCGCGCTGCCGGAGGCGCCAACGGCGGCCGAGGCCCTCCGTGCACCCGACCTCGCGACCGCGCTGCGCCAGCATCCGGGTACCACCTCCCTGCGGCTGATCGGCGATGGCCTGACGGCCCGCGATCGCGATGTGGCACTGCCGCGCGGCGTGCGTCTCGCATCGCCTGGCGCACCGCAGGGCTGGATGTCACTGCAGCCGCCGCCGGTCACCGCGCCCGGTGCGGTGTTCACCGTCAGCGCGCGTGCGCAGGGCGTGCCGGACGCACGCGCCGAGCTGGTGGATCCGGCCGGCCTGGTCGTCGACCGTGCCACGCCCGGCGCCGATGGCAGCGTGCACCTGGACGGTGTGGCACGCGTCCCCGGGCAGAGTGTGTTCCGCCTGCGCCTGTTGGATGCCGGCCAGCATGTGGTCGATACCCTGGCCGTACCCGTGGACACCGTCGCCAAGGCCACGCCGCGCCTGCTGATCCTGGCCGGTGCGCCAGGCCCGGAGCTCAAGTACCTGCGCCGCTGGGCCACGGATGCAGGTCTGCGCGTGCAGGCGCAGGCCAATGCGGGCGGTGGGGTTTCGCTTGGCGATGCGCCGATCACGCTCGCTGCGGACAGGTTGGCCGAAACCGATGTCGTGGTGCTGGATGAGCGCAGCCTGGTCGCACTGTCGGCTACGCAGCGCAGCACGCTGCAGCAGGCGATCCGCAATGGGCTCGGCGTCCTGGTTCGTACCAGCGGCCCGCTTGGCGATGGCGCCCGTCAGGTGCTGCGCAGCTGGGGACTGCCCGTCACCGGCGGCAACCAGGCCGCGCCCCTGTCACTGCCCGGGGATGCCGACGCCGCCCTGCTGCAGGCGCGCCGTGGCCCACAGCGGCCCGCGTCGGACAGCACCGCCTACGTCGAGGAAGCAGACACCGCCTCGCACCAGGCCGCGCTGCCGGTGTTGGAGCGGTTGGCCGTGCAGACCGCCGGCGCGACGCCGCTGCTGCACGATGACAAGGGCACGTCGGTCGGCGGCTATCGCGCCCTCGGACGCGGACGCGTCGCGCTGCTGCCGGTCACCGACAGTTATCGGCTGGTGCTGGCCGGCCGCGACGATCGCCATGCCGAGCTGTGGAGCAGCGTGTTGGCCAGCATCGCGCGCGCGCTTCCCGCTGCGGAGGCCCCACGCATCGACGCCATCACCCCCTGGGCCGGTGAGCGCATGGCCCTGTGCCACCTGCAGGCGACCGCGCAGGTGCGTGCGCCGGATGGCGCGTTCATTCCGCTGCGGATCGACCCGGCCAGCGGTGCGGAGCACTGCGCCGGCTATTGGCCAGCGCAGGCCGGCTGGCATCAACTGCAGCAGGGCGAGAACCGCCACACGTTCTACGTGTTCGATCCGGCCACCGCGCGACCGCTGCATCGGCAGCAGCTGCGGGAGGCGACCGCACAGCGTCTGGCTGGCGGCACCGCCGCCGCATCGGTGGGCCTGGTCGAAACGCCGGGCGCACGCTGGCCGTGGCTGTTGGCCTTCGTGCTGGCGGCAGGGCTGCTGTGGTGGCTGGAGCGGCGGCGGGTGGCGACAACGCGATGACGGCAGGTCCGCCTGTCCGTTACTCCGGCAACGGCGGCAGTGGCGTCGGGCACCCACCCTGCTGCGCACACACCTCCATCGCGCGACGCTGTTCTTCGTCGGTGAGTTCCGGCGGAGGGCGGGCGGTCGCGGACTGGATCTGCGCGGGCCCGCCAGTGAGCTTGTTCACGCCCTGCGCCGCCTTGGCCAATCCCTGGTTGATGCCCATCATCAGATAACCGCCACTCATGCTGACCTGCTCGGGCGACGGCGGCTCGCTCCAGGTGCGGCTGAAGCGATTGGGCTGCACCTGCACCGGATTCTTGAAGCGGTACAGATCCAGCGGTTCGTCGTCGGGCTTGAGCGCACGCACTTCGCCCAGCGTGGTGACCTCCCCCTGCGCTGTCGCGGGCGGTGGCTCCACCGGCTCGGGTGCGGCGGCCTGCTGGGCCTGTGCGGCGGCACCCAGCAGCAGGCCGGCCAGCAGCGCGGCGCCTTGATGTCCACGTAATGCCACAGCGACTCCATCCGTGTTTGGTTGCGGGCTGATCTCAAGGATACGGAGGCCGGCGTCAGATTTCGTTGATGGCAGCTGTCCAGGCGACGCCGCCATGCACTGAACCATTCACCCGCGCGCACCCCGATGTCTCAGACATTGAGACGCGGTCATGTTTCCATAGCGTCCTTTGCGGACCGTTGTGACCATGGCCTACGAACTCGCCAAGCGCACTGAAGACGCCGAGCGCCGCCTCGCCACCACCGACGGGCTGCCCTCGCGCGATGGCGCGCTGCTGACCGCGCGCCTGCAGCGCCGCTACAACGACCGCATCACCGGCAGCTTCACGATTCCGGCCCGCGAGGGCCAGTACGCGCCGATCCCGGCCGATGTGCCCGACGCCTTGGTCCAGGCGCTGAAGGCGCGCGGCATCGAGCAGCTCTACAGCCATCAGGCGCAGGCTTGGGAGGCCAGCCAGCGAGGCGAGCACGTGGCGATCGTGACCCCGACCGCCAGCGGCAAGTCGCTGTGCTACACCCTGCCGGTGGTCAGCGCGGCGATGCAGGGCAAGGCCAAGGCGCTGTACCTGTTCCCGACCAAGGCGCTGGCCCAAGACCAGGTCGCCGAGCTGCTGGAACTCAACCGCGCCGGCGATTTGGGCGTGAAAGCCTTCACCTTCGATGGGGATACGCCGGGCGATGCGCGCCAGGCGATCCGCCTGCACGGCGACATCGTGGTCTCCAACCCGGACATGCTGCACCAGGCGATCCTGCCGCATCACACCAAGTGGGCGCAGTTCTTCGAGAACCTGCGCTACGTGGTCATCGATGAAGTGCACACCTACCGCGGCGTGTTCGGCAGCCACGTCACCAACGTGCTGCGCCGGCTCAAGCGGATCTGCGCGTTCTATGGCGTGGAACCGCAGTTCATCCTGTGCTCTGCGACCATCGGCAACCCGCAGGCGCATGCCGAGGCGCTGATCGAAGCGCCGGTGACGGCGATCACCGAGTCCGGCGCGCCCAGCGGGCCGAAGCATGTACTGCTGTGGAACCCGCCGGTGGTCAACGCCGATCTCGGCCTGCGCGCTTCGGCGCGTTCGCAGAGCAACCGCATCGCCCGCATCGCGATCAAATCCGGGCTGAAGACCCTGATCTTCGCGCAGAGCCGGCTGATGGTCGAAGTGCTGACCAAGTACCTCAAGGACATCTTCGACCACGACCCGCGCAAGCCGGCGCGCATCCGTGCTTACCGGGGCGGCTACCTCCCCACCGAGCGCCGTGAGACCGAACGCGCCATGCGCGCGGGGCAGATCGACGGCATCGTCAGCACCTCGGCGCTCGAGCTGGGCGTGGATATCGGCAGCCTGGACGTGGTCATCCTCAACGGCTACCCGGGCAGCGTCGCCGCGACCTGGCAGCGCTTCGGCCGCGCGGGTCGCCGCCAGCAGCCCGCGCTGGGCGTGATGGTGGCCAGCTCACAGCCGCTGGACCAGTACGTGGTGCGGCATCCGGATTTCTTCGCTGAAGCCTCGCCCGAGCATGCGCGCATCGCACCGGACCAGCCGCTGATCCTGTTCGACCACATCCGCTGCGCCGCCTTCGAGCTCCCGTTCCTGGCCGGCGATCCGTTCGGCCCGATCGATCCGCTGGTGTTCCTGGAAGCCCTGGCTGAGACCGAGGTCGTGCATCGCGAAGGCGACCGCTGGGAGTGGATCGCCGACAGCTACCCGGCCAATGCGGTCAGCCTGCGCTCGGTCGCCGATGGCAACTTCGTGGTGGTGGACCGCAGCGACGGCAAGCAGCAGATCATCGCCGAGGTGGATTACTCCGCCGCCGCGCTGACGCTGTACGAAGGCGCCATCCACATGGTGCAGTCCACGCCCTACCAGGTGGAGCGGCTGGACTGGGAAGGCCGCAAGGCCTATGTCACCCGCACCCACGTGGACTACTACACCGACAGCATCGACTTCACCAAGCTCAAGGTGCTGGACCGTTTCGATGGCTGCATCGCCGGGCGCGGCGATTCCCACCATGGCGAGGTGCACGTGGTGCGCCGCGTGGCCGGCTACAAGAAGATCCGCTACTACACCCACGAAAACATCGGCTACGGCCCGGTCAACCTGCCCGACCAGGAGCTGCACACCACGGCGGTGTGGTGGCAGTTGCCGCAGGCGCTGCTGCTGACCGCGTTCGACAGCAAGCAGGAAGCGCTGGATGGTTTCCTCGGAGCCGCCTACGCGCTGCATATCGTCGCCACCGTCGCGGTGATGGCCGATGCGCGCGATCTGCAGAAGGCGGTCGGCAATGGTGACGGTGCGTGGTTCGCGGTGGCCGACCAGAGCGGGCGCGGGCAGCTGCGTGGCGCCGAGTTCGATGCCAGCGCGATCGAACTGCAGCAGCAGTTCGTGCCCACGGTCTATCTGTACGACAACTTCCCCGGCGGCGTGGGCCTGAGCGAGCCGCTGTGGGTGCGCCAGGCCGAGCTGCTGCTGCGCGCGCGCGAACTGGTGCAGGGCTGCGACTGCAAGGCCGGCTGCCCGGCCTGCGTCGGCCCGGTGCTGGCCGGCCAGGAAGACGATGCCACCACGCCGAAGGCGCTGGCGTTGAAGGTACTGGACCTGTTCGACAGTGCCGCGCTGCCGTCCGCCGCCGAACGTGAGCGCCAGCATGCCGAGGTGGTCGCCCCGTGAGCCTGAGCCTGGACAAGCTGCGCCTGCTGCGCCGGCAGGCGGGCGATGCGACGGCGGCGCCTGCCTCTGATCCGGCCATCGCCCCTGGGCGTGGAACCGCTGCCGCTGACACGGGCGTGCGCGGCCACACGGGCAGCGAACCTCTTCCGGCCGCCGCCAACGACGCGCGTGCGCGCACGCCTGCGCCCGCCTCCGTTTTCGGCTGGGTCGAGCAGGAGATCCGGCACAAACCGACCGGCGCCGCCGCACGCGAGACCGCACCGGCGGTTCCCGCTGTTCCTGTTCCTGTCCCCGCGCCCGCGCTGCGCAAGCCGGAGATTGGTGGCCTGCGCCGTCTGCTTGGCCTGCGCGATCGCGGCATCAGCACCGCCAAGCCGCGCGAGAACGCCGCAGATCGCCACGTGCCGGGCGAGGAAATCGCGCCGGGGCTGTTCCTGATCGAATCGTTCGTCGCGCAGGCGATCCCCACCGAACCGCTGTCGCTGGCCTTCGCCAAGCGCGAGGGCGAGCAGGTGCAGCCGCGGGATCTGTTGTTCTTCGATACCGAGACCACCGGCCTGGCCGGCGGCACCGGTACCCGTGCCTTCATGATCGGCGCGGCGGACTGGCACACCCATCCCGACCGCGGCGACGGCCTGCGCATCCGCCAACTGCTGATGACCACGATGGCGGCCGAGGCCGCGATGCTGCGCGAGTTTGCCGGCTGGCTGCAGCCGGGCACGGTGTTCTCCAGCTACAACGGGCGCTGCTACGACGCGCCGCTGCTCAAGACGCGCTATCGGCTGGCCCGGCAGCGCTGCCCGATCACACCGCTGGATCACGTCGACCTGCTGTTCCCGACCCGCCGCCGCTATCGCGGCACCTGGGAGAACTGCCGGCTGGCCACGATCGAGCGCCAGCTCCTGCAGATCGTGCGCGAAGACGATCTGCCCGGCTCGGAAGCCCCTGCGGCGTGGCTGAATTACCTCCGGGGCGGCAGCGCGGTGAACCTGCGCCGGGTGGCCGAGCACAACCACCAGGACGTGGTGACCTTGGCGCTGCTGATGCGGCGGCTGGTGGCCGAGGAGCAGCGCGACCGGGAGACGTTGGCTTTGTCCTCGCCGTCCCCCTGAGGGAAACGCAGGATCAGCTCAGTCCGGCACGCAGTCGATCAATCATCAGGGACAGAAGTTCATTCACGCGATGGGCCTCCGCCGGAGGAATCATCTCATTCATGGTTTGCGCGTCCTCCTGACAGTCAAAAATGTCCACGGACGTCCAGCCGCTGGACCAGAAATCTATCGTCGCGAATTTATTGTTTCCTTCAACACTCGCTCTCTGCAGCTCTCCGAAGTCCCCGCGCCCTTCGTCTGTGTAGGTAATGTTGAATCCCGTCAAATGGGGATGAATACTGCCCCTGAACCACGTGATATCAGGTGCGCTCATTGTTTTCTCCGACAAATCAAACCTTGCTCGCAGGCGCTGCCTGCTGAAGGGTGGCTGATGGCTTCCCGAGAGGTACGCCGCCAATAATGACGGCAGGTGGTGCGTCATGTCTTGACGCGGCGTGAAGTAGGCGTGTTCCACACTGCACGCACTCTCCGTGGGAGGACCACCACATGCGTCTGAACCTTCTGTTCGCCCTGGGCTGCGCCCTGCCGCTGGCCGCCTGCAGTCATCCCGGCAAGACGGCGGGAACACCCGCCGACAGCCCGACCTCGACCGCGCCGCCCGCGGTGGCCGGCAGTGGCGGCCAATGCGATCCGGAAAAGCTCACCGGCCTGACCGGGCAGACCGCCACCGAGGCGGTGATCCAGAAAGCAGTGAAGGACAGCGGTGCCCGCAACGCCCGCGTGCTCAAGCCGGGCATGGCGATGACCATGGATTACCGCGAAGATCGCCTCAGCATCGAAGTGGACGCGCAGAACAGGATCGTGCGCGCCAACTGCGGTTGAGAAGGCTTCCTGCAGGTCAGTCGCGCAGGCGCTGGGCCTTGCCGCTGGCCAGCGCCTGATCGATGGCCGTGCGTACTTCCCGCACGGCGCGGGCCGAGGCCAGGCTCTGCTGCTGCGCCAGGCGCGCCTGCTCCCGGCCCAGCTCGGCCTGCTCGCGCGCGACCAGGGTGATCTGACGGGCGTCCACCGCCTTGGCCGCTGCGGTACGCGCTTCGCGCGCTGCCTGACTGGCACCGGCGGCAGCCGCACGTGACTGGCGCGCGGCCTGGTTGGCCTCGGTGGCCGCATCCAGTCCCACTTGGCGCGTCGCGTGGTTGACCACCGCCGCGACATCCACCGCGGCCAGCGCGTCGGCGGTGACCTGCATCGAGACCTTGGCCAGCTGCTGGCCGATCGCCGCCTGGCGGTTGCCCAGCTCGGCCTGCGCGTTGCCCAAGGCCGCCACGTCGGACTGACTGCGGCTGAGCTGGCTGAGGACGGCGGGATCGCGGATGAGATAGCGCGCCTGGCCACGACGTACCCACAGCGCCGGTTCGTCACCGCCCGCATCGCGGCGCGCCTGCTTGAGATCGGCCACCGAGGCATCGACGAAGTTGTCGTCTTGCCCCATCAGCACGAACGCCTGGGCGGGTTGCTGGCGGATGTTGAGCTTGCCATGGGTGACGAAGGACATCCCGTCATCCAGATCCTTCGGCGGTTCCGGCGCACGCGGTGCGACGGGGGCGGCGGGGGCGGCCGGCGGTTCCGGGGCCGGCATGGGCTCCGGTGCGGGCATCGGCTCCGGCGCGGGGACCGGGGCGGGTGCCGGACGGGGCGCGCGCGCAGGCAACGGCGTGGGCGGCGTGGGTACGTTCGGTGCGGTCGGGGCCGGTGGCGCCGGCGGCGGCGGCGCAGCCACCAACCGCAGCGGCGCCACGCCGACCACCACGAACAGCGCGGTGATCGCCAGCGAGGCCACGCGCGGGAAGCTGCGGGTCTGCTGCAGGGTCAACAGGCGGCGCTTGAGGCTGCGCAGGTTCGGCGAGGCGCTCGCCACGCCCACGGCGGGACGCGGCGCGACACCCAGCTGCACCAGCAACCGGCCATAGCCATGCCGGCAATGCCCGTGGCCGGCCACCACCGCACCATCGCAGGCTTCTTCGCGGGCCAGGGCGTATTCGCGCGCGGCCAGGTGGACCAGCGGATGGAAGAAGAACAGATGCTGCGACAGTGCCGGCAGCAGGCCCCACCACAGGTCGCGGCGCTGCAGATGGATCAGCTCATGGGTCAGCGCCATGTCCAGGTCATCGGCCGACATCGCCGGCAGTTCGCGCGCCGGCAGCAGCAGCACGGGCCGCCACGGTCCGATCAACTGCGGCGAGCGGATTTGTGCGGAGAGCTTCAGGCGCGGTGCGCGACGCAGGCCATGCGCTTCGGCAGCGAGCTGCAGGGCCTGCTGCAGACCGGCGTCGGTGCACTCGGTGGCACCGCGCACCAGCGCGCGGCTCGCGCGGTAGCCGCGCAGGCTGTGCACCAGCATCAAGAGCACGCCGGCGGCCCACAGGGCCAGCAGCAGCGACGGCCAGGACACGGCCATCGTCGCCGTCTCGGCCGCGCTCGCTGCATGGATGACCGGCGCGGCCTGCACGGCCGCATCGAACGCAGGCAGTGCCGTCACCGGGGCGGTCGGGGCAATCACCGCGACGGGTGCAGGCAGCACCGCCAGTTCCAGCGGGCTGCTCCAGAACAGGCCCAGCACCGCCTGCGCCGCCACCAGCCACCACAGCCGGCAGCGGGTGGCGGAGGGCAGCTGCGGCAGCAGGCGGCATACGCCCCACACCAGCGCCACCAGCACCGCACTCTGCACGCTGGTCCAGCCCAGCCGCATCAGCAGTTCGCTCATCATCATGTCCATGGCTCAGCCCTCCCGCTTGCGTGACTGCAACTGTGCGACCAGCGCTTCCAGCTCGGCCAGCTCCTGATCGCTGACGTCCACCTTGTGCGACATGAACGCCACGAACGGCGAGACCGAGCCCTGCAGCGTCTTCTCCACGAAGCTGGCCACCGCGCCCTGCACCACGCTGTCCTGGCCGCTGGTGGTGGCATAGCGGTACACGCCGTCCACCTGCTTGCGGCTCAGGTACGACTTGGCGCGCAGGCGCTCCATCATGGTCAGCACGGTGGACCGTGCCAGCCCGCGCTGCTCGCCGAACCCGGCGGCGACTTCGCCGACGCTTGGACGGTCCTGTTCCGCGATGTACTGCAGCAGGGCCAGTTCCTGGTCCCCGATGGTCTTGCCGCGCATGGCGCACTCCCTATGACTACACGTGTCGCTACCGTGCCAGTGACTACAGGTGTCGTCAAGTGCCGGACGGTCGGTGCCGACGAACGGTAGACCGAGCGCTATCGCCCTGCCGGTGGCCTTAAACCTTTTCGCCGCGGCCCGCATCCAAGCCTTCGAGCTGCGGCATCCCGCCCTGGCGCCGCGTCACCTTCGCCAAGGACCTGCTGCATGCGCTCTACGTACCGCGTGATCTTGATGGCCGCCCTGCTGTTCCCGCTTGGCGCGCAGGCGCGAGCCGGCAACGTGGACACCGCCAACCAGCAGACCCGGCAGTTCATCGGCCGGACCATGGACGCCCTGCGCATTCCCGGGCTGCAGATCGCCGTGATCCAGGACGGAAAGGTGGTGCTCTCGGAGAGCCACGGGCTGGCCAACGTCGAAAACGGGCTGCCGGCCACGCGCACGACGCGTTTCCCGCTCAACTCGGCGACGAAGTCGTTCACTGGGGTGGCGATGATGCAGCTGGCCGAGGCGGGCAAGGTGAACCTGGATGCGCCGATCTCGACCTATCTCGCCGATCTGCCCGAGGCGTGGCGCGGCGTTCGTGTGCGCCAATTGCTGGCGCACACCTCCGGGCTGCCGGACATCCTCGATGCGCAGGGACTGCTCGGCGGAGGGAGCGAGCAGGCGGCCTGGGCGGCGGTGACCCGGCTGCCGGTGGACGCCGCCCCCGGCGCGCGCTTCACCTACAACCAGACCAACTACGTGCTGCTGGCTCGGATCATCGCCGCGCAGTCGGCGATGCCGTACGACCGCTATGTGGCCACGCGTCAGTTCGATGTCGTCGGGATGCCGTCCACGACGTTCGGCGACAGCTACGACCTGATCGCCAACAGCGCCACGATCTACAGCTGGTTCCCGCGCCGCACCGATGCGCCGGACGCCGCGCCACGTCTCTCGCACTGGTTCTACGACATGACGCCTGGGCTGTGGGCCGGCGGCGGCATGCTGACCACCGCCGATGACGTCGCGCAGTGGCTGGTCGCGGTGTCCGGCAACCGCCTGATCAACGCGGCCAGTACCCGCAGGATGTGGACGCCGGAACGGCTCAACGATGGCCGCGAGGGCGCCTGGGGAGACGGCTGGGCGGTGTTGCAGGGAGCCCCGCTACGCCAGGTGGCCGGCATGGGGGGCGCGCGCTCGGCCTTCATCGTCTACCCCGACCAGGGGCTGGCCATCGTGGTGCTGACCAACCTGGTCGGGGCCAACCCGCAGAACTTCATTCCGCAGATCGCCGCGCTCTACGGCGTGGACGCGCCGATGCCGACGGTCAGCCGCGCGGCCCGCCCATCACCGGCAGGATCACGCCGCTGATGTAACTCGCGGTGATCGGCGAGGCGAGGAACACATAGGCCGGCGACAGTTCTTCCGGCTGCGCCGGTCGGCCCATGTCGCTGTCCTGGCCGAACTCGGCCACGTCGGGGGCTTTCTTGTCGGCCGGATTGAGCGGCGTCCAGACCGGTCCCGGGGCGACTGCATTGACCCGGATGCCGCGCGGCAGCAGCTGGCTGGCCAGCGCCTTGGTGAAGGCATGGATCGCGCCCTTGGTGGCCGAGTAGTCCACCAGCGACTTGCTGCCGAACAGCCCGGTTTCCGAGCCGGTATTGATGATGCTGGCGCCTTCGCCCAGATGCGGCAGCACCGCACGCGCCATCTGGATGTAACCGCCGATGTTGGTCTGCAGGGTTTCCTGCAGATGGTCGTCCTCGAGGTCTTCCAGGCGGTCGCAGTGCAGCTGGAAGGCAGCGTTGTTGACCAGGATGTCGACCCCGCCGAACGCCTTGACCACCTGCTTCACCGCCTTGTTGCAGAAGGCCGGGTCGCGCACGTCGCCGGCGATCACCACGCAACGGCCGCCTTCCTTCTCGACGTGCTCGCGGGTGATCTTCGCGTCCTTCTTTTCATCCAGGTGCAGCACCGCCACATCGGCCCCTTCGCGGGCGAACAGCACGGCCACCGCGCGGCCGATGCCGGAGTCGGCGCCGGTGATGATCGCGCGCTTGCCCTTGAGTTTGCCGCTGCCTTGGTAGTCCGGCGCAAGGAAACGCGGGGCCAGCTGCATCTCGTGTTCGTTGCCCGGTTTGGCCAGCTGCTCGGCCGGCATTTTTTCCGGCTGGCGGCGCGTGCCGGCCTGGGTCGCCTTCTTGGTCTTGGTCGCGGCGGCCTTCTTCGCCGCACGCGCGTCCTTGGCCTTCTCCTGGTCCTGCAGCCGGCGCTGGCGCGCCGCCACGCGCGCAGCGCGCGGATCGGTGGCAGCAGCCTTGCGGGTCGCGGTTTTCACGACCGGCGCACGGGTACGCGGTTCGGTTGCGTCGGCCGCCGGGGCCGCCTTGCGGGACGTGGGGGTCTTGGTGGTCTTACGGGGTTTGGCCGTGGCCATGTTCGACTCCTGTTGCCGGATCAGATGCGTGGATCTCACGCGGGCGCATGTCGCCGCGGCGGTGCCGCTCTGGAGTGCGCAGCCCCACTATGGTCAACCCGGCGGCCAGGGACGGTGAATGGAGCGTGCCCACACCGTGTAGAGGATTCATGCGCCGCATACGGGCACCGTTGCACCCTGAGCGCAATTCCCATGGAGTGCGTCGCATGCTTCGTTACCTGTCCGCGGCTGTGGCCGTCCTTGCTTTGTCCGCCTGCAGCAGCACCCCTGTCGCGCAGGTCCAGCCGATCGACGGCGTGATTTCCGGCCAGTGCCATGTCGACAAGGTCCGTGGCGCCACCGGGCTGGCCGCGTCGGCGGCCACCGTGGAGCGGGCCCGCGTGGACAGCGACAGCCTCGAGGTCATCGTGCTGCGGGGCCAGCGCCAGGAAAGCGGCCCGACCGCCAGCGGTGCGGTGCCGTCCAGCGCCGGGGCGGAAAGCGGTGGCGAACGGCTCACCATCGAAACCGGCAACACCAACAACATCACCGCGATCTACTGCGGCTGATCGCTGCGCTCATCCCGCGCGGGCGCGCCGGACGGTGCGCCGCGCGGCTTTGAGTACTTTCAGCGTGGCCAGTTCCCACTGACGGTCGCCGCGCAGCCCGGCAAGCGCCTTCAATGAGCCGGCCCGCCAGCCATCGAATACGCAGGGATCGATGTAGGCCTTGCGGCACACCGACGGTGTGTTGCCCAGAAGGTTGGCCACCTCGCATACCACCTGCTTCTGCAATGCCGCCAGCGCACGCTCACTGGAGGGTTCGGGCAGCTCGGTCGCGGCAAGCTGACGGATCGCCTCCAGCGTGCCGCCCCAGGTGCGGAAATCCTTGGCGCTGAAATCCTCGCCCATCGCATCGTGCAGATAGTCATTGACCATGCCCGAATCCACCGGTTGCACCGCGCCCTCGTCATCGCGGTACTGGAACAGCGCCTGCCCGGGCAGCTGCTGGCAGCTGCGGATGAGCTTGACCAGTTCGCGGTCATCCACGTCCACCTCATGCGCCTGGCCGGACTTGCCCCGGAAGCGCATCTGCGCCCGGCCGCCCTTGACCAGCGCGAGGTGGCGGTTACGCAGCGTGGTCAACCCGTAAGAGCGGTTGTCACGTGCATAGACTTCATTGCCAACGCGCACCAGCGTCTGCGCCAGCAACGCGACCACGATCGCCAGCACTTTGTCGCGCGGGAAGCCGGGCAGCTTCAGATCGCGGCGCAGGCGCCGACGCAGCGTGGGCAGGGCGGTACCAAAGGCAATGATGCGGTCGAACTTGCCGTCCCCACGCACCCGCGCCCAGTCAGCGTGGTAGCGATACTGCTTGCGCCCGCGCGCGTCGCGGCCGGTCGCCTGCAGGTGGCCGTTGGGCAGCGCGCAGATCCACACATCGGTATACGCCGGCGGGATCGCCAGCGCGCGGATCCGGGCCAGCGTGGCGGCATCGCGCACCGCTGCACCGTCAGCGTCGCGGTAGGCGAAGCCCTTGCCGGCCTTGCGGCGGGCGATGCCGGGCAGTTCATCGCTGACATAACGCAGGCCGGCCTGGCGGGCGGCGGCGGCTTCGGGGGTGGTGGTGCGGCTCGGGCTCATGGACGCGGCGCGGATCAGGGAAGCGCAGTGTTACCGCTGCCGGTGCGGCGCCGCGTCAATAACGCAACACAAACACCTCACGCCGCGCTTGGCGATATCCTCCAGACTTTACTGGCTCGCTTCCTGGAGTACCGATGTCGTCCCTGTCGTTCCGCCGCGTGCGGCGTTCTTTCGGGCTGATCGCCCTGTTCCCCGCCCTGCTGGTCCTCGGTGCGTGCAGCGCCCCGCCGATGGACGAGCAGGAGGCCGTCGCCACCCATGCGCAGAAGGCGGCCGAAGCCGCCGCCGCGCCGACCGACGAAGCCGGCAAGGCGACCGAAGCGCCGCCGGTCGGCAGCTGCGATGCCACCCAGGTGCAGAGCCTGGTCGGCCAGCCCTATACCGACGCGCTCGGCAGCCAGGCCCAGCAGGATGCCGGCGCCACCAGCGTGCGCGTGCTCAAGCCGAACGACATGACCACGATGGAGTTCATCGGCGAGCGCCTGAACGTCGAAGTGGATGCCAAGAACGTGGTGGCCGGCGTCCGCTGCGGCTGAACAGGCGACGGAGAAAACCCCTGAAACTCAGGGGTTTGGTTGCGCCTGCAACCGTGTATTGCGGCGTTGCAGCAACTATGCTCTAGTCGAGTCATCCGGTGCCTCCAGATGCGCTCAACGGATTGAGCGGGGACGAGTGTCGCCGCTCACCCGACATTGAGGCAGAGATGGCCCCCCGCAACCGCCAAGGGCTTTACGACCCGCAAGATGAGCGAGATGCCTGTGGTTTCGGCATGGTCGCCCAGCTCGACGACCAGCCGTCCCGACTGCTGGTCGACACCGCTATCGCCGCACTCTCGCGCATGACCCACCGCGGCGGCGTCGCTGCCGACGGTGTCACCGGTGATGGCTGCGGCCTGTTGCTGCGCCGTCCCGACGTGTTCCTCAAGGCACTCGCCGCCGAAGCGGGTCTCACGCTGGGTGCGCGCTTCGCCGCCGGCGTGGTGTTCCTGCCGCACGACACCGCTGCCGCACAGGCCTGCCGCGACACGCTCGAACAACAGCTGCGCGAGGCCGGCTGCCAGCCTGTCGGCTGGCGCGTGGTCCCCACCGATCCCAGCGTCTGCGGCCAGCTCGCGCGCGACACCCTGCCGCACATCGAGCAGGTGTTCGTCGATGCCGGTGCCGCGCAGGACGAGGCCGCCTTCACCCTGGCCCTGTTCCTGGCCCGCCGCCGCAGCGAACAACAGCTGCGCGAGCACGCCGATTACTACGTCACCACGCTCAGCCCGAATGCGATCAGCTACAAGGGCATGGTGCTGCCGGACAAGCTGAGCCGCTTCTACGTGGACCTGCAGCGCAACGACCTGGCCTCCAGCGCGATCGTGTTCCATCAGCGCTTCTCGACCAACACGCTGCCGCGCTGGCCGCTGGCGCATCCGTTCCGGATGCTCGCGCACAACGGCGAGATCAACACCATCGAGGGCAACCGCCGGTGGGCGCAGGCGCGCAGCAAGGTGTGGAAGACCCCGCGCTTCGACATCGGCGAATTCAATCCGGTCATCTCCATGCACGGCTCGGACTCGCAGAGCCTGGACAACATGCTCGAGCTGATGGTCAGCGCCGGCATGGAGCTGATCCAGGCGCTGCGCATCCTGGTGCCGCCGGCGACCCAGTCGCTGGAGTTCAAGGATCCGGACCTGGCCGCGTTCTACGAGTTCTACGGGCTCAACAGCGAGCCCTGGGACGGCCCGGCCGGCATCGTCGCCTGCGACGGCCGCTATGCCGCCTGCACGCTGGACCGCAACGGCCTGCGCCCGGCGCGCTGGATGCTCACTTCCGACCGCCACTTCCTGGTCGCCTCCGAAGCCGGCGTGTGGGAAGTGCCGGCCGAGCGCGTGGTGCGCAAGGGCAAGCTCGGCCCTGGCGAGATGATGGCCATCGACCTCAAGCGCGGCGACCTGCTCGATTCGGATGCCATCGACCGCATCAACCGCGGCCGCGCGCCGTACAAGCAGTGGCTGCAGCAGGGCGTGACCTACCTGCAGACCGAGCTGATCGATCCGTCGCTGGTGGAAGAGCCGTTCGACGAGCGCACCCTGCGCAGCTACCACAAGCTGTTCCAGCTCAGCACCGAGGAAGTCGAACAGATCCTGCGTCCGCTGGCCGAGACCGAGCAGGAAGCTACCGGCTCGATGGGCGATGACACGCCGATGGCGGTGCTGAGCCAGCACAGTCGTCCGCTCTACGATTACTTCCGCCAGGCGTTCGCGCAGGTCACCAACCCGCCGATCGATCCGCTGCGCGAAGACTGCGTCATGTCGCTGTCCACCCAGCTCGGCAAGGAGACCAACATCTTCCATGCCGGCGCGGAGACGGTGAACCACGTCATCCTCAATTCGCCGGTGCTCAGCCAGCGCAAGCTGCGCCAGCTGATCAAGATGGAGCAGTACGCCGACAAGAACCGGCTGATCGATCTGTCCTACAGCCTGGACGAAGGCCTGAAGGCCGGCATCGAGCGCATCTGCGCCGAAGCCGAAGCCGCCGCCCGCGAAGGCATCGTCATGCTGCTGCTGAGCGACCGTTACCCGGTTGCCGACCGCCCGATGGTGCATGCCCTGCTGGCCACCAGCGCGGTACATCACCATCTCTCCAATGCGGGGCTGCGCTGCGACGTCAACCTGATCCTGGAAACCGGCACCGCGCGCGATCCGCACCACATGGCCTGCCTGCTCGGCTTCGGTGCCACCGCGGTGTACCCGTACCTGGCCTACCAGACCCTGTTCGACCTGGGCCGGCGCGGCATCCTGCAGCTGAGCAAGGGCGGCGAGCAGTCGCAGATCGGGCGCCGCTACCGCAAGGGCATCTACAAGGGCCTGTCCAAGATCATCTCCAAGATGGGCATCTGTACCGTGGCCAGCTACCGCGGCGCGCAGCTGTTCGAGATCGTCGGGCTGGATGACGAAGTGGTCGACCTGTGCTTCCCGGACACCGCCTCGCGCGTGGCCGGGGTCGGCTTCGCCCGTCTGGACGACGAGGCCCGCGAGCTCACCGTGCGCGCCTGGAATGATCTGCTGCGCCCGGATGTCGGCGGCGTGCTCAAGTACGTGCACGGCGGCGAGTACCACATGTACAACCCGGACGTGGTCATGACCCTGCAGCGCGCCGCGCGCAGCGGCGATGCTGCGGACTGGCAGCGCTACTGCGAGGCGGTGCATGGCCGACCGGTGTCGGCACTGCGCGACCTGCTGCAGCTCAAGGCCGCGCCCACGCCGACGCCGCTGGAGGAAGTGGCCCCGGCCGAAGACCTGTTCCGCCGCTTCGACACCGCCGCGATCAGCCTCGGTGCGTTGTCGCCGGAAGCGCACGAAGCGCTGGCGATCGCCATGAACCGGCTCGGCGGCCGCAGCAACTCCGGCGAAGGCGGCGAAGACCCGGTGCGCTACGGCACCGAGAAGCGCAGCAAGATCAAGCAGGTGGCCTCGGGCCGCTTCGGCGTCACCGCCGAGTACCTGGTCAACGCCGAAGTGCTGCAGATCAAGGTTGCCCAGGGCGCCAAGCCCGGCGAAGGCGGCCAGCTGCCCGGGCACAAGGTCAACGAGCTGATCGCGCGGCTGCGGTACGCCAAGCCGGGCATCGGCCTGATCTCGCCGCCGCCGCACCACGACATCTACTCGATCGAAGATCTGGCCCAGCTGATCTACGACCTCAAGCAGGTCAACCCGACCGCACTGGTCTCGGTGAAGCTGGTCAGCCATGCCGGGGTCGGCACCATCGCCGCCGGCGTGGTCAAGGCCGGCGCCGATCTGATCACCGTGTCCGGCCATGACGGCGGCACCGGTGCCAGCCCGGTCAGCTCGATCCGCTATGCGGGCGTGCCGTGGGAACTGGGCGTGGCCGAATCGCACCAGGCACTGGTCGCCAACGACCTGCGCGGGCGCACCCTGCTGCAGACCGATGGTGGCCTGAAGACCGGCCTGGACGTGATCAAGGCCGCGCTGCTCGGTGCGGACAGCTTCGGTTTCGGCACCGCACCGATGATCGTGCTGGGCTGCAAGTACCTGCGCATCTGCCACCTCAACAACTGCGCCACCGGCGTGGCCACCCAGGATGAGCGCCTGCGTGCGCAGTACTTCACCGGCCTGCCGGAGCGCGTGGAGAACTTCTTCCGCCTGCTGGCCGAGGAAGTCCGTGGCTGGCTGTCCTACCTGGGCGTGCGCTCGCTGGAGGAGATCGTCGGCCGTACCGACCTGCTGCAGCAGCTGGAGGTTTCACCGCGACCGGGCGTCAAGGTGGATCTGTCGCGCCTGCTGCACCCGGCCGACTACGCGGGCAGCCACTGCGCCGCGCAGCGTCTGTACGAATCGCCGGACAGCCTGGCGACGCAGATGGACGGGCTGCTGGCGCCGGCCATCGCCGGCAAGCTGGGCGGTGAACACCGCTTCCTGATCCACAACACCGACCGCTCGATCGGCACCCGTCTGTCCGGCGAGATCGCGCGCACGCATGGCAACCAGGGCATGGCCGATGCACCGCTGACCCTGCGCTTCCGTGGCACGGCCGGGCAGAGCTTCGGCGCGTTCAACGTGGGCGGCCTGCAGCTGGAGGTCGAAGGCGAAGCCAACGATTACGTCGGCAAGGGCATGGCCGGCGGCCGGCTGGTGGTGCGCCCGCCGCGTGGCGCACGCTTCGAGGCGCGCAACACCGCGATCATCGGCAACACCTGCCTGTACGGCGCCACCGGTGGCGAGCTGTTCGCCGCAGGGCGTGCCGGCGAACGCTTCGGCGTGCGCAACTCCGGCGCGCTGGCAGTGATCGAAGGGGCCGGTGACCACTGCTGCGAGTACATGACCGACGGCATCGTGCTGGTGCTGGGCAAGGTCGGGCTGAACTTCGGCGCCGGCTTCACCGGCGGCCTGGCCTACGTGCTGGATATCGATCGTGACTTCGTGGACCGCTACAACCACGAACTGATCGACATCCACCGCATCTCGGCCGAGGGCTTCGAGAACCATCGCCAGCACCTGCATACGCTGATCAGCCGCCACCGCGAACTGACCGGCAGCATCTGGGCGCAGCAGATCCTCGACGAGTTCCGCGATTACGTCGGCAAGTTCTGGCTGGTCAAACCCAAGGCCGCCAGCATCGAATCGCTGACCGACTCACTGCGCCGCGCTGCGTGATCCATCCCGGTAGTGCCGGCCGCTGGCCGGCACCCTCAACGTGTAGTGCCGGCCGCTGGCCGGCAGATCACCATCCCAGGGCCCACCCATGAGCCGCAAGCAAGCTTTCCAGTTCCTCGATCTGCCCCGGACGATGCCGCAGCGCATCCCGGTCGAACTGCGCACCTCCGGCGACTGGGGCGAGCTGTACGGCAAGTTCGGCAAGGAGGACGCGCAGTTCCAGGCCGGTCGCTGCCTGGATTGCGGCAACCCGTACTGCAGCTGGAAGTGCCCGGTGCACAACGCGATCCCGCAGTGGCTGCAGCTGGTGCAGGAAAACCGCATCCACGAAGCGGCCACGCTGTGCCATTCGACCAATCCGCTGCCGGAAGTGTGCGGCCGGGTGTGTCCGCAGGACCGCCTGTGCGAAGGCAGCTGCACGCTGGAGGAGTTCGGCGCGGTGACCATCGGCGCGGTCGAGAAGTACATCGTCGATACCGCGCTCGCCACCGGCTGGCGTCCGGACATGAGTGCGGTGGAAGCCACCGGCAAGCGCGTGGCGGTGATCGGCGCCGGCCCGGCCGGGCTCGCCTGCGCCGACAAGCTGGCGCATGCCGGCATCCAGGCCGTGGTGTATGACCGCTACGAACAGATCGGCGGGCTGCTGCAGTTCGGCATCCCCAGTTTCAAGCTGGACAAATCGGTGATCAGCCGCCGCCGCAACGTGCTCGAAGGCATGGGCGTGCAGTTCCGCCTCGGGGTGGAGATCGGCCGCGATGTGAGCATCGATGACCTGCTGGCCGAGTACGACGCGGTGTTCGTGGGTACCGGTGCCTACCGCTATACCGACGGCGGCCTGCTCGGCCAGGACCTCAAGGGCGTGCTGCCGGCGCTGCCGTTCCTGGTGCAGAACAGCCGCATCGTCAGTGGCAGCGATGCCCACGGCCGGCCGATCGCCGGCTGGGAAGACCAGATCGCCCTGCCCGACCTCGAAGGCAAGCGCGTCGTGGTGCTGGGCGGTGGCGATACCGGCATGGACTGCGTGCGCAGCGCGATCCGGCTCGGCGCGGCCAAGGTGACCTGCGCCTACCGCCGCGACGAGGCCAACATGCCCGGCTCGGCGCGCGAAGTGGCCAATGCCCGCGAGGAAGGCGTGCGCTTCCTGTTCAATCGCCAGCCGCTGTCGATCGAGGCCGGTGCGGATGACGAAGTGATCGGGGTGATGGTGGTCGAAACGCAGCTGGACGCACCGGATGCCCAGGGCCGCCGCAATGCGGTGCCGATCGCCGGCAGCGAATCGCTGCTGGAAGCGGACGTGGTGATCATCGCCTTCGGCTTCTCGCCGACTGCGCCGGCCTGGCTGACCGGACAGGGCGTGGAGGCCGGCACCAATGGCCGCATCGTGGCCGGTGGCAGTGGCCGCCTGCCGTTCCAGACCGCCCATCCGCGCCTGTTCGCCGGGGGCGATGCGGTACGCGGCGCGGACCTGGTGGTGACGGCCGTGGCCGAGGGCCGCGATGCGGCCGGCAGCATCGTGCAGCTGCTCTCGGCGTAATCGCGCCTACGCGGCAGCGGGCAGCGGTGACGGCGTGTGACGCACGCCGGCCCGCTCGATCTCCAGCGCCATCAGCAGCTCGATGTTGTCGAGCTGGTCACGGATGCGGCGGTTGCTCGCCGGATCGTCGTGGCCGCGGCCCATGTGCGCATCTAGCATGCGGGCGAGCCCGGCCAGCAGCACGTCGGCATCGGCCTGCGGGGCCTCCCGCAATACCGCGGCCAGCGCACGGATGCGGGGGCCCGGATCCTCCGGAGCAGATGCGGACGAGGCGGCAACGGCAGAAAGAGAGAGGGTCATGGCAGGAGTTCCCTGATTGACGGACGACCTCTACTGTCGGATATGGCCCCCTCCGGACACCATGCAACAATTACGAAAATGCGTGACGGCGCGTGACCGCCATCACCGTTCGGTGCTGGCGCCGCTGCAACCTGAACGACTTACACTGACCGCGTCTCCCTCTGGACTGCTCCCATGCGCATCGGCCTGGCCGCGAACCGCCTGCACCACCACGACAAGCACGCCGCATTGTTCCGCTGGCTGCGCGCCAGCGACACTGGACTGCGCGAACTGGGCGTGGAGCTGCACGCGGTCGGACGCACCTTCGATGCGATCCAGCGGCTGGGCTTCCTGCAGGACTTCGCCCCGCTGCGGCGCTACCCGAACGGCCGCGAGGGTGGACTGATGAAGCTGGTCGCCGAGGTGGTCGGCATGGGCACGCCCGAGCGCACCCTGGATGGCGCCATCTACCTGATGGACCCGGTCGATCCCTCGTCGGTGTTCCCCGAGGCGACCGCGCTGAAGCGCCAGTGCGTGATCCACGGCAAACCCTTCATCTCCACCGTCGCCACCGCGCGCGACTGGGTCGAGGTGGAGCGCCTGCACGCCGGGCTGGCCCCGGACCCGGGCGCCGATGACCTGCACGCCTTCGCGCAGCACACGCTGGCGCTGATCGCGCATGACGCGATGAAGCCGGCGATGCTGGCCTTCGCCGACGAGCACTTCGAGGTGCTGTCGCGCTTCCGCAGCCGGGTCGGCACCGGCACCACCGGCCAGCGCCTCAACGAACTGGCCTGGAGCCGCGGCTGGCCGCAGGGCGAGGAATGGGTGACGCGCTACCAGAGCGGCCCGATGGGCGGCGATGCGCAGATCGCCGACCGCGTACTGGAAGGCCATTGCCAGCGGGCGATCTTCTTCGAGGATCCGCACGTCGCCCGCCAGCACGAAGCCGACATCCAGCTGCTGGAGCGCGCGGTCACCACCGTGACCGATCAGGCCGTGTGCATCACCGCACCGCGGGTGGCGGCCCGCTGGGCGCAGGCGGCTGCGTTGCGGATGGGGAACTGACGGAAACATCGCCGGAGCACGTCGCACGTCGCGTAGATCCACGCCATGCGTGGATACCGCGCGCCAGCGCGGCACATCTCTCCGGAACCGGATCATCGACCCGTTGGCCGAGCGACCGACGTTGAAACCCGACCGAAGACCTGCATCCAGCGTCCATGGCGCCCGGGCGGAACCCGGCCACGCATGGCGCGGCTCTACCCCGCCGGGGTCAGCATCTGCCGCAGCATCGCCTTCAGCCGCCGCCCTTCGAGCTGGAAGTAATCCCGCTCGGCGTGCCACGCCGGGAAACGCTGCTCCACCTCGGCCCAGAAGGCTGGCGAGTGGTTGGCCTGGATCAGGTGGCAGAGCTCGTGCACCAGCACGTATTCAAACGCCGACGGCCGCCCCAGCACCAGGGCCAGATCCAGTGCCATGCTGCCGTCCGGGGCCAGCGAGCCCCATTGCGAGGACATCACCTTGAGCCGCAGCCGCGCCGGTGCGCGCGGCAGGCCCGGCAGGTAGCGCGGCAGCCACTGGCCGACATCGGCACGGGTCTGTGCTTCGTAGAACTCGCGCAGGGCACGGCGCAGCGTGGCGTCGGTGCCCCGGCTGGGCCAGTGCAGGCAGGCGCCGTCGGCGTCGATCTCCATATGCGCATAGCGGCCGGTTTCCCAGCGCAGCGGCAGCAGCTCACCGCGCAGCGGCAGCACGCCCGCCTCGCCGATCACCAGCGGCGGCGGCAGGTTGGTCGCTTGGTAGCTGCGCAGCTGTTCGGACAACCAGCCACGGTGCTGCTCCAGGAAGCGCTCGCCCATCACCAGGCTGGCGCGCGGTGGCAGGGTCAGGCGCACGCCGCGCTCATCGACGCTGAGCTTGATCCGGCGCGCGCGCGGATCGCGTACGCGCAACACATCGATCTCGGCATCCTCCAGGCGCAGCCGTACCGTATCGCGCTGCAGCGTGCTGACAGCCGGCGAAATCAGGCGGCGGAGGAATCCGGACATGGGTACAGCATAGCGCCGGCCGTGACCGGCGCATGACTGGGGACTGATCGGATCCGGTCAGTCCGCCTTGCTGAGCTTGAAGGCCTCTTCCAGCAGCAGGAACAGGCGACGCACTTCGCCGCTCTGCAGGGCGAAACGGGCGTCCAGCTCGGCGCGGCGGCCGTCATCGTCGGCATGCTCGAGCTGGTCCAGCGCGCCATCCAGGAACTTCAGCTTGCGCACGATCAGGTCGTCGCCGAGCACGAAGGACAGGTTGTCCTCGAACACCAGCGCCAGCTTGGTCACCTGCTTGCCGGCATCCAGGTGCTTGTCGATCTCGTCGCAGCGCAGTTCCTGGTGCTGGCACTTGACCACCGCACCGCCCTCGGCCGGGTCCTTCATCTCGCACTCTTCGCCCAGGCTCAGCCCGGTCGGCAGGGGTTCGCCGGCGATCCAGCCGGTGAGGATCGAGCGCGGCGCCACTTCGGCATTCAACGGCATCGCCGGGAAGCTGCCGAGCAGGCCACGGATGTCGGACATCATGTTCTCGCCCTTCTTGCTGCTCGAGCAGTCCACCGCGACGTAGCCGTGGGTCAGGTCGATCAGCGCGTCGGTACGCGAGCTCTTCACGAAGGCACGCGGCATCAGTTCGTGCAGCAGGTCGTCCTTCATGCGCTTGCGCTCGCGGCCGCCGGGCTTGCGGCCTTCCTTCTCTTCGATCTCCTCGAGCTTGCGCGCGAGCAGGTCGTTGACCACCGCGCCCGGCAGGATCTTGTCCTCACCGCCGACGGTCAGCCACAGCGCATCGCCGACGCGGTGCGAGAACACGCCCTTTTCTTCACGGCCGAACGGCGAGATGAAGCCACGGGAATTCATTTCAAGCGGACCGACCGGCTTGAGCAGCACCTGCGGCAGCAGGGTGTCTACGTCGGAGAAATCGGTGGCGGTCGGGAAGCGGAACAGCGTCAGGTTGCGAAAGAACATGGACGTCCAGAGTAAGAGCGTGAAAGGGAGGGCGGGCGCGCCGGCGTGGCTCAGGCCGGGCCGGGGGCGTCGCCGGGGTCGTGGGCAGTGCCGGCCCAGGCCGGCGGGTCGGGCAACGGGGCCGCCGCGGCGCGCCCCAGTGCCATGAAATCGAACAGCGCCGGATCGGCCAGCTGCGAGGGATGGATGTTGCCCAGCGCGCGTGCGATCTGGTCGATGCGGCCGGGCTGGTCGCGCTCCCACTGCTGCAGCATCTGCTCCACCTGGCGGCGCTGCAGGGTGTCCTGGCTGCCGCACAGCGTGCAGGGAATGATCGGGAAGGCACGCGCCTGTGCGTAGGCGCTGATGTCCGCTTCGCTCACGTAGGCCAGCGGGCGGATCACGATGTGCTGGCCGTCGTCGCTGCGCAGCTTGGGCGGCATCGCCGAGAGCTTGGCGTGGTGGAACAGATTGAGGAAGAACGTGGCCACGCTGTCATCGCGGTGATGGCCCAGCGCGATCCTGGTGAAGCCGTGTTCGGCCGCATGCCGGTACAGCGCGCCACGGCGCAGACGCGAGCACAGCGAACACATCGTGCGGCCTTCCGGGATCACCCGGCTGACCACCGAATAGGTGTCCTGCTCGATGATCTGGAACGGCACACCGATTGAGGCCAGGTAGGTCGGCAGCACGTGCTCGGGAAAGCCGGGCTGCTTCTGGTCCAGGTTCACGGCCACCAGCTCGAACGGCACCGGCGCTTTTTTCTGCAGCTGCAGCAGGATGTCGAGCAGGGTGTAGCTGTCCTTGCCACCGGACAGGCACACCATCACTTTGTCGCCGGCCTCGATCATGCCGAAGTCGGCGATCGCCTGGCCCACCTGGCGCCGCAGCTGCCGCGCCAGCCGGTCCTGCACGCCGCCGGGCGCGCGCGGATCGCGGGCGCGCGGGACGGGATCGGGCAGGCGGATGACAGCGCTCATGGGGTTCATTCTACCGGCTCGCACCCGCCGCCACGGAGCCCGTGAGGTGACTGCGTTCACTCCCGGCGGTCATCCGGGATGTGTATGCTCGGAGCCTGTGGAAACCATGACCCCCAGCGATATCAGTGCCCGACTTGCCACGCTCCGGCAGGAGCACCGTGCGCTGGATGACCAGATCCTGCGCATGGCCGCCAACGGCGACGACGAGCTCGAAGCCAAGCGGCTGAAGCGGCGCAAGCTGCAGTTGAAGGACTGCATCGCCAAGCTGGAAGACATGCTGATTCCGGACGAGCCGGCGTAGCCTTGTGCCGCGCTGGCGCGCGGGTACCGACCAACGGTCGGTACCTACGAATTGCTGGCGAACGCAATAAGATCCGGATACGTCCGGATTCGTCGGATTGACGACGTGCCGTCGTCAATCCTGGGCTACCGGTTCCTCTGGCTTCGCCGCTTCCGGGCTGACACGCTCGATGGTGTGGCGCAGTTCGCGGCCGAGGATGAATTTCGCATCCTTGGCCCACGCGTCCAGGCGCGCGTCGAACAGCAGCTTGCTGTTCTCATCCGGCCACACCAGGCGCAGTTCGCGCAGCTTCTGGATGAAGCCGCGGAACAGCGTGCGGTCGAAGAACTCCGGCGCGGCCGGCGCGTAGAGCAGGCTCAGGCGCTGCGCGGCCTGCTGGCACAGGCTTTCCAGCTCGGCCGCACCCAGCGTACCCGGGCCGTTCTTCACCAGCACCGAGATCGCGATGTAATAGCGCTCGAACGCCTGCTGCAGCGAATGGCCGATCGCACGCAGGCGGAAGACTTCGTCGGTCTGCCCGGTGTTGCGCGCCAGGATGCCGCCATCGTCATCGTTGATGTTCTGCAGCAGCCCTTCGCGCACGAACACGTTGATGGTCTGCTCGATGCGCTGGGCGAACTCGTCTTCCGTCCACGGCAGGAACAGCTCGGCCTGCAGGAACGGGTACACGGTGCGGCCCAGCTGGACCAGCCCGGTGCGGCTCATGCGGCGGTTGTTCTGGAAGCAGCAGGCCACCCACGACGAGGCCGTGAACAGGTGGATGACGTTGTTGCGGAAGTAGCTCAGCAGCACCGCGGTATCGCCACTGACGCTGAGCACATCGCCCAGCGGATGCTTGATGCGGGTGAGGACGTTGATCTCCTCGGCGTGGGCGATGATCCGCTCCGGCGAGTGCGGGGTCACCGTCACCCGGTCCGAGTAGGGCATCTCGACCAGCAGGGTCTTGCACAGCTCGATCTGCGCGATCAGGTCCGCCTCGCCCATCGCATGCTTGGGCGTGGACAGCAGCGCCAGCGCGAGCAGGTTGATCGGATTGACGTCGGCCGCGCCGTTGATGTGCACCTGGATGCGTTCGGCCAGGTGATCCACTGTGCCGGACAACCATGAAGGCTTCTCGTCTTCGCCCACCGGCTGGCCATTCCAGTCCGGCGCACGCTGGGCGAGCACGTCGTTGAGCGCGATCGGCTCGCCGAAGTTCACCACGACCTGACCGTAGTTCTGCTTGAGCACTTTCGGGATCGACCACAGCAGCGACCAGATCGATTCCTTTTCCTTCGGCCGACCGGACAGTTCGTCCAGGTAGCTGCCGCCTTCCATCAGCTTTTCATAGCCGATGTAGACCGGCTGGAACAGGACCGGCTTGCGCGGCTGGCGCAGGAACGCGCGCAGCGTCATCGAGATCATGCCGCCCTTGGGCTGCAGCAGGCGCCCGGTGCGCGAGCGGCCACCTTCGACGAAGTACTCGATCGAGTAGCCGCCGGCGACCAGCTGCGCCACGTATTCGCTGAGCACCGCCGAGTACAGCGCGTTGCCGCGGATCGAGCGGCGGATGAAGAACGCACCGCCCTTGCGCAACAGCGTGCCGACCACCGGCAGGTTGAGGTTGATGCCGGCCACGATGTGTGGCGGCACGATGCCGCGGTCGTACAGCAGGTAGGACAGCAGCAGGTAATCCATGTGGCTGCGGTGGCTGGGCACGTAGACCACTTCGTGCCCGGGCGCGGCCGCCTTGAACTTGTCCAGGTGATGGACCAGCACGCCGGCGTAGATGCGGTTCCAGACATGGCTGAGCATGAAGCTGGCCGAGCGCACCACCGGACTGGAGTAATCCGCGGCGATTTCCCACGCGTAGGCGTGGGCTTTCTTCCAGGCATCGGCCGGCTTGGAGTTGTCGCGCTTGGCCTGGGAGGCGATCGCTTCGCGCACGGTGTCCGCGTCCAGCACCTTGTCCACCAGCAGGCGGCGGGTCGACAGGTCAGGACCGATCACCGACTCGCGGATGCGGCGGAAGTGGGTGCGCAGCACGCGCTGCAGCTTGCGCACGGTGCGCTCGGGGTCCAGCCCCTCATCGACCGTGCTGCGCAGCGAGATCGGCGGGGCGAAGCGCACGATCGTGCTGCGGCCGTTGAGCAGCACCGCCAGCAGGCGACGGAAACGACCCACCAGGGCCCAGTTTTCCGAGAACAGCACCGCGAACCAGCCGCTCTGCTTGTCCGGCGCGCGGCCGACGAAGATCGACACCGGCACCAGGTGCACGTCCAGCTCGCCGCGGGCGCGGTGCGCCTGCAGGACCTTGGCCAGCGAGTCCGAGTGGGTCTTGGCGCCCCGCTGCTCGGGAATCAGCGAGTTGCTGCTGCTCCGGCGCGACAGGGCCAGGTAGGCGCGCTTGCGCCCGGTCGGGTCACCGGCGATCGGCACCAGCGGCGAGGGCAGGCCGGCTTCCCGGCAGGCCTTGTCCAGGATCAGCGCGTTGGACAGACCGTAGTCCTCCAGCACGTAGACCACCGGGCGGCCGTCGTTGTACTGGCCGGGGTGTTCGGGTTCGATCTTCAGCGACAGCCACGGCTCGACCAGGCGGCCGAGCAGGCGCGCCCACCACGGCGGGCGGCCACTGGGCGGACGCGTGCCGGGCACGATCGCGGACGGCACGACGGTGGACGGCTCCGCATCGACCGCAACGGCATCCACAGGCGCGCCAGCGACCGGCGGGACCGGGGCGGCGGCACCGTCGGACGGCACGGTAGCGGGCGACGAGGACGTGGCGTCCGGCGTCTTGGGCGGCTCTTCGCCGGGGAAAGGCAGGGGATTCTGGTTCGGCATCGGCTTCATTATGGCTTAGCCGGTGCAGAAGCACCGTCCTTGACCGTCGCGGCGGCCTCTGCTTCGGCCGCCTGCCGGGCGTCATGTTCAGCTTGCGCGGCGTCGGCGGCCTGCAGCAGCGCATCGGTGTCTTCCAGCGTACGGGTCACATACCAGTGGCCATCGCGGCGGGTCATCCGCACCTGCGCTTCGATCTGCTCACCGGCCAGCGTGTACTGGATGCGCACCACCGCGTCGTCGCCCAGTTCGGAGGTCAGTTCGCCGCGCAGCTCGGTCAACGCGCCGTCCAGCGACAGCCCGTAGCTGGCCAGCGCGGTCTTGAAGGCTTTGATGAAGGGGCCCAGCCGACGCAGGCTCTCTTCCATGCCAGCCGCCTGCAGCTCGGCATCGGTGGACAGCCCGGCGGTACGCGCGGTGGCGGTGAGCAGGGTGATGGTCGTCTTCGCCCGCTGCTTGTCCGTCAGTGGCGCCGCGGCGGCCCAGCGGCTGAGCGCGTTCACCACCTGGGTGTAGTGGGCGCGCTCGCTGTCGCTGTACTCGCTCTGGTTGCGCAGGTACTGCTCGCCGAACAATCCCATCGAGTGGGCCGCCTGGCGGACCTGGGAGGCCTGGCCGGCGATCTGGGTATCGAACGAGCGCTGCAGCCGCTGTGGCGCATCCGGCCGCGACAGCGCGGCCAGCATCGGCAGCAGCTGCCCATCCAGCGGCAGCTCGGTCAACGGCCAGCGGCTGTGGCCCTGGTTCCAGGCGCCCTGCAGGCGCGCGTACTGGGCCGGTGGCACCGCCGCCTTGGCGTAGCCGACCAGATCATTGTCGGCGACCCGCTGCGCCAGCTGCTGCAGGGCGGCGACCGGCTCGGACGCCGGTGCATCCGGATCGATCCGCTTGTCCTTGCAGGCACTGAGCAGCACCACCCCGCACAGGGCCAGCGCCAACGCCGGCCCTCGGTACTGCCACGGCTTCAACGACATGGACATGAATTCGGACTCCCCGGACCGGTCCGCATCTTGCGGCCTGTTCAGTGACAGCGGCAAGCCGGCAACCCCGCCGACCTCGCGCCATATGCGCAAGCCGTTGAATGTACAGAAAAACCGGTTGTGACGGGGCGGCTCCGCCCCGTCGTCGCCTCAGCGCGCGGCCAGGGCCTGAGCGATCTCGGCCTGGATGGCGCGCGCGGCGGCCTGCGGGTCGCTGGCCAGCCGGATCGGGCGCCCGACCACGATCGCATCGGCGCCGTCGGCAAACGCCTGGGCCACGCCGACGGTGCGCTTCTGGTCATCGCCGACCGGACCGCCGGGGCGGATGCCCGGGCACACGATCGAGAAGCCGGCACCCGTGGCGGCGCGGATCGGCTCGGCCTCCTGGCCGGAGGCGATCACGCCATCGATGCCGGCCGCCTGGGCAGCCAGCGCGCGTTCGACCACCACCTCCACCGGCTCGCGGTCGATGCCCATCCGGGCCAGGTCGCTGCGTCCCATCGAGGTCAGCACGGTCACCGCCAGCAGGCGCATGTCGCTGCCGTTGGCGGCCGCGCAGGCTTCCATCATCGCCGGGTGCCAGCCATGGATGGTGGCGTAGCTCACCGGCCACTGCGACAGGCGCTTGATCACCGCCGCGGCGGTGGCCGGGATGTCGAAGAACTTCAGATCGACGAACACGCGCTTGTCGCGCGCGGCGAGTGCGTCGAGCACCTCGAAGTACTCGCCGGAGGCCAGCAGTTCCATGCCGATCTTGTAGAACGACACGGCATCGCCGAGGCGATCGACCCAGGCCAGCGCGTCGTCGCGGCCGGGCACGTCGAGCGCGAAGATCAGGCGCTCCTCGTCACGCAGCGGCAGCGGCGCGCGGCTCACGGTGCGTAATCCAGCGCGGCACGCTTGGCGTCGTGGCGAGCCTGGCGCGACTGGCTGTAGTCGTTGTTGAACTGGGCCGGCTCGAAACCGCCGTAGGTCGGGTTGGGCAGCATCCACCAGCGTTCGCCGAACCAGTCGTGGTACTGCTGCAGCAGCGTGTCACGGCCATCGTTGGTGTTGGCGGTGACTTCCACGAAGTCGCCCAGCTGGTCACCGAACTGCATCAGCACACGGTACTGCTGGCCGGCCAGGCGGCGGCGGCAGTTCTTCTCGCTGCCGGCCTGCTCGCAGCCGTCGACCACGGTGCCCAGGCCGAGGAACACGCTGTCGTCGGCCACCGGCAGGCCCTGCTCACGCAGGTTGGCCAGGGTGGCGTCCTTGAGGTGCACGGCGCGGTTGGAGATGTACAGCAGGGTGACGCCCTTGGCGTTGGCGGCCTTGGCGAAATCGACCACGCCCGGAATCGCCTTGGCCTTCTTCTCGGCGACCCACTGGTCCCAGCTCAGCTCGTCGTATTCCTTGCCATCGCGCACCAGGCGCGCCTGGTACGGCGAGTTGTCCAGCACGGTTTCATCCACGTCCAGCACCACGGCCGGCTTCAGGCCCTTGGCGGCGTTGCCGCGTTCGTCCGGCACCAGCGCGTCCCAGTTGGGTTCCTTGAGGGCCTTGTCCAGGTGATCGGCGGCGGCGCGGTAGGTCTGCTCGGTGATCGCGCGGTATTCCTGCGCGCGCTGCATCCACAGCACGGCATTGAGGTTGTCATTGGCGGCCACGGCACCATCGCCGCTGGCAGCCGGGGCGCTCGCCGCGGCAGCGGCTGCCGGCGGGGCGGCATCGGCCGGGGTTTCAGTGCGCTTGCAGGCACTCAGTGCCAGCACGGCACAGGCAAGCACGGACAGGGAAACAGCACTACGACGCATGGCATTCACCGGCAACAGATTCGCGCCAGTTTACCGGCTTGTCCCGCGGCATTCATGTGGCCGGCGGGGCTCGGCTATGCTGCACGCCCCTGAAACACCGCGGAGCGCCCCATGACCGACGACACCCAGACCCCTGCCCTGCCCGTGCTCAGCGCGGCCCAGGCCCGCGCGTTGGGCTGCCTGATCGAGAAGGAGGCGACCACCCCGGACGCCTACCCGCTGACGGTCAACGCCGCCCAGGTGGCCGCCAACCAGAAGACCGCCCGCGAGCCGGTGATGGCGCTGTCGGCCGGCGATGTGCACCACGCGCTGCGCCAGCTGGAGACCCTGGGCCTGGCGCGCCAGCAGTACTCCTCGCGCGCCGAGCGCTACGAGCATCGCGCCGGTGCCGCGCTGGACCTGACCCGCCAGCAGCTGGCCATCCTGGGCCTGTTGCTGCTGCGCGGCCCGCAGACCCTCAATGAGCTGCTGACCCGCAGCGAGCGCCTGGTCCGCTTCCAGGACGTGGACGAACTGCGCCATCACCTGGAGCGCATGATCCAGCGCGATATGGCGGTCCAGCTGCCGCGCGCCAGCGGCCAGCGCGAAGACCGCTACATGCACCTGCTGGCGGGCCCGGTGGACGTGCAGGCCCTGGCGGAGCAGTACAGGTCGGCGCCGTCGGGCGCTGGCGGTGGCGGTGGCGGTGCCGCCCATCCGGCGCTGGAGTCGCGCGTGCAGCAGCTGGAAGCCACCGTGGCCGAGCTGCAGGAGCAGCTGGCGGAGCTGCGCGCGCAGTTGGGGGGGTGAAGTGCAGCCACGCATGGCGTGGCTCTACCGGGTCGGATGGCGTGGCTCTACCGGATCAGACGGCCGGCGCGCCCGGGGTGCCGAACAGCAGCACCACATCGCCGCCATGCGGCGGCGGCAGCAGCAGGTCGCCGCGATCCTCCATGCCGAGCTTGCGCAGCAGCGCGGCCGACCGCACGTTGTCCGGCGAAACGATGCCGTACAGATCGGTGTAGCCCAGCACGTCGCGCGCATAGTGCATCACCCCGCGCGCGGCTTCGAACGCGTAGCCGTGGCCCTCGTACTGCGACAGCAGCGCATAGCCGATATCCGGTGCCGGCAGTCCGTCGCGACGGACCAGGCCGGCGTTGCCCAGCCAGGCGCCGTCTTCGCGGCGGACGATCGCGTACATGCCGAAGCCGTTGAGCGTATAGCTGCCCAGCACGCGCTCGGCGGTGTAGTCACGCGCCTGCGCCAAGGTGCGCACGCCGCGGTCGGCGATGTTGCGGATGAAGCCGGGCTCGTTGAGCAGGGCCAGCATGTCGGCCGCGTCATGGTCGGGGTCGATCAGGCGCAGGTGCAGGCGGTCGGTCTGGATCACGGCGGACATGCGGGTACCGGCTGAGGGAGATAGCCTGATTGTGCCGTAGAGCCACCCCATGGGTGGCTGCTCCGTGTGCCGGATCGCAGAGCAGCCACCCATGGGGTGGCTCTACCTGGCACCGCTCAGTCGAACAGGGCCTGGATCGCCGCCAACCCGGCGCTCGCGCGTTCCTTCTTGCGCGCCGCATCGGCGACCGGATCGGCACCATCGCGCTGCATTTCCTCGGCCGGTATCTCATCGAAGAACCGGCTGGGCTTGAGCCGCACGTGCTCGCCGAACTTGCGGGTGAGCTTGCTGTAGCTCATCCACAGCTGCACCTTGGCGCGGGTGATGCCCACGTACAGCAGGCGCCGCTCTTCCTGCAGGTTGCCTTCGTCCAGGCTGACCTGGTGCGGCAGCACGCCGTCCTCGCAGCCGATGATGAACACGTACGGGAATTCCAGGCCCTTGGAGGCGTGCATGGTCATCATGCGCACCTGGTTGCCGCCGTCGTCCTTGTCGTTGCGCGACAGCAACGCCAGCTGCGCGGCCAGATCCGCCGTGGAGGCACCCCGTGGGCCGCCTTCGAACCACTGCGCCAGTTCTTCCAGGTTGCCGAGGCGACGCTGGTAGACGGACTCTTCCTTGCACGCGCTGCGCAGGTCCGAGACCAGCCCGGAGTCCTTCACCAGCTTGCGCACCAGGTCGCCGGAGCTGAGCTTGGGCATCTCCGCGCGCAGGTCGCGCAGGATGTCGGTGAAGCGGCTCAGGCCGTTGGCCGCGCGCGGCGGCAGCTGCGACAGCGCGCCGATCGCTTCGGCGGCATGCGCCATCGGCAGGTCTTTTTCCGACGCCAGCTCGGCCAGCTTGGCCAGCGTGCCGGCGCCCACTTCACGCTTGGGCGACTGCACCGCGCGCATGAAAGCCGTATCGTCGTCCGGGTTCACCAGCAGGCGCAGCCAGGACAGCGTGTCCTTGACCTCCTGCCGTTCCAGGAACGCGGTACCGCCGGTGATGTGGTACGGCGCGCGCACCAGCTGCAGCGCCTTTTCCAGCGGCCGCGACTGGAAATTGCCGCGGAACAGGATGCAGAAATCGCTCCACGGAATCTTCTTGGAGGTGGCCAGGAAGGAGATTTCCGCCGCTACTTTTTCGGCCTCGTGCTCGCTGTTGCGGCACTCCCACACGCGGATGCGCTCGCCGTCGGCCTGGTCGCTCCACAGCTTCTTCAGGTGTTCGTGCGGGTTGTTGGCGATCAACGCATTGGCCGCGCGCAGCACGCGGTTGGAGCAGCGGTAGTTCTGCTCCAGCTTGATGATTTCCAGGGCGGGATAATCGCGCGCCATCTGCTGCAGGTTTTCCGGATTCGCACCGCGCCAGGCGTAGATCGACTGATCGTCATCGCCCACGCAGGTGAAGTTGCCCTTGCTGCCGGCCAGCTGCTTGAGCAGCCGGTACTGCGCATCGTTGGTGTCCTGGCATTCGTCGACCAGCAGATACCCGATGCGTTCGCGCCAGGCGATGGCGATCTCGGGATTCTCTTCCAGCACCTGCACCGGCAGCCGGATCAGGTCATCGAAATCGACCGCGTTGAACGCGGTCAGGCGCAGCTGGTAGCGCTCGTAGACGCTGGCCGCTTCCTTCTCGCGCGTGCTGCGCGCGGCCGCCATCGCCTGCTCGGGCGAGAGGCCGGCATTCTTGGCGCGCGAGATCAGGTTCTTCACGTCCTCGATGTCGTCCGGCTTTGCCCCGTACATCAGGTCCTTGACCTGCGCGGTCGAATCGTCGGCATCGAAGATCGAGAACCCGCGCTTGAGCCCCACCGCGGCGTGCTCGATCTGCAGGAACTTCAGGCCCAGCGCGTGGAAGGTACAGATCGTCACTTCATCGGCATCGTCACCGCGCAGGCGCTTGGCCACGCGCTCGCGCATTTCCTTGGCCGACTTGTTGGTGAAGGTGATCGCCGCGATCCGCCGCGCCGGGTAGCGCTTGCTGGCGATCAGCTGGCCGATCTTCTCCACGATCACGCGCGTCTTGCCGCTGCCCGCGCCCGCGAGCACCAGCAGAGGACCTTCGCAGTGCATCACTGCCGCGTGTTGGGGAGGATTGAGACCGTGCATGCCATCTCCAGGGGAGGGGCATTGTAGCGGGCCGCCCGGCCGGAGCGTGGTGATCGCCGGCAGCGGACGAAAGCGTCCGCTCCCATGGGCCCGGCAGCCACGAGAGGCGGCCGGGCGTCTAGAATTGGCCGATGGCCAAGCTCTATTTCTATTATTCGGCGATGAACGCCGGCAAGACCACGACCCTGCTGCAGTCGGCGCACAACTACCGCGAGCGGGGCATGCGCGTGGCCATCCTCACCCCCCGGCTGGATGATCGCGCGGGACGCGGCGTGGTCGCCTCGCGGATCGGCCTGAAGGCCGACGGCATCGCGTTCCAGCAGGACACCGACCTGCAGCAGCTGATCGCCGACGACATCGGCACGCACGGCCCCTTGGGCTGCGTACTGGTCGATGAAGCGCAGTTCCTGACCCGCAGCCAGGTCTGGCAGCTCAGCGAGGTGGTCGACCAGATGCGCATCCCGGTGCTCTGCTACGGCCTGCGCACCGATTTCCGCGGCGAGCTGTTCGAAGGCAGCCAGTACCTGCTGGCCTGGGCCGACGAGATGCAGGAGATCAAGACCATCTGCCACAGCGGCAAGAAGGCCACGATGACGGTCCGCGTGGACGAGCACGGCCACGCGGTGCAGGACGGCCCGCAAGTGGAGATCGGCGGCAACGAGCGCTACGTGTCGGTGAGCCGCGCGGAGTTCAAGAAGATCACGCGCGGCGAGGGAAGAATCGACCCGGCACAGGTCCCATTGCCGCTTTGATCAATACAACGTGCGTTCCGGCGCGCCCTTCGGCGGCGGGCTGTACTGGTACAGCCAGGTTTCGGTGAGGGTCTTGCCGCCGCTGCGCAGGTACAGGCGGATGTCGATCTGCTCGGTGGAATCCTCCGGCGGCACGACATCGAACATGGCGCGGTAGCCCTTGATCTCGCGCAGCGGTCGCGCCGAGACGATCTCGGTGCGGCCACGGCTGACCTGGACCACGGCTTCGACCTCGCCCTTGTCGATCAACGCTGCCAGCTCGCCGCCTTCGAAATCGACCGCGAAGCGCCATGAGAAATACGCGCGCTTCTTGCCGATCACCCCGCCCAGGCCGGTACGGCTGGCCACGCAGTGCGCCAGCGGCGTGCGGGCCGGCGGCTCGGCGCCCCAGTACAGGCGGTAGCCCAGCAGCAGCTCCTGGCCCGGCTGCGGCTTGGCCTCGGGATTCCAGAACGCCACGATGTTGTCGAAGGTCTCATCCACGGTCGGGATCTCGACCAGCTGCACCGAGCCCTTGCCCCACTGCCCCTTCGGTTCCACCCACAGGCACGGCCGCTTCTCGTAGAAGACGCCGTCGTCCTGGTAGTGATCGAAGTTGCGGTCGCGCTGGAGCAGGCCGAAGCCGCGCGGATTATTGTCCACGAACATGTTGAAGCGCAGGTTGTACGGGTTGCACAGCGGGCGCCAGATCCATTCCCCGGCCCCGGTCCACATCGACAGGCCGTCGGTATCGTGGATCTCCGGGCGCCAGTCCCAGGCCATGCGGCGGTCGTTCTCGCCCACCTGGTACATGCTGGTGCACGGCGCGATGCCCAGCCGCTCGATCGCCTTGCGCGGGTACAGCGCGCAGTCGATGTCCATCAGCAGCACGTCACCGTTGGTGATCGCGAAGCGGTAGGCGCCGGTGGTGCTCGGCGAATCCAGCAGCGCGTACACCACCAGGGTGTCGGAATCGGCCGCCGGCTGCTCCAGGTAGTAGGCGATGAAGTCCGGGAACTCCTCGGGCTTGCCCATGCCGGTGTCGATCGCCAGGCCGCGCGCGGACTGGCCGTACTGGCCTTCCTTGCCGACCGCGCGGAAATAGCTGGCACCGAGGAACGCGGCGAAGTCGCGGTTGGTGTCCTTGCGCGTGTTGAGGCGGAAACCGGCGAAGCCGAGGTCGGCCGGCAGGTGGCTGCCCTTCAGGCCGCTCTTGCCGTAATCGAACGCCGCGCCGTCATAGGCCAGCTCCTGCGCCTTGCCGTCGGTCACGTCGAACATCCGCACCGGCGAGTGGAAGTACAGGCCGAGGTGGAAGAACTTGGCCTGGTAGCGGCCGGGCTGGTCGGCCCACAACGCATGGTCCTGGCGGTACTGGATCGACTGGTACTGGTCCCAGTCCAGCGCTTCGACCGGGCCGGGCAGCGTGCGCTTGTGGCTCTGATAAGCGGCCTGGGACAGCGCGCGGGCCTGCCCCTTCAGCGAGGCGAAGTCGAACGGCTGCGGCTGGCCGAGCCGGCGCAGGCCGACCTGGTTGCCCTGCGCGGCGCAGGCCGGCAGTGCGGGCAGGCCGAAGGCGGCCAGGGCCACGGAGGCATTGCGGAGGAAGTCGCGTCGTTGCATGCAGGCAGCGATGGCAGGGAAGGGCCGGCCATCATAGGCACGCAGACGTGAATTCGCCGAAGTGAATACGGCGCAGCGTTCAGCCAGCGCGCTCAGGGAGTGGCGGCTACCTGCGCCGATGCGCAGGCCTGGCGTGCCCGCTCCACCTCCGCGACCAGCTGTCCCCCCTGCGGGAACTGCGTCTTCAGCGTCTGGTGGAGCTGCCCCAGCGCCTCGCGGGCACGCGCCGGTGCACCGCGGCAGTCGAGTTCGGCCATCGCCGCCCGGGCGCGCCAGCGCAGCGCGCGGCTCTCGGGGTCGGCCGTGTCGCCCACCAGCAGGGGCGCCAGCGCGCGGCGGGCTTCCACGGCCTGGCCCATGCGGCCCAGGTTGCGCCCCCAGGCCAGCTGCAGCGCACGCTGCAGGGCCGGGCCGGCGGACCCGGCCCGGTCCACCCGGGGCATGAGCGCGGCCAGCTGCTCCCCGGCCTGGCGCGGGTCGCCGTGCGCACTGACCAGCTCGGCCATGCGGCGGTCGGCCTGCTGCACCGAGGCATCGTCATCGCCGCGCTGCGCGGCCTGCCACTGCCGCCCCTCATGCAGGGCGGCCAGGGCGGCCTGCCAACGCCCGGCCAGGGCCAAGGCCTCGCCCTGGTCGTACAGGCCCTGCGGCAGCAGTCCCACGCAATCGGGCTGCCGCCAGATCGCCACGGCTCGGGCGAAGTCATCAATGGCGGTGGCGCTGTCGCCGCGCTCCATGGCCAGCCGGCCCAGCGCGTGCCAGGTCAGCCCGGTATCGCGGTGCTGCTCCCCCAGCGCCTGCCGGGTGAGGCGATGGATCTGCTGCAGCTCTGCTTCCGCCTGCTCCAGGTCGCCCCGCTGCATCGCCAGCAGGGCGCGCAGGCGGCGGATCGAGAGGGTCTCGGGATGGTCCGGTCCATACAGCGTCACCGCATCGGCAGCTGCCAGTCGCAGTGCCTGCTCGGCGGCGTCCAGGTCCCCCTGCGCGGCCAGGCTCTCGCCCATGTGCCGGCGCCGCGCGATCAGCTGCGGGTACCGCATCGTGGCATCGGCCTGCAGCAGCTGCAGCGCCTGCCGGTAACCGGCCAGCGCCGCCGGGGCGCGGCCATCGTCGCTGTCCAGCGCGGCCAGGTCGGCCAGGCTCTCAGCGGTGCCGGGCGTATCGCGGAGGATGTCGCGGCGCAGGACCAGCGCCTGGCCGAAAGCGGCGCGCGCGTTGTCGCGGTAGCCGAGGAGTTGCTGGCAGCGGCCGAGCTGGGTGTGGTACGCGGCCACGGCCGCCGGCAGCCGCAGGCGGTACTCCGTGGCCAGCGACTGCATCGGGGTGAGGTGGGTCACGCAGTCGCGCGAGCGGCCCAGCATGCGCAGCGCACGCCCGCGCTGGGTCACGGCCTCCAGCTGCAGCGTCGGCGGGACCTCGCCGACCTCCTCCAGCAGCGCGCGCTGGCGGTCCAGCGTCTGCAGTGCCAGCTGGTAGTCGCCCATGCCGATCCGGAGCCGGCCGATCACCCCTTCCAGCTCGGCCAGCGACAGCGGCTGATCCCGCAGTTCGGCCTCGCCGCGTTGCTGTCCGGTCGCCAGCAGCTGGCGAAGATCGAAGCTGCCGTGGCGCACGCCGGCGGCGCGGTCGAACAACCCCACGGTGAAATCCTGCATGGCCTGGGCACGCGCGATCTCGCGGCGCGCCTGCTGCATCTGCCACAGCGCGGTCAGTGCCAGTGCAAGCAGGGCCAGCACCGCGACGCTGCCCAGCGCCACTCCCCACCGGTGCCGGCCCAGGTATTTGCGCAGCCGGTAGCCCACGTGCTGTGGACGCGCATGGATCGGCCGGCCTTCGAGGAAACGGCGCAGATCCTGGGCCAGTGCTTCGACCGAGGGGTAGCGATGCGCCGGCTCCTTCTGCAGGGCTTTGAGCAGGATGGTGTCGAGGTCGCCCCGCAGGCGCCGTGACAGGCGCCTGGCCGCCACCGCGTGTTCGCCACCGGCGGCGGCCAGGCGCGCCATCACCGACGAGGCACGCGGTGCCTGCACCTCCAGGATCGAGCGTTCCCACTCGGCATCGCTGTGCCGGCGCAACCGGTAGGGCTTCTGGCCGGTGATCACCTCGAACAGCACCACGCCCAGCGAGTAGACATCGGTGAGCGTGGAGACCGGCTCGCCACGTACCTGTTCCGGCGCGGCGTAGTGCAGGGTGAAGGCGCGCGCTTCGGTGGGCGGATGCGCGGGCGGCTTGCCGTCGTCGTCGTCCAGCAGCTTGGCGATGCCGAAATCCAGCAGCTTCACCTCGCCATCGGCGGTGACCAGGATGTTGGAGGGCTTCAGGTCGCGGTGCACGATCAGGTTGGCGTGCGCGTGGCTGACCACCGCGCACACCTGCAGCATCAGCTGCAGGCGGCGCTCCAGCGGCAGCGCCAGCCGCTGGCAGTGGTCGGTGATCGGCTCGCCTTCGACATAGGCCAGCGCCAGGTACGGCTGCCCCTGCAGGTCCACGCCCGCATCGAACAGCTGGGCCAGGTTGGGATGCTGCAGCCGGGCCAGGATCTCGCGCTCGCGGCTGAAGCGCTGGCGCAGGCCGGGGTCGGCGTAGCCGCTGCGCAGCAGCTTCAGGGCGACCTGGCGCTCGTACAGACCGTCGGCGCGCTCGGCCAGCCAGACCTCGCCCATGCCACCCTCACCAAGCGGACGCAGCAACCGGTAAGGGCCGACCCGGGTGCCGACCCGGCTGTCTTCGGGCGCGGCGGTCCACAGCGGCTGCGCCAGGAACTCGTGGCTGTCGCGCTCGTGGGCGAGCAGGCGCTCCACGTCGTCGGCCAGGCCGGGGTCCTCCGCGCGCAGGCGCAGCAGCCGCTGCTCACGCGCCGGTTCGGGCAGTTCCAGCAATTGATCCAGCAGGCAGGACAGCTGCCGCCAGCGTGACGCCTCCATCGCTCCTCTCCCCGGACGATGCGTGGCTGTTCAGGACTCCCCGACCGAGGCCAGCAGGAACATGCGCGCCTTCTGCCAGTCGCGGCGGATGCTGCGCTCCGAGCGCTGGCACAGATCGGCGATCTCCTGTTCGGAGAGGCCGGCGAAATAACGCAGTTCCACTACCTTGGCCAGGTGCGCATCCACCGCATGCAGCTGTGCCAGCGCGACATCCAGCGCGAGCAGGTCTTCATCCAGGCGCACGCCGCTGCTGCTGTTCTCGGGCAGTTCCACCCGTTTGAGATCGCCACCGCGCTTGCGGGCGAGCCGGTTGCGTGCGTAATCAACGACCACGCTGCGCATCGCCGAGGCCGCATAGGCGAAGAAGTGCGCACGATCCTCGAAGCGCGCCGCGCCCCGGGACCCGAGCAGCTTCAGGTAGGACTCGTGCACCAGCGAGGTGGCATCCAGGGTGCGTCCCTGCTGCCCGGCCAGCTGCCGGCGCGCCATGCTGTGCAGCTCGTGATAGAGCAGGGTCAGGACCCGGTCGAGCGCGGCGCGGTCGCCCGCCCGGGCCGAATCCAGCCACACGGTGATATCCGGTCCCTCGTCCATCGCACACCCCCGCCGGTGATGTTGGGCGGACTATACCGCCGGGGGAGCGACAGCCGCGCGACGATTCAGCGCTGGCAGTGCCCGCACCAGACGCTGGCGCGCTGGCCGATGGTGGCGTGGCGGAGCAGCCGGCCGCACTGGCGGCAGGGCTCGCCTTCACGCCCGTAGACCAGCAGTTCCTGCTCGAAATACCCCGGCGCCCCGTCCGGATTGATGAAATCGCGCAGGGTGGTGCCCCCGCGGGTGATGGCGTGGGTCAGGATCTGCTTCACCGCGTCGGCCAGGCGCTGGTAGCGCTCGCGCGAGATCCGCCCGGCCTCGCGCAGCGGGTTGATCCCGGCCATGAACAGGCTCTCGGCGGCATAGATGTTGCCGACGCCGACCACGATGGCCTGGTCCATCAGGAAGGTCTTCACCGAGGCGCTGCGGCCGCGGCTGCGGGCGAACAGATAGTCGCCGTCGAACGCCTCATCCAGCGGCTCCGGGCCGAGTCCGGCCAGCAGCGGATGGGTCTCCCCGGCGGGCTGCCAGAGCAGGCTGCCGAACCTCCGCGGGTCGTTGAAGCGCAGCAGCCGGCCGTTGTCCAGGCTGATGTCCACGTGGTCGTGCGCCCGCACCGGGGTATCGCCGGGCAGCACCCGCAGGCTGCCGGACATGCCCAGGTGCAGCACGGCGCTGCCCACGGCGGTATCCAGCAGCAGGTATTTGGCGCGGCGGCGCACGCCCTCGATGGCCTGGCCGGGAAGCTGCTCGCTGACCTCCGGCGGGATCGGCCAGCGCAGATCCGGGCGACGCAGGATCACGCCGTGGACGCGACGGCCTTCCAGATGCGGCGCAAGGCCGCGGCGGGTGGTTTCTACTTCGGGGAGCTCGGGCATGGCGCAATTCTAAGGCGTCCCCCGATGAACCGCGGTAGAGCGGCGCGCTGCCCCGCTACGGTCCGAGCGCGAGGCTCAGCGCGGCGGTGCCGCCAGCTCGCGCGCACTCAGATACCCGTCTCCATTGGCATCCTGTTTGTGGAACCGCTGGACCAGCGTCTGCCGCTGCTGCGCCCGCGTGATCGGCGGGCCCTTGCCACCGGGCAGCTCATCGGCGCCGAGCACGCCATCGCCGTTGCGGTCCATGCGATCGAAGGCGTACAGCAGCCACTGCACGTACTCCTCCACACTGACCCGGCCATCGCCGTCGGTGTCCATGCGCTGCAGGTAACTGCCGGTGTCGGTGACCTGCGCCTGTGCCGTCGCGCCGAACAGGCCAACGGCCAGGCCCAGACACGCAGAACGCCGCACAAGGCGGCGTTTCGCGGACACGTTCCCGGGCGGGAGGCGCATCGATCAGTGTGCCGTCAGTGCGTAGCCCTTCAGGCGCGCGGCGTAGTTCTGCAGCGCGGCGATGCCACTGGCTTCGGCTTCATGGCACCACGCCTGGAGCAGCTTGAGGCGCTCGGCGGCGTCGTTGCCGCGCGCTTCGAGCAGGGCGGCCAGGCGCGCGCGGTGTTCGACCAGCACGCGGATGCGCGGGCGCTGCTCGACCCAGGTGCTGAGCTGGGCGCGGCAATCCGGCTTGAGCCAGCGGCCGTCGTTGACCAGGCCGCGGCGCATCCGACGCGGCAGCAGCTTGCGCAGCTTGGCGCCGGCCATCGCGGCCTCTTCGCGCAGGGCCGGCACGAACACGTTGCGCTGGTAGTCGGTCATTGCCTGGAAGCGGTGCGACAGCAGGGCCTTGAGGGTTTCAGCATCGGGCACGGCGATGTTCGGGCGCACGTCCATGCTCGGTGCCACGCGCAGCACCTTGGCCAGGCGCAGGGCCTGCAGGCCACGGATCACCGCCCAGCCGATATCGAACTCCCAGCGGCGCATCGAGAAGCGCGCCGAACTCGGGAAGGCGTGGTGGTTGTTGTGCAGTTCTTCACCGCCCACCCAGAACGCCCACGGCGTCAGGTTGGTGGAGGTGTCGGCCGATTCGAAGTTGCGGTAGCCCCACCAGTGGCCCAGGCCATTGATGACGCCGGCCGCCCAGAACGGGATCCATGCCATCTGGATCGCCCAGAGGGCCACGCCGGGCAGGCCGAACAGCACGCTGTTGATGACCAGCAGCGCGACCGGGCCGAGATTGGCGTGCGGGGTGTACAGGTGGCGCTCGATCCAGTCGTCCGGGGCACCGCGGCCGTACTGCTCGATGTCCGCGCGCATCGCGCGGGCCTCGCGGTACAGCTCCACGCCGCGCCAGAAGACCATGCCGATGCCCTTGGTCACCGGGCTGTGCGGGTCTTCATCGGTCTCCACCTTGGCGTGGTGCTTGCGATGGATCGCCACCCACTCCTTGGTGATCATCGAGGTGGTCAGCCAGGTCCAGAAGCGGAAGAAGTGCGCGATGACCGGGTGGAAATCCACGCCGCGGTGCGCCTGGCTGCGGTGCAGATACAGGGTCACGGCGAAGATGGTCAGCTGGGTGAACACCAGCAGCACCAGGCCCATGCCCCACCAGCCGAGGCCGACGACACCGCCGGTCAGGAAGTTGAGGAGCGTATCGAACATCGCAGGACTCCGGGCCGCAGTCGGCCGTCAAGGAAACAGGGCTACCTTCGGACATGATGGGGCCTGACGTTGCAAACTTCATCCCTCTGATGCCATTTTTGCGCAGTCATTCAGTTCCTCCCTTACCTTCGTGAGCATGCCCCCGCATTCATGACAGTCGCAGCCTCGCCGGTGGTGCCGGCCTCCCCCGTCCCCCTGATCGAGCTCGACCGCGCCTGTGTCATCCGCGGCCAGGTCCGGGTCCTGCACGATCTCAGCCTGCGCATCGAACAGGGCCAGCACACCGCCCTGCTCGGCCCCAACGGCTGCGGCAAGTCGTCCTTCATCAAGCTGATCACCCGCGAGCTCTACCCGCTGGCGCATGGCGATGGCACGGTGGCGGTGCGCGTGCTCGGCCAGAACCGCTGGCAGGTCGACCGGCTGCGCTCGCAGCTGGGCATCGTCACCGGCGATCTGAGCAGCAACCTCTCCGACATGCCCGGGCTGACCGTGGAAGAAGCGGTGCTGACCGGCTTCTTCGCCAGCTTCGTGGTGCCGGCCTTCCGTGAAGTGAGCGCGGAGATGCGCGACCGCGCGCGTGAAACCCTGGTCATGACCGGTGCCCTGCCCCTGCTGCAGCGTGGCTATGCCGAGCTGTCTGCCGGGGAAGCCCGGCGCGTGCTGATCGCCCGCGCGCTGGTCAATCGGCCGCAGGCCCTGCTGCTGGATGAGCCCTCCACCGGGCTGGACCTGATCGCCCGCGAGCAGCTGATCGCCACCATGCGTGATCTCGCCCGCCAGGGCATCACCCTGGTGCTGGTGACCCACCACATCGAGGAGATCATTCCCGAGATCGAACGGGTCGTGATGCTGCGCGGCGGCAAGATCCTCGCCGATGGCGCGCGTGCCGAGCTGCTGCGCGATGCGCCATTGTCCGAGCTGTTCGGCGGCCCGATCCGGGTGGTGGAACAGGCCGGCCGGTTGAGTGCGTTCGCGGGCTGAGCGCTGCCCGAGGGCACGCCATGCCGGATCTGGCCGGATGACGAACGGCCGCTGTCGTTGAAGGGTGAAGCTGCGATCATGCCGCTCCCCTCTTCTTCGAGACCTGCCGATGTCCTCGTCCCTGCGCTCCGCTGCCGTTCGCCCGATGCTGGCGACCGCCCTGCTCGCCGCCCTCGCCGGCTGCTCGTCGACGGCTGCGCCGCGCACGACGGCGGTGGAAGCCTCGGTCACCACCAAGGCCGTCGGCTACCTGCAGGGCTCGGCCGTGCCGGCGAGCCTGGCGCTGGTACCGGCGCCGCCGGCCGCCGGCTCGGCCGGCTTCGCGCTGGACGAACAGGTCAGCCGTGAAGCCCGTGCCCTGCGCGGCAGCCCGCGCTTCGAGCAGGCACACCGCGACGCCGAACTCGCCTTCCCGGCGGGTGCCAACCAGTTCTCGTGCGCGATCGATGTCGATGTGGACGCGGTGAAGACGCCGGCCCTGTACCGCCTGCTGGAACGCAGCCGGATCGATGCCAGCGCCGCCACCCGCACCGCGAAGAAGCACTACCAGCGCGCGCGGCCGTTCATGGTCAATGGTGAGCCCACCTGCTCGCCGGAAGACGAGCAGGACCTGCGCGGCAACGGCTCGTATCCCTCCGGCCACACCTCGATCGGCTGGGCGTGGGCGTTGATCCTGTCGGAGATCGTTCCGGACCGCGCCGATGCGATCCAGGCACGCGGCCGCAACTACGGCGAAAGCCGTCTGGTCTGCAACGTGCATTGGCAGAGCGACATCCTGGAAGGCCGTTTCATGGGCGCGGCCGCCGTGGCACGCCTGCATGACAACGCCGCGTTCAACAGCGACCTGCTGGCGGCGCGCAAGGAGATCGCCGCGGCACGCAGGGCGGGGCTGCATTCGGCACGGGATTGCGCGGCTGAAGAAGCGGTGTTGAAGGTGCGGCCGGCGAGCGCGTTGTAAGGCGACACCTGTCGATGGCATGGCATTGTGGGTAGAGCCGGCCGCTGGCCGGCGCCTCGCGGTGCCCAACAGGGTGCAGAGCCGGCCAGCGGCCGGCACTACCGATACGGCGGTACCGATTGGCGGTCGGCGGTCGGCGCGACGATGGCGGCACACAAGAAAACGGCGCGGATTTCTCCGCGCCGTTTTCGTTTCAACAGCGTGCCCACCATCGGTGGGCACCTACCGCATGACGTGCATCAGAACTTTGCGGTGAACTCCAGGCCGAACGTGCGCGGCTCGTTGAGGAAGCCGGTCAGGTTGTTGAAGTCGATCGCGCCGACCACGCGGACCTGGTCGGTCAGGTTGCGGCCGTATACGGCCACGTCGTACTGGCCGTAATCCCAGTTGTAGCCCAGGCGCAGGCCACCTTCCAGCGAGGAGCGGCTGCGGAACTCCGGCGACTCGTACAGGAAGAAGTTCACTTCGCTGCGGTAGGCCCAGTCGGTGTAGACGTAGAACTCGCTGGCATCGTTGACCGGGAAGCCGGCGCGCAGCGTCAGGTTGTGGATCCACTTCGGCGCCTGCGGCAGCGGGTTGCCGTTGACCAGCGCGTAGGTGCCGCCATCGATGACCGTGGTCGGGTCGGTGATGGTGCAGCCACCGCCACAGATCGCCACCGCCAGATCCTTGTCCTTGATCTCGGTGTCGTTGTAGCTGCTGCCCAGGGTCAGCAGGACGTGGTCGGTCAGGTAGGCTTCGAAGTCGAGCTCGGCGCCCTGGCCGAGGGTCTTGTCGGCGTTGAGCAGGGTCGCGGTGTTGTTGGTGCCACCCACGGCGATCAGCTGCTGGCCGTCGACGTTGTAGCGGAACACGTTGAAGCCCAGGCGCGCGCGGCGGTCGAACAGGTCGGCCTTGATGCCGGCCTCGTACGAGATCACCTTCTCCGAATCGGCCTGCGAGACGCCGCCGAAGGCCAGGCGGCCCTGGATCGACGGCGCGCGGAAGCCCTTGGCCACGCGGGCGTACGCGTTGAGGTTGTCGGTGATCTGGTAGACGCCGCTCAGGTCCCAGCTGACGTCGTTGACGTCGGTCTTGGCGATGTACGGGCCGCTGACCGGGGTGCCGAACGGCACGGCCTGCAGCACGCTCGCGCTGAAGTCCTTCTTGTCCTGCGTGTAGCGCACGCCACCGCGCAGCTTGAAGCGCTCGGTCACGTCGAAATCGCCGGAGGCGAAGGCGGCCCACGCCTTGTTGCGCTGCTGCTGCACGGCGTGACCGGTCTGCGGATTGCCCGGGGTCAGTGAGTCGTAGCTGAAGCTGTCGATGGTGACGTCTTCATCGAAGTAGAAGACGCCGGCCTGCCAGTCGAAGCGGCCCCACTCATTGGATTCCACGCGGAATTCCTGGGTCCACTGGCGATGGTGCGGCAGGCCATCGGCCGACTCGGAGGCGAACGGGATGTTGCCCGGGCCGTAGTTGCCGGCGCCCAGGAAGCTGGCACCGTAACCGCCGTCGATGTCGCCGTGGTTCAGCGATTCGGCAGTCTCGTAGCCGGTGATCGAGTGCAGCGTCACGCGGCCCAGGTCCCACTTCAGGCGCGCGCTGCCGCCCCAGGTTTCCAGGTCGGAGAAGTTCTGGCCATCGGTCGAGACTTCATCGCGGTCGAAGTTCTCGACCAGCTGGTTGGTACCCGGCTTGAGGATGTTGGCGCGGAACAGGCGCGCGGTGCCGTTGAGCTTGCGCTTGTGCAGGTTGAACAGCGCTTCGACATCATCGCCTTCGTACAGGAACTGCACGCGGGCGGCGGCTTCGTCATAGCCTTCGAAGCCCTGCGCCGGTGCGCCCTGGCGGGTGTTGGTGACCCAGTCGTCGCGGCGCTGGTACAGCGCGGAGACGCGGGCCGACCAGCGGTCGGTCAGCGGGCCGCCGTAGGCGCCCTGCGTGTTCCAGGTGTTGTAGCTGCCGTAGGCGACCTTGATGTACCCGTCGGCATCCTGCGAGGGACGCGCCGAATCGAACTTCACCACGCCGGCCGGGGTATTGCGGCCGAACAGCGTGCCCTGCGGGCCGCGCAACACTTCCACACCGGCCAGGTCGAACAGCGGGAAGCCCTTCAGCAGCGGGCTTTCCTGCACCACGTCGTCATACACCAGCGACACCGGCTGCGAGGCATTGAGGTCGAAATCGGTGTTGCCCAGGCCGCGGATGTAGAAACGCGGGAAGGCACGGCCGTAGGACGATTCGATGTTCAGGCTGGGCACACGCGCCGACAGGAAGCGGATGTCATCGCCGGCCGAACCGAGCACGTCGAGCTTTTCACCCTGGATCGCCGAGATCGAGACCGGCACGTCCTTGGCGTTTTCGACGCGGCGTTGTGCCGTGACCTGCAGCGTATCGAGGGCAACCGGATCCTTGGTGGCGGGGGCATCCTGGGCTGCGGCCGTCAATGGCAGCAGGGCGGCAAGAGCGACAACGAGCGGGTGCACGGACGGGAAACGGCCGTGGGCAGTGCGGTTCGGGAACATGGCGTTTAGGCTGTGTTGGGAGGGGTGGTGGACCGGCGCTACCAGACAATTGTTGCAGTACAACAACAGCGCCGCAAACAACCGCTATTCATTACCCCTGCCGGCCTGCCACCGCTTCGGTATGCTGGCGGCCCTCGATGCCCATTCACGTTGCCACGCCGATGACCTCACTGCGCCGTACCCGCCTGACGCTGTCCGTTGCCCTGCTCGGCCTGCTGGCCGGTTGCGGCGGTGATCCCGTGCGCCCGACCCCGCCGCCGGCGGCCGTTCCGGTGACGCCGGCCAAGCCGGTCAGGATCGGCATCGCGCTGGGCGGCGGCGCGGCCAAGGGCTTCGCCCACATCGGCGTGATCAAGATGCTGGAGGCCAACGGCTTCGAGCCGGTGGTGGTCTCCGGCACCAGCGCCGGCAGCGTGGTAGGCGCGCTGTATGCCAGCGGCATGGACGCGTTCCAGATGCAGTCCAAGGCGGTGGCCCTGGATGAAGCCAGCATCCGCGATGTGCGCCTGTTCTCCGGCGGCCTGGTCCAGGGCCAGAAGCTGCAGGACTACGTCAACGCGCAGGTCGACAACCGCCCCGCCGAAAAACTGAGCAAGCCCTTCGCCGCGGTCGCCACCCAGCTGGAAACCGGTGAGCGCACGGTGTTCGTGCGCGGCAATGTCGGCCAGGCGGTGCGTGCGTCCAGCAGCATCCCGGGCGTGTTCGAACCGGTGAAGATCGGCAAATACAACTATATCGACGGCGGCGTGGTCAGCCCGGTGCCGGTGGATGCGGCGCGCCAGCTCGGCGCGGACATCGTGATCGCCGTGGACATCTCCAGCAAGGCCAGCGGCAAGGCGCCGACCGGCATGCTCGGGATCGTCAACCAGTCGATCTCGATCATGGGCCAGCGCCTGGGCGAACAGGAGCTGGCACGCGCGGACGTGATCATCCGGCCCAAGGTGCTCGACATCGGCGCCGCCGATTTCGGCCAGCGCAACAACGCGATCCTGGAAGGCGAGAAAGCTGCGATGGCGGCGATGCCGCAGATCCGCGCCAAGGTCCAGCAGCTGCAGAAGGCGCGTGCCGCCGCGCTCGCCCCGCCGCCGCCCAAGCCCAAGTGCGATGAGCCCTCGCGCGTGGGCCGGCTGATGGGGCGCAAGGAGAAGTGCGAGGGCTGAGGCCCCGCACCGGTAACCGCCGACCAGCGGTCGGCGCTACCCGCCTCATTCCAGCTGCGACAGCGGCAGCGCGCGGAAGTCCTTCACGGTGCGCAGCACGAAGCTGGAATTGACGTCGGCCACGCCGGCGGCATTGAGCAGCTTGTCGAGCAGGAAGCTGGAGAAGTGCTCCAGGTCGCGCACATAGATGTGCAGCAGGTAGTCCATGTCGCCGGTGAGCGCATGGCAGGCCACCACCTCATCCCAGATCAGCACGCTGTCGGCGAACACGCCGATGGCGTGCTGGTCGTGCTTCTCCAGCTGCACCCGGACGAAGGCCTGCAGGCCGAGGCCGATCTGGCGCGGCTCAAGGCGCGCGCCATACCCGGCGATGACGCCCTCGCTCTCCAGCCGCTGGACGCGCCGCAGGCAGGCCGACGGGGACAGATTCACCCGTGCAGCCAATTCGGCATTGGTCGCGCGGCCGTGTTGCTGGATTTCCGCCAGCAGGCGCAGATCCGTGCGGTCGAACTGGGCAATTCCGGTCATTGCTGCCCCGCAACATGAGGTGGACGCAATGATCTTGCGCCAGAAGGCCATATCCGCGCAACTTTGCAAACCTCTTGCGCGCGCCCTGCCCTAGCATCGACAGATGACTTCCCAGGAGACCACCACGATGGAAACCGCCACCGCCCCCCGCCGCGTCGAACACCAGCAGACCGACAAGGGATACGTGCCGGTCTATACCACCGCCATCGTGGAACAGCCCTGGGACAGCTACACCGCCGACGACCACGCCACCTGGAGCACCCTGTACCAGCGCCAGCGCGCGCTGCTGGAAGGGCGTGCCAGCAGGGAATTCCTGCACGCGCAGGACGAGATGGGCATGAGCGCGCACATGATCCCGCGCTTCGACCAGCTCAACGAAGTGCTGGGCGCCGCCACCGGCTGGACCCTGGTCGGGGTGGAAGGCCTGCTGCCGGAGCTGGATTTCTTCGACCACCTGGCCAACCGCCGCTTCCCGGTGACGTGGTGGATCCGCCGCCCGGACCAGATCGACTACATCGCCGAGCCGGACATGTTCCATGACCTGTTTGGTCACGTGCCGCTGCTCATGAACCCGGTGTTCGCCGACTACATGGCCGCCTACGGCCGCGGCGGCGTCAAGGCGCATGCGATCGGTCCGGAAGCGCTGCAGCACCTGACCCGCCTGTACTGGTACACGGTGGAGTTCGGCCTGATCAACACCGACGAGGGCCTGCGCATCTACGGCGCCGGCATCGTGTCATCGAAGGGCGAGTCGCTGCACTCGCTGGAGTCGGCGGCGCCGAACCGGATCGGCTTCGATCTGGAGCGGATCATGCGCACCCGCTACCGGATCGACACCTTCCAGAAGACCTACTTCGTCATCGACAGCTTCGAGCAGTTGATGGCCGCGACCGCGCCGGACTTCACCCCGATCTACGCCGGGCTGGAGGCCAGGGAGCATCTGCCGGCCGGTGAGGTGCAGGACGGTGACCGCGTGTTCCAGAAGGGCACGGGGGAAGGCTGGGAAGACGGCGGCGACGTGTAACGTCGTGACGCAATTCACCGGGGCTGTTGAAGTTTAGACACCTATCCTTCAAAAGCCTCGGGAGCTTTTGAAGGTTGGCAATGGGTGGAGCCGGGTCATGCGCTGCTGCCTTTCATCGCGGATACGCCAACAGCACCACCAGATCCTGCTCCCCCACCTGCTGCAGCGCATGTGAGCTGCCCGTTCTCGTCAGCAGCGCATCACCCGCCGCGACGTCGTACTGCTTCCCATCCAGTACGTAGCTGCCCTGCCCGCTGACGATGTAGTAGATCTCGTCCTTGTGCTGCGGGTGCAGGCCGATGCCGGCACCTTTATGCAGCACACGCTTGCGCAGCACGAACGGGATGTCGGTGTCCTCGGCGAAGAACGGGTACGCCGTGGTTGGCCCGGCCCCGCCATGGGGTCCCGGCTGGTTCACGGCGATGTCGCGTTCGTGCACGACGCGCGAGGGCCGGGGGGCATCACCGCCCTGCCCTGCACTGCGCACCTCGCAGTCGATGTCGCGCTTCAGCGCCGACTTTAGTTCAGGCCGCAACGCCACCCAGTCGCGCATCACCAGGCACGCTACCGCCGTCGCACCGGCCACGCTGAAGTGCGTGCCATCGGCCTTGTTCTGCTCGGGCACGAACAGGAAATACGGCTTGGCGCCCTGTTCGCCCAGCCCGCGGATCCAGCGCGTGGAACTGTCGTTCAAATCGATCAGCGCGACCTGCTCGCGGGTCGCCAGTTGCTTCACTGCCTGGGTGTACACGCCATGCGTATCCAGCAGCGACCCGAAGTCGTACAGCAGCCGCGCCACCGGGGTGATCAGCACCGGCGTGGCGCCCTTGTCGCGGGCCAGCTGCACGTAGCGCATCAGGAACTGCGGGTAGGCAACGGCAGGATCGGTATAGCGGCTGGGATCTTCGAACTTGGCGTCGTTGTGGCCGAATTGGATCAGCAGCACGTCACCCCGCTGGAGTTCGGCGGCGATCGCGTCCAGGCGTTTCTCATCGATGAAGCTGCGCGTGCTGCGGCCGCCCTTGGCGTGGTTGCGGACCTCCCACACAGCGGGATCGAGATAGCTCTGCAGGGCCTGGCCCCAGCCGGCCTGTGGCGCGCGCTCCGGGCCGTACCCGGCGGCGGTGGAATCCCCGGCAATGAAGATGCGGTGCGGGGCGCACAGCGCGCTGGGGGCCGCCATCAGCAGCGACAGGGAGAGCAGCAAACGCAGCATGGTCATGCTCCTGGGTGGAGAGCTGCCGGCCAGCGGCCGGCACTACCGGAGCCCACGATCTGCAGCGCAGATCGTGGGAGCGCCAGCGCGTAGCGATGGTGTTACCGGGCGAGCCAACCACCGTCGACCGGCAGGACCGCGCCGTTGACATAGTCCGAGGCGCTGGAGGCCAGGAACACTGCCGTGCCGCCGAGGTCTTCCGGGGTGCCCCAGCGCGCGGCCGGGATGCGGTCGAGGATGGACTTGTTGCGGTCCTCATCGGCGCGCAGCGCGGCGGTGTTGTCGGTGGCCATGTAGCCCGGGGCGATCGCGTTGACGTTGATGCCCTTGCTGGCCCATTCGTTGGCGAGCAGGCGGGTGATGCCGGCGATGCCGCTCTTGCTGGCGGTGTACGACGGCACGCGGATGCCGCCCTGGAAGGACAGCATCGAGGCGATGTTGATGATCTTGCCGCGGCCCTGGGCGATGAAATGCCTGCCGGCGGCCTGCGAGATGAAGAACGCGGACTTGATGTTGACGTTCATCACGTCGTCCCAGTCCTGCTCGCTGAAGTCCACGGCGTCGGCCCGACGGATCAGGCCGGCGTTGTTGACCAGGATGTCCAGGCCGCCCAGGCCTTCGATGGTTTCGCGGATGACGCGCTCGACCGGCTCGATGCTGATCAGGTTCGCTTCGATCGCCAGGCAGCGGCGGCCCAGCGCGGTGATGGCCGCGATGGTCTCGGTGGGCGGCTGGATGCCGGCCACGGCCACGTCGGCACCGGCCTGCGCCAATGCGACCGCGATGCCCTGGCCCAGGCCGGTGTTGCCACCGGTGACGAGGGCGACCTTGCCTTCCAGACTGAACGGATTAGCCATTGCGTATGTAGTCCTTGTCCAATGCGTAGCAGACGCCGCCGGCGCGATGCCGGCGGCGCGTCGGGGTCACTTGAGCTGGCAGATGTCCAGCACGTGCATGTCGGTGTAATCCAGGTTCTCGCCGCCCATCGCCCAGATGAAGGCGTAGTTGCTGGTGCCGGCGCCCATGTGGATGGACCACGGCGGCGACACGACGGCTTCGTTGTTCTGGATGACGATGTGGCGCTGCGCGTCCGGCTCGCCCATGAAGTGGTACACGCGGTCGTTCTGGCCCAGGTCGAAGTAGAAATAGACTTCGCTGCGGCGGTCGTGCAGGTGCGGCGGCATGGTGTTCCAGACGCTGCCCGGCTTGAGCACGGTCAGGCCCAGCAGCAGCTGCGAGGACTGGCAGGTGGCCGGCACGATGTACTGGTAGATGGTGCGCTCGTTGCTGGTTTCAAGCGCGCCACGGTCCAGGGCCACGGCGTCCTTGATCGACAGCGCCTTGGTCTCGAAGCGCGCGTGCGCCGGGGTCGAGGCCAGGTAGAACTGCGCCGGGGTGGCGGCGTCATCGGACGCGAACACAACGTCTTCGCTGCCCATGGCCACGTACAGGCCATCCTTCGGCCCGAGCTTGAACACGGTGCCATCGACAGTGACGGTGCCGCTGCCGGCGCCGACATTGATCACGCCCAGCTCGCGGCGCTCCAGGAAGGCATGGCCGGCGGCCGACGCGGGTTCAGTCTGCTTGGGCAGCGAGACCGGGCCGTTGACCGGGGCCGCACCGCCGAGCACGAAGCGCTCGTAGTGGGTGTACTTCAGGGTCACCGCATCGGCGTTGAACAGACCGTCCAGCAGGTACAGATCGCGCAGGTCGTCATTGCTGGCGCCCTTGATGGCGTCGGGATGGGTGGCGTAATGGGTCTTGCAGTACATGGCGTCTCCAGAGCAGGGGTGGGGCGATGCGTCGGCCCCGGCACGATTTCAGGTGATTGTAGCCAGTTGGTAAACCGGTGTCATTTTGCAGCGCACGATAGGCCGGGTGGCCCGCGGACGGGGTCGGGACGGGATGCGATACGACAGGTGGACGGCGGCACCACAGAACAAGGGTGGCGACCGAACAAGGGTGACGACAGAAAAAGCGTCACGACCAACGGTCGTGACCTACCGGGGATTGACGCCTTGGGCGTCAATCCTCGGGCGGCTGGCAGGAATCGCGCACGATCAGGTGCGGGCGCACGCTGGCGTGCTGCATCACGGCCTGGCCATCGGGCTGGATCAGCATCGCGGCGGCGGTCCGGCCGGTGTCGCGGGTATGCCGGCGCACCGAGGTCAGCGACGGCCACAGGCGCGAGGCCAGCGGGCTGTCGTCGTAGCCGATGATCGAGAGCTGGCGCGGGATGTTGATGCCCGCGCGCAGCGCGACCTTGTAGATACCGGCGGCCATTTCATCGTTACCGGTGAAGATGGCGGTCGGTCGCTGCTTGCCCAGCAGCAGCTTCTCGGCCGCGGCCACACCGGATTCAAAGGTGTAACCGGCCTCGACGATGCGTGCCGGCGGCAGCTCGATGCCGCGCTTGGCGAGCGCATCGATGAAGCCGGCCGTCCGCTCGTGCGCCGAGCGGTACGCGCTCGGGCCGGTCACCAGGGCGATGTCGCGGTGGCCCAGCGAGAGCAGGTAATCGGCTGCTTCGGCGGCGCCATCACGATCGTGGGTGACCACCATCTGCGAGGTATCGTCCAGCGGCAGCGAGGCGATGCGGGTGAAGCGGCAGCCGATTTCATCGAGCATGTCGACCAGCGCCTGGTCTTCGGAAGCACGCGGCACCAGGATCACACCGTGCAGCTTCTGCTGCTGCACGAAGCGGCGCACGCCGTCGATGTAGCCGGGGCTGCGTGAATCGCAGGGATGCACGACCAGCTCGAAACTGGAGCCGCGCAACGCGTCCAGCGCACCGTACTGCATGTCCACGATGTACTGCGCGGTCGGGTTGTCGTACACCATCCCGATCAGGAACGAGCGCCGGAACGCCAGCCCGCGGGCCAGCGGGTCCGGCGTGTAGCCGACCTCGCGCATCAGTGCTTCGACCTTCTCGCGCGTGTCCTTACGCACCAGCGGCGAGTTGTTGATGATGCGCGAGACGGTCTTCTTGGATACCCCGGACAGACGCGCGATGTCGTTGATCGTGGCGGCCTTGCCTTTGGTCAATCCGTGCGGCGACGGATCGGTTTTGCTGCGCAATGACATGTCGTTCAAACCGGGGATGAGTCAAGGGATTCTAGCGGGGAGCTCAATCGAGGGCGCGGTAGCGGAAATTCCGGAACTGGACCTTGCCGTCACCGGCAGCATAGAGCGCCGGCTTCAGGGCCAGGAACTTGCCCGCCACATTGTGATGGTAGCCGGAGACTTCCATCTGAACCGGGTACTTCTGCCAGGTTCTGCCGTCGGTGCTGGAGTGGATGGTGACGATGTGGCGGTTGTGGGTCACCCGCAGCCACAGCTTGCCGCCGGTGGCGCTGGGGGCAAGCCGGGTGGGGCGCTCCTCCCCGTAGCGGTGCATGATGAACTTCTCGCCGTTGCTGCCCACGCCCACGTACAGGCGGTCGCTGTAGTAGAGCAGGGCACCGCCCACCGCGCCCGGGGCGATCTCCATCTCGACCTCGAACTGGTAAGCCTTGTCGCCGGCGATGGCGGTCAGCGGCGAGCTGTCGCGGGGGGTGCTGCCCTTGCCCTGCAGCTCCATGCCCTTGCCGGTGAAGGCCAGGCGCTTGTACTCGTCCTGCGCCGGGTTGAAGAACGACCACTGCGCGCCGAGGGTCCTGCTGCGGAAGTCATCGGACAACGCCATGCCGTGCTGGCCCACCGAGGTACCCGAGGGCTTGGCGAGCGGCTGGCCGAGGTCGCCGCCCTTGGCCACGAACCAGCCATCGGCGGTCCATTCGATCGGCTCCAGCAGCGCCTGGCGGCCCAGCGTCCAGTACCCGTTCTCGTAACCGTGGTACATCATCCACCAGCGCCCGTCGGTGCCTTCGATCACCGTGGCATGGCCGCGCGACCACCACGGCTCGGCGGCCGACCGGGTGCGCATGATCGGGTTGTTCGGCGCATTCACCCACGGGCCGTGGATCGAGCGCGAGCGCGCGGTGATCACCATGTGCCCGGTCGGCGGGCCGGCGGTGCCACCCACGGCGGTGGTCATGTAGTACCAGCCATCGCGGAAGTTGATCTTCGGGCCTTCCTGCGCATAGGCCTCCACATCCCAGCTTTCCGGGTATTTCCAGCCGTCGTAGACGTGCCTGGGCGTGCCGACCACGCTCAGGCCGTCATCGGCCAGCTGCACGTAGTCGCCGCCACTGAGGAACAGGTAACGCTTGCCGTCTTCACCCACCGCGTGGCCCGGGTCGATATAGCCGCCCAGGCCGATGTCGATCGGCTCGCTCCACGGGCCCTTGATGCTGTCGGCCCAGACCACGAAGTTGCTGCGGGTCTCGCCGGTACGGGCGGGGAAATAGATGTAGTAGCGGCTGCCGTGCTTGACGATGTCCGGGGCCCAGATCGCGCCGACATTCCTGGTGATCGCGTGCCCCAGCGGCTGCCAGTTGACGAGATCGCGGGAGTGCCAGATCGGCAGGCCGGGGTAGGCATCGAACGAGGACAGGGTGAGGTAGTAGTCCTCGCCATCCTTGAGCACCGAAGGGTCCGGGCGATCACCGGCGAACACCGGATTGAGGAAAGTGCCGTTGCCCAGATCGGCCTGGCGCTGGTTCTCGATCCCGCGCTTCCAGGCGGTGGCCGGCTCGGCGGCGTGGCCGGCGCCGGCCAGCAGCAGGCAGGCGGTGGCGAAGCTCGCCAGGGTCTTCCTCAGGTGCATCGTCTCTCTCCCTTGAACGTATCGTGGGCCAGGCGCGCTCAGCGCGCCCCGGTCCCGGCAAGACGCTGTTGCCAGCGTGGGTACTCGGTGGTGATCAGGGCCTGTGGCCAGGTGCCGTACCAGTGGTAGCCGGTGCGGCGCTCGCGCGGAATCTCGTCGAACGTGGCCACGCGCTCACCCTCGCGGTTGGCCAGCAGCACGGCGCTGTCGTGCAGGTCGTGGAAGCGCCCCCACAGCAGCGGGGCGCCGGCGTCGGCGACCAGGCGGCGGTCGACCGTGGTGCGATGGAACGCGAACTGCGCCGGGGTGGTTTCGAAGGTCTCCAGCCGCCACCCGGTCAACGCATGCGCCTGGAACCACGCCATCGCGGCGTTGACCGAGGCGACCACCGCCGGCGCGGGATCCGGGATCGACATCAGGTAGCGGACCACGCCGACACTCTCGTCGGTGACCAGCGCCGGCAGTTCGAACATCCGGCCCTGCGCGGGCAGCAGGGTGGTGCGGTCGTACTGGCCGGCCCAGATCGTCGGCACGCCGTCCTGGCGCACCTGCAGTCGCAGCAGGCAGGCATCGCCGGCGGTGACGGCGGCATCCACGCGGGCACGCTGATCGGCAGTGATGAAGCCGAACGCCGGCTCGCGCTGGATGCGCCGCAGCGTGGTCAGCACGCCACGGGTGACGTCGTCAGCGAAGGTGATGTGGCCGTGGTACGCGGTGCGCGAGGGCACCGAATGCGGCCAGCCACCGCAGGTCGGGATCTGCTCGGCAAGGATGAAATCCAGGCCACGTACCGCTGCGTCGCGGTAGCGCATATCGCCGCTGCGCGCGAACGCCTCGGCCAGGTAGTCGACCTGGGTGTAGACGTTGCGGTTGTCGAAGCTGCCGCCGGGCGTGGCCTGGTCGGCCAGCACCTGTGCCTTGGCGGCATCGTCGAGGATCCGCTGCGGATCCTGGTTGACCGCCCAGCCGCCGCCATGGCGTTGCAGGGCGACCAGGTTGTCGGCAATCTGCCGGTACTGACCGGGCGACCAGCGCGGGTAGTCCGTGCCGTGCCCACTCTGCCAATGGTTGATGCCGTCCTGGAAGCCCCGCAGCGGGATGTCCTGGCCCTGCGCCATGACGGCGCAGGGCAGGGCGATCCACAGCAGGGCTGCCAGCCGCCGCACGCTTACGCGCGCAGCAGGGCGGGCAGCCACAGCGACATTTCCGGGAAGAAGGTGACGATCAACAGCACGCCCAGCGCGGCGAACCAGAACGGCCAGATCGAGCGCATGCTCTCACCGACGCTGATCTTGCCGATCGCGGTACCGATGAACAGCACCGAGCCCACCGGTGGCGTCACCAGGCCCAGGCCACCGGTCAGCACCAGCACCAGGCCGAAGTGGATCGGATCGATGCCGTAGGCCTTGGCCACGGGCAGGAAGATCGGCGTGCAGATCAGGATCATCGGCGCCAGGTCCATGAAGGTGCCCAGCAGCAACAGCATCACCACGATCATCAGCAGCACCATGAACTGGCTGTGCGCGAACGACTGCAGGAAGTTGACCGCGGCCGACGGCACTTCCAGATACGCCAGCAGCCAGCCGAACACGGCCGCGGTGGCGATCACGAACAGGATCACGCCCGTGCTGCGCGCGGCATGGGTGACCGTGCCGAGGAACTCGCGCCAGTCGAGCTGGCGGTACAGCACGGTGGTCACCAGCAGCGCGTAGACCACGGCGATCGCGGCACTCTCCACCGCGGTGAAGATGCCCGCGCGGATACCGATGAAGATCAGCGCGACCAGGCCGAGGCCGGGCAGGGCCGAGACCAGCCGCAGCAGCACCGCGCGCCAGCCCGGGAAGATCTCCACGCCGTAGCCGCGGCGGCGTGCCACGACGTAACCGGTGATCATCAGCGCGACGGTCATCAGCAGCGCCGGCACGATGCCCGCCGCGAACAGATCGGCGATGGACAGGCCACCACCGGCCGCGGCCGAGAACAAGATCAGGTTGTGCGACGGCGGCACCAGCAGCGCGACCAGCGCGGCGGTGATGCTGACGTTGACCGCGAAGTCACGGTCGTAGCCGCGCTTGACCATCTGCGGGATCATCGTGCCGCCGACCGCCGAGACGTCGGCGATGGCCGAACCGGACACACCGCCGAAGAACAGCGAGGACAGGATCGAGACCTGGCCCAGGCCACCGCGCATGCGCCCGACCAGCGAGGACGCCAGTGAGATCAGCCGTTCGGAGATGCCGCCGCGCATCATGATTTCGCCGGCGAAGATGAACAGTGGAATGGCGATCAGCGAGGCCGAACCGGTGCCGGCGGAAATCTGCTGGACCAGCACCAGCGTCGGCAGATCGAGGTACCACAGGGTGGCCAGGGCGGCGGCGGCGAGCGCGAACGCGACCGGCACGCCGAGCAGCAACAGCACCGCGAACACGGTGAAAAGAATCGTAATACCCATGACTCAGCGATCTCCCTCGGCAACGGCATCGGCCGGCCGTACGGCCAGCGCCATCTGGTTCACGGCGAAGATCGCCATCAGGGCGCCACCGATCGACAGGGGCAGGTAGTTGATGCTCTGCGGCAGGTGGGCGCCGGCGGCCTTGATGTCCAGACCGTCCATGAGCAGCACAGCTGCCCACCAGGCGATGACCACGCCCAGCACGGCCACCACCAGCGCGGCGAATACATCGACCGCGCGGCGCAGGCCCGGGCCCATGTGCGCGGCCAGCAGGAAGAAGCCGAAGTGGCGGCGGGTATGCACTCCGGTGGCCGCGCCCAGGCTCATCGCGGTGGCGAGCAGCAGCAGCGTGACCGGCTCGGTCCAGCTGGGCGAATCATTGATCACGTAGCGGGCGAACACCTGCCAGCCCTGCACCACCACCAGGCCCAGCAGGGCGATGACGGCGATGTAGATCGCCACATCGGCGATGAGGTTGAGCAGGCGCTGCGGCGCGGTGGGGGTGATGACGGTTTCGGAAGTCGAGTCGGACATCGCGTCGGGGCCTCAGGCGAAGTCGCGGATGCGACGGGTGAGGGCGGCCAGCTCCGGCTGCTGCAGGTAACGCTGCAGGAGCGGGTCGGCGGCCTTGCGGAAGGCCGGCATGTCGACCTCATTGAACGTGATGCCGAAGTCGGCGACGGCCTGGCGCGCGGTGCTTTCCGAGGCATCCCACTGCTCGCGCATCACCTGCACCGATTCACGCGCGGTCTCGATCACCAGGGTGCGGTCGGCCGGGCTCAGCGCATCGAAGCTCTGCCGCGACATCAGCAGCACGTCCGGCGCGTAGGAGTGATCACTCTGCGACCAGTAGTGCGCGGCCTCGAAATGACGGCTGGAATGGAAGCTGCGCATGTTGTTTTCCGCACCGTCGATCATGTGCGTTTCCATGCCCGAGAAGGTATCGCCCAGCGACATCGGGGTCGGGTTGGCACCGAGCAGGCGCATCAGCTGGATGAAGATGTCCGAAGACGCCACGCGCAGCTTGAGGCCGTGCAGGTCCTTGGGTTCCACGATCGGGTGCTTGGTGTTGTAGAAGCAGCGCGCGCCGGAATCGTAGATCGCCAGACCGACCAGATCACGGGTTTCAAAGCCCTGCAGCACCGTATCGGCGACGCCACCATCGAGGGCGCGGCGCATGTGCGCCACCGACTCGAACACGTACGGCAGGCACAGGCCCTGGGTCAGCGGAAACGCGTTGTTGAGCGCGCCGGAGTAGACGCGGGTGATGTCGATGGCGCCGAAGCGGGCCATGTCGATCGCCTCGGACTCACGGCCGAGCTGGCCGGAGTGGTACTGGCGCAGCCGCAGCCGGCCGCCGGTTTTTTCTTCCAGCGTCTGCCCGATCCATTTCACCGCGGTGACGGTGGGGTAATCGGCGACGTGGACGTCGGTGGCGGTTAACAGCTGCGCACCGGCCGGTGCGGCGTTGGACGACCGCGAACAGGCCGTCAGCGCGGGCGCGGCAAGCGCGCCCAGACTGGTAGCCAGGAAACTTCTGCGAGTGAACATCTGCGCCCTCCCAAGCGTGCTCGCCATGTCCGCGCGGTCAACCGGCGGCGATGGCCTTGCAGGTAATGTCGCCGTAACCGACGAAACGGATCAATGCTTCCTGGCCCACGGCGATGTCATGGATGCCGGTGGCGTTGCCACTGGCGATCAGATCACCCGCCTTCAGCGGTCGGCCACGCTGCGCCGAACGGGCCAACGCGAACGCGTAGGCAGTGCGCAGGCCGCCGGGCAGCAGGGTGGCGCCACCGGTACCGACCACCTGGCCTTCGATGCGGGTCTCCGCACGCAGGTCGGCATCGTCCAGGCGGGTCCAGTCCGCGATTTCGGTGCCCAGCACCAGGCCGTTGTTGTTGCCGAAATCCGACACCACCACGCGCGGGCCGAGTTTGTTGATCGTCGCCAGCGGGCTGCTCGCGACCTCGACGCCGATGAAGAGCCTGGCGGGCAGTGCCTCGGCTTCTTCCGGCGTCCAGTGCAGCTTGTCCGCCGGAGCGTCTTCCTGCAGCTGGATCACATACTCGGCTTCAACCGCGCCGAAGCCCCCGACGAACACCGGAATCTCGACTGTTCCACCGGTAGCATTCCAGAGCTGGCGCGCGAAGATCGGGCCCAGCAGGCGGTCATCGCCCGACCCGTCGCGGCGTTCGGCAGCGATGTAGCCGACCTTCCAGCCGACCACCTGGTCGTCCCACAGCGCGATGGCCTGGTCCTGTACCTGATAGGCGGTGACGAGGTCTTCCGGGATGGTTCCCGGGAAATCCGGCAGGGATTGGCCGTGTTGGCGGGCGCTGACGAAGTGCCGGGCGATCTCGCCCAACCCCTGGTCGGGCAGGTCCTGTTTGCCGTGGTCGTTGCTCAAGCGGGTCTCCCGGAAAAATTGTTGCACTGCCAATCGACAGCGGTTGGATGAGCTGTATATGGTAAACCGGTGTCATTGGCAATGTGCAGCGCATCAGAAGCGCTGCCGGTCAGGCACGATGCCTGTTTCCTCTACCGGAAGGACGTCCCCGGATGCACCGTTGCCTTGTGTTGCCTTCGTTGATCCTCCTGCTGCTGGCCAGCGGCCTGGCGCCTGCGGCCGAGCGCGCCGTCCCGGAGACCGAACCCGCCGCCGGCGCACCGGACCGCATTGCACTGTGGCCGGAGGGCCAGGTGCCGGGCGAATCCGGCCCGGCCACGGTCCCCCACGTGATCGAGCGCAGCACCGATCCCGCACTGCCCGACCGCTACATCGACAACGTCAGTGCGCCTTATCTCGTCGTGTACCGGCCGGCACGCCCGAACGGCAGCGCCCTGCTGGTGGTGCCCGGTGGCGGCTACCAGCGCATCGTGCTGGACAAGGAAGGCACCGCCCTGGTGCCGGCCTTCGTGGAGCAGGGCGGCGTGACCCTGTTCGTGCTGCGTTACCGGCTGCCTGCAGGCCGCAGCGATCGGCAAGCGGCACTGGCCGACGCGCAGCGCGCGATGCGGGTGATCCGCGCGGATGCCGCCCGCTGGCAGATCGATCCGGCGCGCGTCGGGGTCATGGGCTTCTCGGCCGGCGGACACGTCGCCGCGCGGCTGAGCAACGGCTTCGATGTCCCGGTCTATCCCCACCGCGATGCCATCGATGCACTCAGCGCACGCCCGGATGTCGCCCTGCTGATCTACCCGGTGATCGACATGGGCACGCATGCGCATACCGGCTCGCGTACCCGCCTGCTCGGGCCGCATGCGGATGTGGCGCTGCAGCAGCAGTTTTCGATGCAGGGTCAGGTCCGGATCGATACGCCGCCGACCTTCCTGGTGCATGCGCAGGACGACAACGTGGTCCCGGTGCACAACAGCCTGGTCTACTACCAGGCGCTGCTGCGCGCCGGTGTCTCCACCGAAATGCATCTGTTCCCGTCCGGCGGCCATGGCTTCGGCGTCCGCATCCCGGCCGGTCTGACCGTCGCGCAGTGGCCCGGGCTGGCCCTGCGCTGGATTCCTTCGCGCCATACGGAGCCTGCGCGCCATGACTGATTCCCCCGCCGATCTGCAACGGCGTCGTTTCCTGCGTGACAGCGCGCGCTATGCCGCGATGCTGGGTGCGGCCAGCCTGCCGCTGCTGCCCGCCTTCGCCGGCGTGCCCGGCCCCCGCCACGATGCCGCGCCGCTGGCACGCGTGCGCAGTGGACGCGTGCGCGGGCAGCTAGAGCAGGGCATCCACGTGTTCCGTGGCATTCCCTACGGCGCCGATACCGCCCCCCGGCGCTTCCAGCCGGCCGTGCAGGAATCGGCCTGGCGGGGCGTGCGTGATGCGCTGGCGTACGGCCATGCCGCGCCGCAGGGCGGCAGCGAAGGGCCGGGCAGCGAAGACTGCCTCTACCTCAATGTGTGGACCCCGGCGCTGCGCGATGGCGGCAAGCGCCCGATCGTGTTCTACATCCACGGCGGCGCCTACAACAACGGCTCGGGCAGCGACCCGCTGTACGACGGCAGCGCGTTGTGCCGGCGTGGCGACGTGGTCGTGGTCACGGTCAACCATCGCCTCAACGTGTTCGGCTATCTGTACCTGGCGCAGCTGGGCGATGCGCGGTTCGCCGATTCCGGCAACGTCGGCCAGCTCGATCTGGTGCAGGCGCTGCAGTGGGTCCGTCAGCATGCACACGAGTTCGGCGGCGATGCGGGCAACATCACCGTGGTGGGGCAATCCGGCGGGGGCGCGAAGATCGCCACGCTGATGGCGATGCCCGCCGCACGCGGCCTGTTCCAGCGCGCCTGGACCATGAGCGGGCAGCAGGTCACCGCTGCCGGCCCGCGTGCGGCCACCCAGCGCGCGCAGATCGCGATGCAGGCGGTCGGCGCGGCCGACGCCGAGGCGCTGCGCACGATGCCGATGGAATCACTGCTGGCCGCCACCCGTGCGCGCGACCCGTCGCGCGTGGAGAACAGCAGCCTCTACGTCGGGCCGGTGCTCGACGGGCGATCGCTGCCCGTGCATCCGTTCTGGCCGGAGGCGCCCGCGCAGTCCGCCGGGATTCCGATGGTGATCGGCAACACCCACGATGAAACCCGCGCCTTCCTCGGCAACGACCCGGCCAACTTCGCCCTCACCTGGGAGACGCTGCCGGCCAAGCTGGAGAAAGAGCAGTACGTGGACCTGCTGCCGTCGGTGGTGATCGCCGAGTACCGCCGCCTGTATCCGCAGTACACGCCGTCGGAGGTGTTCTTCGCAGCCACCACCGCGGGCCGCTCCTGGCGGGGCGCGGTGGAGGAACTGGAGGCGCGTGCGCGCCAGGGCGCACCGACCTGGGCCTATCAACTCGATTGGGGCTCGCCGCTGGACGGCGGCAGATTCGGTGCCTTCCACACGCTGGATATCCCGCTGGTGTTCGACAACACCGACCGCCCCGGTTCGCGTACCGGTGACAGTGAAGAGGCCACGCGCGTGGCGGCCACGATGAGCGATGCGTTGATCGCCTTTGCCCGCCATGGCGATCCGAATCATGGCGCACTGCCACGCTGGCAGACCTATTCGCTCGCCCGCCGCGAAACGATGGTGTTCGATGCCACCTCGCAGCAGGCCGACGACCCGCGCGGTGGCGAGCGCCGTCTCTATCAGCAGGCCCCCTTCATTCAACGAGGCACGTTCTGATGCGCCGTTCGTCCTGGCTGCTCGGCAGCGCGCTGTTCGGCCTGATCAGTGCGGCGCAGGCCGCGGTCGACCCGGCGGTACTGGATCGACCCGCACCGACGCCGATCCGGGCCAGCAAGATCGTGCTGGTCGGCGATTCCACGACCGCCGTGCAGGGCGGCTGGGGCCCGGCGTTCTGCGCGCGGCACGTAACCTCGTTCCTGACCTGCACCAACCTGGCCCGCGGCGGCCGCAGCACCTACAACTACCGTGCCGAAGGCTCGTGGACGCTGGCCGAGGCGGAGATGCGCACGCCCGGCTATGCCACCACCTGGGTGCTGGTCCAGTTCGGCCACAACGACCAGCCCGGCAAGCCGGGTCGCTCCACCGACCTGCAGCGCGAGTTCCCCGACAACCTGCGCCGCTACGTGCGCGAGATCCGTGCCGCCGGTGCGCAACCGGTCCTGCTGACCCCGTTGACCCGCCGCCAGTTCGCCGATGGCGTGTTGATCGATGACCTGGCGCCGTGGGCCGAGGCGGTGCGGACGGTGGCGCGCGAGATGGAGGTACCGCTGGTCGATCTGCACGCGCGCAGCCGTGCGGTGGTGCAGGCGCTGGGGCCGGTCGCTGCCATGCCGCTGGCACAGGCGGCCGCCACACCGGCGCAGGTCAGCGCGGCGCTGGGCGGTACCACCGTGGGTGCGGCGCCCGTGGCGGGCGCACCCGTCGCGCAGAACAACGCGGTCGCCGAGCCGATGGGGCAGGCCAAGCTCGCTTTCGATTACACCCACCTCGGCCCCGACGGCGCGGCGCTGTTCGCCACGCTGGTGACCGAGGAACTGGCCCGGCAGGTCCCGTCGTTGCGGCCGCTGCTGATCCCCTGATCGATAGGCGAACGCGAAGATTTCTTTCGAATGGATTACTACGTCGGCGATCGTGGGTCGATTGGATGTGATTCAGGTCAAACACGCTGTTCACCAGAATCGCCTAGACTCGAGGCATGCAAGACCAATGCAACCCGTTTCCGCCGTTCCATGGTCGTGATCGATTGATCGCTGCGGTCGACCATGCCGTCCAGCACGAGCACGCGCACCAGATCGCCGCCACGCTGCGGGCGGCGTTGCGCGAAGCAATCGCCGACAGCCGCATCCAGCTGCCGGCCTGCGTGCACCACCCGATCGAGGATCACTACGCTCGCCGCGAGCTGTACCGCAGCCCGGTGCACGGCTACAGCATCGTCGCGATGAGCTGGGGACCGGGCCAGGGCACGCCGCTGCACGACCACAGCGGGTTGTGGTGCGTGGAGGGGGTCTGGCTGGGCCAGCTGGAGATCACCCAGTACCAGCTGCTGGAGCGCGACGGCGAGCGCTTCCGTTTCCGCCCGGAGCCGCCCGTGCTGGGCGACTGCGGCAGTGCCGGCAGCCTGATCCCGCCGCACGAGTACCATACCCTCCGCAATACCAGCGATGACGACCTGGCGATCTCGGTGCACGTCTACCAGGGCGAGATGACCCGCAGCGCGATCTTCGAGCCCGAGGCCGACGGCTGGTACCAGCGCCGCGTGCAGGTGATGGAAACCGACGCGGCCTAGCCCTCCGCTCGACCGGGCGGCGGCGTGGCGCGCATCATGCGCGTTCCACCCGTTCCCGATGTTCCGCCATGCCCACGCTGCCGTTCCAACAGGTCAATGTCTTCAGCCAGGATCCACTGCGCGGCAATCCGCTGGCCGTGGTGCTGGAGGCCGAAGGCATCGACGACACGCGGATGGCCGCATTCGCACGCTGGACCAACCTGAGCGAAACCACCTTCCTGCTCCCGCCGACCGATCCCCGGGCGGACTACCGCGTGCGCATCTTCACCACGCTGGAAGAGCTGCCGTTCGCCGGGCATCCCACCCTGGGCAGCTGCCATGCCTGGCTGTCGCATGGCGGCGTGCCGAAGGACGAGGACATCGTGCAGGAGTGCGGGATCGGCCTGGTACGCATCCGGCGCAGCGAGACGGGCCTGGCCTTCCTGGCGCCGCCGCTGCTGCGGGGCGAGGCGTTGACGCCGGACCTGCGCGAGCGCGTCCGGCGCGGCCTGGGCGTGGCGACGGAGGACGTCGTGGATGCGCGCTGGGCGGACAACGGCACCGGCTGGCTCGCGCTGCGGCTGCGCGATCGTGCAGCGGTGCTGGCGGTCCAGCCGGACTATGCGCGGCTGGAAGGCCTGAAGGTCGGTGTGTTCGGACCGTGGCAGCCCAGCGATGGCGAGGAGGCCCAGTACGAGAGCCGCGCCTTCATCGCGGGCGATGGCGCGCCGGAGGACCCGGCCACGGGCAGCCTCAATGCGGGCATCGCGCGCTGGCTGCTGGCCACCGGCGAAGCGCCGGACCGCTATGTGATCAGCCAGGGCACGGCGATCGGCCGCGCCGGGCGGTTGCAGGTGGAGCGCGTAGGCGATGCGCTGTGGATCGGCGGCGACTGCGTGACCTGCATCGAGGGGCAGGTCACGCTGTGAGCCAAGGCGGCCATGCCTGGCATGGTGCTACCGGTCCAGCGTCACCACGTTGTTGCGCTGGGTCACCTCGGCTGCGCCGTCGGCCTGCATGACGCGCACCTGCCAGCCGTTGCGGTTACCGGCCGGCAACGGCAGGCGCACGGTGGCGGTCTTCGGCACCAGATCGCTCGGCGCGGCCAGGCCCGGAATCTCCACCCGGGCCAGCTCACGGCCCTTGGCATCTTCCAGCACCGCCACGCCCACACCGGTGGCGACATGGCCCAGGCTGTGCACGGTCACCTGCACCTGGCCGTCCTCCACGCGCACATCGCCCCGCCCGATGCCGAGGTCGGCACGCTGTTCGACCGGTGTCCCGGCCTGCACCAGCTCGAACTCGAACACCTGGCTCTGGCCCGGCGCGAAGCGCAGCGTGGTGGAGGCACTGCGTTCCAGGGTGAGATCACGCGTGGTGGCCTTGCCGTCGATTCTGTCATCGCCGTCGCGGTCCACGCCGCTGGTCATCCGCCACTGTCCGGCGGTGACATTCCAGGTGCTCATCTCCGCGTCCACCGCGTGCCTGCCCAGGTTGTAGGCGATCACCTTGAAGCGGTCCGGCGAGGGCGCATGCACCAGCAGCGCGACCTGCTCGGCCGCGTCCGGCTGGGCGAAGCGCCAGCTCACGGTGTGGCCCGGCCAGCTCTGGTTGCGTTTCAGCGCGATGCCGCCCAAGCGCGCACGCTGCAGGAATTCGCTGGGCGCTTCGACACGGTCGGACCACCAATGACCCTCGGTGTTCATGTATTCGCGCTGCGCCTTGGCCTGGATGCCGTCGGCGTGCAGGGCTTCCAGGTATTTCTTGTCGCCGGTGGCCTGCCATGCCATCAGGCTGGCGAAGCCGGTGCTGCCACCGTCGGCATCACTGATGAAACGCGGGTTCCACTCGGCACCGCGGCCCAGGGCCTCGACATAGTTCTCGCCCAGGTTGGACAGCGCCCCCGGGCCACCGCGCTCGACGCGGTAATCCAATGCCTTGAGGTACTTGTCATCGCCGGTCCAGCGCCATGCCGCCCAGAAGGTATGCATGATGTCGCCGCTGCCCGAGCCGTTGTTGAGCTCACCGCCGCGGGTCTTGCCGGTGGCCCAGTGGATCTCGTTCGGCAGCGCCCAGCGGCCCTTGTCGTCGGTGTAGGCGTGGGCGAGGTAGCCATCGGCCAGACCGGTGACCAGCTTGCGACCGGTCGGGTCGGCGTTGTACTGGCCCATCAGGAAGGCCGGGTGCAGCACCGGGAAGGAATACGGCTTCTGCCATTGCCAGTTCGGTTCGCGGTAGACCTTGTTGCCGCCGAACCAGTTGCTGGAGAACAGCAGGTGCCCCTGCGGGTTGGGCAGGATGATGCGTTCGTCGAAGGCCTTCACCGTTTCCATCAGGCGCTCGATGGTGAGCGGATCGCCCCAGTTGAGGTAGAGCATCGCGCTGTTGGTATTGATGCCCTCCTCGTAGGAATGCAGCTCATCGGTTTCGATCGTGCTCAGGCCGTTACTGAACATGCCATTGCGGTAGACCGCATCGGACAGCGCGGTCAGCGAGGCATTGAGCTTGTCCGGCTGCACGCCCATCAGCGCCAGGCCCGGCCACTGCTGGGTCAGGTCGGAGTCGTCGGAGATGCCGCCACCGAAGTCGCCATAGGCGATCTGGCGGTTGTCGATCCACCAGTCGATGAAGCGGCGCACGTACTTGAGGTCTTCGGTCTGCGCGAACGCCCACTGCGGCACGCCCTTGGGGGCCTGCGGCGGGGTGAACGGCGGTTTGCCCTGGCTGTTGTAGCTGATGTAGTTCCAGTACAGCCGGCCGAGTTCGTGGTCCGGATCGACCCGCAGCAGGTCGCTGAGATCGGCGTACACGCGCGCGTACAGGCGCTGGCGTTTGGACGTGGTGTGCTCTTCGACCAGGAAGCCCCAGTTGTCGCGGACCTGGTTGAAGCGATCGGCGAGATGCTCTTTCTTCGCCTCCTCGCGATCCTTGTAGACCATGCGGATCTCGGCACCGTCCAACGAAGTGGCGTTGAAGCCGGGGGCGGCCGAGGCGATGGAGATCCACAGGCTGTCGGCGGTGAGGATGCGGTCGCGCAGGTCCAGCCACAGGGTGCGCTTCTGGCCCGGCTTGACCGAGACCGACACGTCGATCATGTCGCGCGCCGGCCAGATCGGATCCTTGATGCGGATGTTGAGCGGGATCAGGCCGTCCTGCGTGGCCGGCAGATTGAGCGCGGGCAGATCGATCGCCACGCCATCCAGGCCGTCATGCATGTTCTCCCAGCTGTGCGCCCAGCTGCGGATCAGTGGCTGCGCGGCCGGCGCGTCGCTCACGCCGGAGGGAATCAGCACGTGCACGATCGGCAGCGGCTGCGCGGGCAGCGTGTCGGCCGTGCGCTTGCGTGAGCCGGCGCCCTTGGGCAGCGCCATCACCGTGCTGCGTTCGGCCGCCGGGTAGCGACCGTCGATGTACGCGCGCAGTGCCGCGATGTTGGTGTAGTCCGGCAGCGCCTGGCTGTCGATCAGGTAGCGCTGCTTGACCGTGCCTTCCGACTCGGCCGCATCGCTGACCTGGTAGGCCCAGATTTCCTGGATCGGGGTTTCCTGCGCCGTGTTGCGGAAGTGCAGCACGCCGCCCGCCTGCGCGGGAATCGCGTTGACGCTGCGGACGACGCCCTGCGGACGCTCGAACAGCGTCTGCGCCGGCTGGCCATCCACGCTGTGGCTGAGCCCGCCGAAGGCGGCGCCGCGCACTTCGATGCGGTTGACGGTCTCACCGGCCGGCAGGGTCAGGTCGAGCTGCTGGCCGCCGTCGACATAGGTGTTCCAGTCTGGCAGCTGGAAATAATCATTGCGCCCCGGCAGGCGCGAGCGGTTGTAGACGCCCGGCCAGGTCGTTTCGGCGATGCCGTCGGTGGCCTTCCACATCCACTGCTTGTGGTCCTTGGTATCGGCGAACTCGACCTTGCGGATCGTGGTGGTCGGTGCGGTCAACGCCGGCGGCGGGGCAGCGTCCCAGCCGTGGCGATGGCGCCAAGCACGCATCGCGTCCGGCCCGGCGACGGCGGTGGTGGGGGCGGCATTGCGGGCCAGTGCGGCCATGCCGGCCGGATCAAGCAGGCGGTCGTAGACGCGGATCTCGTCGAAATCGCTGCCGCGCAGGAAGTTGTAGCGGCTCTGCACCTGGTAGGGCGCCATCACGCGCGCGGCCAGGCCGAGCTGGTCGAGCGCGGCGTCGTAGTCGGCCGTGGTCTCCTGGCGGGCGACCTCCCTGCCGTCCACGTAGAGGCGCACGCCGTGGTTTTCGTCCCAGCCGAAGGCGATGTGCTGCCACTGCTGCGGCGAGGGGTTCTTATCGAGTTTGAACGACACGCGCGTACGCGCCAGGTTGGCATCGGTGACGAAGGCATCGAAGCCGTGGCCGTTCCAGTCGATGCGCAACCAGGCCATGTCCCAGCTGCTGTGGTCGGCGTAGCCGACCCGGAAGATCACAAACGGCGCTTCACCCACCGCGTAGCGCGCGCGCCAGAAGAAGCCGAGCGTGCCGCGTTGTGCCTGGATGTTGCCCGGTGCATTCCACGACAGCACGCCGTCGTCGGCCCATTCGATGGCGCTGCCATGTGCCCCGTTCGGCACCCGTTTCACCTTGTCCACGAAGTTCGGGACCGGGTCGCCCGCGGCGGTGTCGGCCTGCAGGCCCTGGTTGGCCGACACGTGGAACAGCAGCTGCGGCGCCGTCTGCGCCCAGGCGGTGCCACTGCCCGCGAGCAGCAGCACCAGCAGGCTGGCGGACAGGCGGGAGGGGCGGATCGAGGCGGCGACAACGCGATGCATGAGACCTTCCTTTCGACAGCAGAAACAGTACAGCGGAACCAGCAGCGGGGGTCAGCCGCTCACGGTGGCCTTCCGCCCCGGCACCGCGCCCGCCATCCCGGAGAGAAGGACGGGGACGGGCCCGATGGCGGTGGCGGAAGACGCAGCACGGTCAGAACTTGTAGCGCAGGCCGAGGTAGTACTGGCGGCCGGTGTGGGTGTAGCGGTCCGGCAGCGACAGCGCCGAATCGACATAGCGCTCATCGGCGGTGTCGAGCAGGTTGATCGCCTCGAAGGTCAGCGAGAGATTCTTGTTGACCTTGTAGGACATGTTGAAATCCACGTTCTCCACGCTGTACTTGCCCTGCACATCGGCGGTGGCGAACGGATTGCCGTCCAGGTCCCACACGTTCTCCTGCGAGAGGATGGTGCTGATGTACGCATCGCGGTAGCTGGTGGAGACACGGGCGCTGAAGCGGCCGTCGTCGTAGTACAGCGTGGCGTTGTACGAGTTCGGCGAGAGGTTCAGCAGGTCGTTCTCGGTGTACGTGGTGACGATCGTGCTACCGGTGCCGGAGCTGAACATGTATTTGATCTTGGACTCGACGTGCGTGTAGTTGAGCTGCACGCCGAAGTTGCGCCAGAAACCGGGCAGGAAGCTGAAAGGCTGCTGGTAGGACACTTCGTAGCCCTTGAGCGGGCCGCCCGGGGTGTTGAAGTAGCTCTGCACGTTGAACACGGTGTCCGGGCTGAAGCCGGTCGGCAGCAGGTCCAGCGAATACCCCATGTCCGCCCAGGTGGTGAGCAGGCGGGTACGCTGGACGTAGCTCTCGATGTCCTTGTAGAACAGCGCCGCCGACAGCAGCGCGCCTTCGTCGAAGTACCACTCCGCGCTCAGGTCGTAGTTGGTCGAGCGGAACGGGTCCAGCTTGGGGTTGCCCAGGTTGATCGAGTAGCTGCGGTCGTCATCGAAGTACGCGGTGGGACCACCGCTGACACTGGGCGACAGGTTGGACAGGGTGGGGCGGGCCATGGTCTTGGCCGCGCCGAAGCGCAGCACGAAGGTATCGCTCAGGTCCCAGGCCAGGTTCAACGAGGGCAGCCAGTCGTCGTACTTGTGGCCGACCCGCGTGCCGACCTGCAGGCGCTCGCCGGGATCGGCGGTGGCGCTGGCCACCCCGAAGAACGGTTCGCAGGCCGAGGACAGATCGGTCGCGTTGGTGGCGGTACACGGCGCATAGCCATCGGCGGTGATGCGGGTCTGCACGTAGCGCACGCCGAGGTTGCCGCGGAACGCGCGGCCCAGCAGGTCGGTGTTGAAGTCCAGCTGCAGGTAGCTGCCGTAGCTCTTCTCGTTGACGTCGAAGTTGTTGTTGGACGCACCGAAATGGCCGACGCTGGCCAGGCGGTAGTCGCCGCCCAGCGCACCGGTGTCGCAGTTGCAGTAGATGTCCAGCAGCTTGGCGATCTGGTTGAAGTCCGGCACCAGCCAAGCGTTGGGCAGGTTGCCGTCCATGCCCTTGCCGAAGCCGCTCAGCGTATCGCTCAGGTCCCCCACGGTCACACCGCCCGGCAGTGCCTGCGACAGGCGCCCGTAGCTGATGTTGCGGTACTCCTGCGTGCTCATGTCGTAGTCCTTGTAGGCCAGACCGCCGCGCAGGGTGAAGGTGGGATTGATGTCGAAGGTCAGGTCGACCTTGGCCGTGTCGAAGGCGTTGTCGACGTACTGCGGGTTCAAGCGCACTTCGCTGATGTTGCCGCCGCGCGCGGTGCCGTTGGCATTGACCGGGGTGCTGCCGTAGCCCAGCCACTTCCAGTTGTCGACCGCATTGAGATCGAACGGGAAAGACATCGCCGGCACCTTGCCGTTGCGCATGTCCAGCACGAAGCCATCCAGGTTGCTGTTGTCGAAGCTGACCATCGAGAAGACCGGCCGCTCGTAGTTGGACTCGGAATGGCCGACCACGGCATCCAGGCGCACCGCATCGTTGAAGCGGTGTTCCAGGTTCAGGCTGAACTGCTTGAACTCGGTGCTCTCTTCGATCGCGGTGGATTCGGTGCGGAAGTCGACGTTGTCGAACACACCGTAGGTGAGGCGGTTCTGCTCATCGGCCTGCGCCTCGCGTACCACGATCTGGGTCTTGCCGCCGTACTGCGCGGTGCGGTGCAGGTTGGCGCCGATGGAGTCTTCGCGGACGTTCTTGTCGAGCTTGGAATACAGCATGTCCAGGTTCAACTGCGTGTCGTCGCTGACCTTGAACTGCAGCGCGCCGGTGACGCCCAGGCGCTCGATCTCGTGCTCGGTGCGGATGTAGCGCGGATAGCGCGGAATCCACGCGTTGGTCGCGGTCTCATAGGCGGCGATGTTCCCGGCGGTCGCCGCGGGGCGATCCAGGCCGGGGCCGCAGTGGGTCGCATCGATGCCGTAGCTGCCCCAGCCGTTGCTGCGCGCCTGGTTGGCGGCGCTGCCGACACCGGCAGCGGTTTCATTGGCGAGCGGATTGCGCGGGGTCTGCGGGTCGTAGCCGGCCGGGCTGCAGAAGCCGTAGGTGCCGTTGTTGGCCGCGGTGCTCTGATTGGAGTTGCGGTAGTTGCCGTGCTCCCAGCGGACCGGGTTGTAGCCTTCTTCGAAGATGGTGCGCTTGCTGTAGGCCACCGACATCAGCGCGCCGACCCGGCCATCGGCCCAGGTGTTGCTGATCAGGCCGGAGATGCGCGGGTCCTTGTTCCTGGACAGCTCGTTGTAGCCGTACTGGCCACCGAGCGAGGCCTGGAAGCCCTCGAAATCGAACGGGCGCGAGCCGCGCAGATCGACCGTGGCGCCCAGCGAACCCTCGTCGGTCTGCGCCGACTGGGTCTTGTTGATCTTGACCCGGCTGAACAGCTCCGAGGCGAAGGTGTTGAAGTCGAAGCCGCGGCTGCGGTTGACCCCGGTGGTGCCGCTGCCTGCCGTGGACAGCGCTTCCAGACCGTTGATGCGCACGCGGGTGAAGTCCGAGCCCAGGCCGCGTACCGAGATCTGCTGGCCTTCGCCGCCTTCGCGGTCGATCGAGACGCCAGCGATGCGCTGCATCGACTCGGCCAGGTTCAGATCAGGGAACTTGCCGATGTCCTCGGCGTAGATCGCATCGACCTGCTCGACGCTGTAGCGCTTTTCATCCAGCGACTGCTGCAGGCTTTCGCGGTAGGTCGCTTTGACTTCGACCTTGTCCAGATCCACCGCGTTGAGCGCGGCAGCCTGTTCGGGTGTCTGCTGGGCAGCGGCGATGCCGGCCGCGCCCTGCAGCGCGAAGGCGATCGAAACCGCGAGTAAGGTAACCGGTGTCTTCCTACGGATGTCCTGTCGTTCCATCGTGTGTAAGCCCCTCCCAGGGTTCGCCGCCATGCGACCGTGATGTTGATGAGTCATGACGTCCGGCCTCCTCCGGAGCGTCCATCGCGCGTGGCCGCGGTGACACCGCTGGTCATCCGAAACGTAGCAAACCCTTCACGCGGCGGCATCTTGCGCCGCAGCAGCGTGTGCATGTGTTGGCGAGGGTCGGGGATGGCAACGATGGCGTCGCGCGCGCAGCCGGCGGCGTGATCGCTCACGCCGCCGGTGGGTAGTGCCGTTGAATCAGAACTTGTAGCGCACGCCGAGCAGGAACTGGCGGCCGGTTTCGGTGTACTGCAGCGGCAGCTGACCGGTCGCCGGCGAGTAGACCCACTCGTCGGAGGCTTCGTTGGTCAGGTTGATGCCTTCCAGGCTCAGCTCGAGCTGATCGCTGATCGTGTAGCGGATCGACGCATCGAGGACCGTGGTGCCGGTCATGCCGTGGTAGCCATCGATGTTGAAGCCGGTTTCGGTACCCGGTGCCTGGGTCAGGTAGTCATCGCGGTTGGTCGCCGAGACGCGGCCGGAGAAGACCTTCCCTTCATAGAACAGGGTGGCGTTCCAGGACGACTTGGACAGACCGGTCAGGTCGGTCTTCATCACCGGCTGGCCGGCGGCGTTGAGGTACTGGATCTGCGATTCCACCCAGGTGTAGTTCAACTGCACGCCGAGATTGGACCACTTGCCCGGCAGGAAGGTGAAGGGCTGGGTGTAGTTGGCTTCCACGCCGTGCAGTTCGCCACCGGGGGTATTGACCGGTCGGCTGTAGGTGAAGTCATCGGCCGGCGAGGCACCGGTGCCGATCAGCAGCGAGGCGGGCAGGCCGCTGTCGGAGTACGGACGCACTTCGCGGGTGGTCTGCACGAAGCTCTCGATGTCCTTGTAGAACAGGCCGATGCCGGCCATCGCGCCTTCGGCGAAGTACCACTCGAAGCCGAGGTCGACGTTGGTCGCGCGGATCGGTTCCAGGTCCGGGTTGCCGCTGGAGATGGTGCGTGCACCACCGGCCACGGCCACCGTGGCGCCAGGCGTCAGGCTGCCCAGGCCCGGGCGGCTCATCACCTTGGCCGCGCCGAGGCGGATCAGGAAGTCCGGGGTGACTTCCGCCACCAGGTTGAACGAGGGCAGGGTGTCGTTGTAGGTGCGGTTCTCCGTGGTGGAGACCGTACCGGTGGCCAGTGTGGACAGGCCGGTGGAGCTCTGCTTGGTGCGCACGTAACGCACGCCCACGTTGCCCGACAACGGCAGCGCGCCGATCTCGGTGGAGAACTCGCCCATCAGGTAGGCGCCGCGGTCCTTTTCTTCGACGCTGCGGACGTTGTTGGCGCGCGGGGCGACGGCGAAGATGCCGCTGTTGCTGTAGATGTCGAACTGATCGGCGATCGCGTTCAGATCCGGCACCACCCAGTTGGACGGGCTGCCGTTGATGCCCTCCAGGCCGGCCTGCTCGGTCATGTCCACCGGCACGATCTTGGTGCCGTCGGCGAAGTTGGGCACGGCCAGTTCGCTGGCGCGGCGCAGTTCGGTGGTCTTGAAGGTGTAGTCCTTGGCGAGCACGCCGCCCTTCAGGCGGAAGCCGGGGCTGATGTTCCAGTTGAAGTCGATCTGGCCGGTATCGAAGTCATTGTCCACGTACTGCGGACGCAGGCGAATTTCCGCCAGTTCCCAGCCCGCGGGGTTGGTCGGGTCGATGCCGTAGTTCAGCGTCGGGAACCGGCTGTTGCCCCGGTAGTCGTAGCTGTAATTGTCGACGTCGTACTTGTCCATGATGATCGTGGTCTGGACCGGGTTCTCGTGCTTGGAGCGCGAGATGCCGACCTTGCCGGACAAGGTGAAATCATCACCGAAGCGGTGCTGGCCGTTCAGGCTGAGCTGCTTGAACTCGGTGCTCCACTCGTCATGGCGGTTTTCGGTGCGGATATCGACATTGTCGAACTCGCCGTAGACCAGTGCGTTGTTCTCGATCACGCCGTTCTTGACGATCATCGCCGGCTTGCCGACCAGGCGCGGCGTGGTGCTGGTGCCACGGCTGAAGGAAATCGCCTCGATGTAGTGCTCGTCGCGGGTGGCGTCGATCTTCGAGTACAGCGCGTCCAGCGAGATCTCGGTGGCGTCGCTCGGCTTCCACTGCAGGGTGCCGGTCACGCCCAGGCGCTTCTGCTCATGCTCCATCTGCACATAGCGCGGGAAGCGCGGGTGGTAGACGTCGGCCGAGCGCGCGGCGGCGAACGGCGAGGCGGCGTTGAAGTTGCCGTTGCTCGGGCCGTTGGCCCAGCGGCCGGTGTTGGAGCCTTCTTCCAGCGCCTGGCGCTCGGAGTAGGCAACCGACAGCAACGCACCGAAGGTGCCGTCGGCAAAGGTATTGGAGATCAGCGCGGCCATGCGCGGGTCGGCTTTCTCGGCCATCGCGTTGTAGCCGGCCTGGCCGCTGGCGGCAAAGGTGAAGCCGTCATAGTCGAACGGGCGCGCGGTGCGCAGGTCGACCGTGGCACCCAGCGAGCCTTCCTCGACGTCCGCCGAGGCGGTCTTGCGCACCATCAACTGCGAGAACAGGTCCGAGGCGAACACGTTGAAGTCGAAGCCACGGCCGCGGTTGGTACCGCCGCTCTGGTCGCCGGCGCCGACGGTGGTCAGCGCTTCCATGCCGTTGATGCGCACGCGGGTGAAATCCGGGCCCAGGCCGCGCACCGAGATGTTGCGGCCTTCGCCGGCTTCGCGGGTGATGACCACGCCGGGGATGCGCTGCAGCGACTCTGCCAGGTTCAGATCCGGGAACTTGCCGATATCCTCGGCGACGATGGCGTCGACCACGCCGGCTTCGCCACGCTTGATGTCCAGCGCCTTCTCGACACTGGCGCGGTAGCCGGTGACGGTGACGGTATCCAGCTCTGTGGGGTTGGTGGTGCCCGCATCCTGGGCCAGCGCGGTACCACTCAGCGCCAGGCCGATCGACAATGCGAGCAGGGTAACCGGTGTCTTTTTCTGCGTGTTCTGGACTTGCATGTTTTCCCTCTCCCAAGGTGCTACATGAAACAGCTATCCAACGACATGTCAGTGCAATGACACCGCTGGTCAGGGCGGACGTTAACAGCCCGTTACTGATCCGGCATCTTGCACCGCAGCAGACTTTCAATGTCCCGCAGACGCTTGCAGGACAATGGTTCCGACATTCGGGACAGGTGGACGGGGCGGCGTCCATCGCTAGAATGACACCGCTAGCCATTGCTGCTGGACGTCCCCGCGGCGTCCGCGGCCCTCACAAGGATCCAGGACCATGAGTCGTGTTGTCTGTTTCGGAGAGTTGTTGCTGCGCATGAGCGCCCCCGGCCGTGAGCTGCTGCTGCAGAACCCGCAGTTGATGGTCCACGCCGGTGGCGCGGAGGCCAACGTCGGTGTCTCGCTGGCCCACCTCGGGCATGCGGTATCGGCGGTCAGCACGGTGCCGGCCAACCCGCTGGGCGAGTACGCACTGGGCGAACTGCGCCGGCATGGCGTGGACACCACATCGGTGCGCCGCACCGACGGCCGCATGGGGCTCTATTTCCTGACCACCGGTGCGGTCCAGCGCGCGAGCGAAGTGGTCTACGACCGCGCCGACTCGGCCTTCGCCAACAGCAGCGCCGCCGATTACGACTGGGACACGCTGCTGGCCGGGGCCGATTGGCTGCACCTGTCCGGGGTCAGCCCGGCGCTCAACCCGGCCATGGCCCAGGCCACGCTGGCTGCGGCGCGTGCCGCCTGCGCGCGGGGCGTGAAGGTGTCGTTCGACGGCAACTTCCGGCCGTCGCTGTGGGCGCGCTGGCAGGGCGATGCGCCCGGCATCCTGCGCGAACTGTTCGCCTGCGCCGATCTGCTGTTCGCCGATTACCGCGACATCGGCGTGGTGCTCGGCGGCGGGTTCGAGCAGGCCGATGTGCGTGAGCGTGTCGATGCGGCCGCCGCACAGGCCTTCGCCGCGTTCCCGCGTCTGCAGTGGATGGCCTGCACCCAGCGCACCCCGCACAGCGTGGACAACCATGCACTCGGGGCGATGCTGGTCGGCCGCGATGGCACCCGCGCCGTGGCGCCGACCCGCGAGATGATCGGCATCGTGGACCGCATCGGCGGGGGCGATGCCTTCGCCGCCGGCATCCTGCATGGCATGATGCGCGGCTTCGCGCCGGACATGATCGTGCGCTTCGGCCTGGCCGCAGGCTGCCTGAAGCACTCGATCCCCGGCGACTTCAACCCTGTCAGCGAGGCTGACATCATGGCCCTCACGGGCGAGGAGCGATTCGATGTCCGGCGCTGATCCGCGCGTACGCGCAGTCCTGAAACTGGCCCCGGTGATTCCGGTGTTCACCCCGGAAAGCGTCGAGGACGCCGTCGAGGTCGCGCGTGCACTGTTCAACGGCGGCCTGCCGGTGATCGAAGTGACGCTGCGCACGCCGATGGCAATGGATGCGATCCAGGCGATGGTCGAGGCCGTACCCGATGCCGTGGTCGGCGCCGGCACCGTGCTGACCGCCGCGCAGATGGAGAAGGTCAAGCAGGTGGGCGGCCGCTTCGCGGTGTCGCCCGGCGCGACCCCGCGGTTGTACGCGGCCGCGCGCGATACCGACCTGCCGTTCCTGCCGGGCGTGGCGACCTCCTCGGAGCTGATGCTCGGCCTGGAGCACGGCCTGGATACGTTCAAGTTCTTCCCGGCGGTGCAGGCCGGCGGCGCGGCCATGCTGTCGGCCTGGAACGGTCCGTTCGGCGATGTGCGGTTCTGTCCGACCGGCGGCATCAGCGCGCAGACCGCGCGCGATTTCCTGCACCTGCCCAACGTGCTGTGCGTGGGCGGTTCCTGGCTGACCACGCGGGCGCTGCTGCAGGCCAGGGACTGGGCCGGCATCGAGCAGCTCGCGCGCGATTCGGCCGCGCTGGTCGGCTGAGTCCGCATCGCCTGCCGCCTCAGTGGCGGCGGGCGGTCGCGCCGACGCGGCGATACAGGGTGCTGCGGCTGATGCCCAGCGCGCGTGCCGCCTGGGCAACATTCCCATTGCTGGCCCGCAGCGCGTCGCGCATCGCGGTTTCCGTCATCGCCTCCAGGCCCTCGGCCGTGGACGGCAGCACCGGCGCGCGCACGGTCTGCAGATAGGCGGGCAGCATCCCGTGCAGGATCTGCTCACCTGGATCACTCAGCGCCACCAGGGTGCGCAGGCAGGAACACAGCTGCCGCACATTGCCCGGCCACGTGTAACCCGCCAGCGCGTCGAGCGCGGCCACCTCCAGTTGCCGGCCCTGGCCGAGCCTGCCCCACAGACCACGCACCAGTGCCGCACGGTCGGCCTGCTCGCGCACGGCAGGCAGGCGCACGCTGTGGTCGGCGATGCGGTAGTAGAGGTCGCTGCGGAATTCACCGGCGTCCATGGCCTGGTCGAGATCGCGGTGGGTGGCGCAGATCAGGGCGAAATCCAGCTGTACCGGTTTGCCGCCGCCCAGCGGTGACAGCGTGCGCTCCTGCAGCACCCGTAGCAGGCGCGGCTGCAGCGCCAGCGGCATGTCGCCGATTTCATCCAGGAACAGCACGCCGCCCTGCGCCTGGCGCAGCAGGCCGGTGTTGCCGCTCTTGCGCGCACCGGTGAAGGCACCTTCCTCGTAACCGAACAGTTCGGCTTCGATCAGGCCTTCGGGCAGCGCCGCGCAGTTCACCGCGACGAACGGCTTGTCGGCGCGTGCACTGCGCCGGTGCAGCTCACGCGCGAAGACCTCCTTGCCGGTGCCGGTCTCACCCTGCAGCAGCACGGGCAGCTGTGCGTCCAGCACGCGGCAGGCGCGGTCGAGCACCTGCTGCTGGGCCGCGTCGAACAGGGGCGTGGCATCGGCGCGCACTGCGGCGGCGGCGGCACGGGCAGGGGCCGCCGGTGTCGGGCGGGCAGGCAGGGGCGAACGCACGCGGGTGCCGCCTGCCGGCCCCAGGTGCCCGTACAGCGCGCGCCCCTGGCGATCGACCAGCGCACCGTCATCGTGCAGCCGCGACAGCGGACCATCGAACAGCGCCTCGTAAGGCGCCCTGCCGATGTCGCCGTGGTCCAGACCGAACAGGGCCAGCCCGGCGCGGTTGGCGGCCACCAGGCGGCCATTGCGGAAGCCCAGCACGCCTTCGCGCGCGGTGCCGAGCAGGCCGGCGTCATGATGCAGGCGCACGACCTCGCAATCGCCCAGCCCCGCTTCGAAGTAGCGGTGCTCGATATGCGCCACCGCCTGCCGTGCCAGTACGCGCGCATGCAGGTGCTGCTGGCGCGCGTCGCCGGAGATGTCGAGCACGCCGACGCGCTGCCCGTAGGGATCGAAGATCGGCGTCGCCGAGCAGGTCAGGATCGCGTGCGGGGCGAAGTAGTGCTCGCCGCCCCGGACCTCCACCGAGCGGCCTTCGACGATGGCGGTGCCGATCGCATTGGTACCCACCGTGGTTTCATCCCAGCGCACCCCCGGCATCAGCGCCACGCGCCCCGCCTTGTCGAGAAATCCCGGGTTGCCCTCGGCATCCAGGATCCAGCCGGCCTCGTCGGTCAGCAGCGCGATGCTGCCGGTCGCCGCGATGTCGGCCGCCAGCCCGTCCAGCTCCGGCCGCGCCAGCCGCCACAGCGTTTCCTGGCGCTGGCGCAGCTCGCGCAGGCGCGCGTCCGGCAGCGGTTCGACCTCCGGCTGCGCATCCACCGACAGCCCGCCGCGCTGGCAGCGCTGCCAGGACTGCAGGATGGTGTCGGGCACGATCCCGACCGGCGCCGCGCCACGCTCGAAGAACGAGCGTCGCGCAGTGCCGACACGGTGCTGGAGCGGACGCTGGGACACCTGGATTCTCCAGTGTCGCAATCTGCGACAGTTGTAGCGGGGCCTGTTCCGATAAACACCACACCCGGCGTTACCGCGCAATGACCTGCCGTGGTGCACCGCATCAGTTTCCGGCCCGCTTGCCAATCGGCGCGCCGGGTCATGCCTTGCCGCACTGCACCACACCGAACCTGGCATCGTCCTTGCGTCAGTGGACAGACCCTTACCGGGCCTGTCCACTGCCATCCGGAGATGCACCCATGAATGCCGTCACGTCCGCCAAGCCGCACGCCACCGATCCGCAGTCCATCTTCAAGCCGCGCTACGGCAACTACATCGGCGGGGAGTGGGTGGCGCCGCGCAGCGGCCAGTACTTCGAGAACACCACCCCGGTGACCGGCAAGGTGTTCACCGAGGTCGCCCGCTCCAACGCCGAGGACATCGAAGCGGCGCTGGACGCTGCTCACGCGGCCAAGACCGCCTGGGGCCAGACCTCGACCACCGAGCGCGCCAACATCCTCAACAGGATCGCCGACCGCATCGAGGAGAACCTCGAGCTGCTCGCCCATGCCGAAACCTGGGACAACGGCAAGCCGATCCGCGAAACGCTCAACGCCGACGTGCCGCTGATGGCCGATCACTTCCGCTACTTCGCCGGTGCGGTGCGCGCGCAGGAAGGCAGCCTGTCGGAGATCGACAAGGACACCATCGCCTACCATTTCCACGAACCGCTCGGCGTGGTCGGGCAGATCATCCCGTGGAATTTCCCGATGCTGATGGCGGCGTGGAAGCTGGCGCCCGCGCTGGCCGCCGGCAACTGCGTGGTGCTCAAGCCGGCCGAGCAGACACCGGCCTCGATCCTGGTGCTGATGGAAGTGATCGGCGACCTGCTGCCCAAGGGTGTGCTCAACGTGGTCAACGGCTTCGGCGTGGAGGCCGGCAAGCCGCTGGCCTCCAACCCGCGCATCGCCAAGATCGCCTTCACCGGCGAGACCACTACCGGCCGCCTGATCATGCAGTACGCCAGCCAGAACCTGATTCCGGTGACGCTGGAACTCGGCGGCAAATCGCCGAACATCTTCTTCGCCGACGTGATGGCCGAGGACGATGATTTCCTCGACAAGGCCGTGGAAGGCTTCGTGCTGTTCGCGTTCAACCAGGGCGAGGTGTGTACCTGCCCCTCGCGCGCGCTGATCCAGGAATCGATCTACGAAAAATTCATGGAACGTGCGCTCAAGCGCGTGGCCGCGATCAAGCAGGGCAATCCGCTCGATCCCACCACCATGGTCGGTGCGCAGGCCTCCTCCGAGCAGCTGGAAAAGATTCTTTCCTACTTCGACATCGGCCGGCAGGAAGGCGCCGAGGTGCTGATCGGCGGCGAGCAGGCCATGCTCGAGGGCGACCTGGCCGGCGGCTTCTACGTGAAGCCGACCGTGTTCAAGGGCCACAACAGGATGCGCGTGTTCCAGGAAGAGATCTTCGGGCCGGTGGTCTCGGTGACCACGTTCAAGACCGAGGAAGAAGCCCTGGAGCTCGCCAACGACACGCTGTACGGCCTCGGTGCCGGTGTGTGGAGCCGGGATGCCTCGCGCCTGTACCGCATGGGCCGTGGCATCCAGGCCGGGCGCGTGTGGACCAACTGCTACCACGCCTATCCGGCCCATGCCGCATTCGGTGGCTACAAGCAGTCGGGTATCGGCCGCGAGAACCACAAGATGATGCTCGACCACTACCAGCAGACCAAGAACCTGCTGGTCAGCTACTCGCCCAGGAAGCTGGGCTTCTTCTGAGCCCCGGGCTTGATCCCGATCAAGGCGCCGGCATGCGGCCGGCGCCACAGTGCAGTCATTGGCAATCCACGGAGATCCACGCATGAACAAGACCATGAAGGCCGCTGTCGTCCGCGAATTCGGAAAGCCGTTGCGCATCGAGGAAGTCGAGGTGCCGCGTCCCGGCCCGGGCGACATCCTGGTGAAGATCGAAGCCTGTGGCGTGTGCCACACCGACCTGCATGCGGTCGACGGTGACTGGCCGGTCAAGCCCAACCCGCCGTTCATTCCCGGCCACGAGGGCGTCGGCCACGTGGTGGCGGTGGGTGCGGGTGTCAGCCACATCCGCGAAGGCGACCGCGTCGGCATCCCGTGGCTGTACTCGGCCTGTGGCTATTGCGAGCACTGCCTGGGCGGCTGGGAGACCATTTGCGAGGCGCAGCAGAACACCGGCTACTCGGTGAACGGTGGTTTCGCCGAGTACGCGTTGGCCAACGCGGCGTATGTCGGGCTGCTGCCCAAGAGCGTGGGCTTCATCGAGGTCGCGCCGATCCTGTGCGCCGGCGTCACTGTCTACAAGGGCCTGAAGGTCACCGATACGAAGCCGGGCCAGTGGGTGGTGATTTCCGGCATCGGCGGGCTGGGCCACATGGCCGTGCAGTACGCCAAGGCGATGGGGCTGAACGTGGCCGCGGTGGATATCGACGACGGCAAGCTCGCCCTGGCCGAGCGGCTCGGTGCGACGATCACCGTCAACGCGCGCAACACCGATCCGGCGGCGTTCCTGAAGAAGGAGATCGGCGGGGCACATGGCGCACTGGTCACGGCCGTCTCGCCGAAGGCCTTCGAGCAGGCACTGGGCATGGTCCGCCGCGGTGGCACGGTCTCGTTGAACGGCCTGCCGCCGGGCAACTTCCCGCTGGATATCTTCGGCATGGTGCTCAACGGCATCACCGTGCGTGGCTCGATCGTCGGCACCCGCCTGGACCTGCAGGAATCACTGGAGTTCGCCGAGCAGGGCAAGGTCGCCGCCACGGTCACCAGCGATTCGCTGGAGAACATCAACGACATCTTCGCGCGCATGCAGGCCGGCAAGATCGAAGGCCGCGTGGTTCTGGACATGAGCGCGTAAACGGCGCCGCGTTGCCGTCCTGCGCCGCTTCCCCTCTCCCGGTGGCAGCAGGACGGCAGCGCCGGTTCTTCCGTCCTGCCGGCCACTCGCCGGCGCCCAGGGTGCCCCCGATCATGACCGACCTACCGCTCCAGGTAATGGCCACGCTCCCGGCCCTGCAGCTGATCGAGACACTGCAGGCCCGCCACGGCGACCTGCTGTTCCACCAGTCCGGTGGCTGCTGCGACGGCTCCTCGCCGATGTGTTTCGCCCAGGGCGATTTCATCGTCGGCGACCGTGACGTGCGCATGGGCGAGATCGGCGGGGCGCCGTTCTACATCAGCCCCTCGCAGTTCGAGTACTGGAAGCACACCCAGCTGATCATCGACGTGGTGCCCGGCCGCGGCGGCATGTTCTCGCTGGAGAACGGCGAGGGCGTGCGCTTCCTGGTCCGCTCGCGGCTGTTCAGTGATGACGAGTTCGCCCAGCTCAAGGCGGCCGGCCGGGTCTGAAACACGCCGCGGCAACCCGTCCATAATGGTGGCTCTCCCGCCGTGATGTCGCCGCCATGCCTGTGTGGTCCGCCCTGAAGAATCCGCTGCTGTCCGTGCTCGCCGTCCTGTTCGCGTTCGCGGTGATGGTGCTGGTCAACAGCGTCGGTTCCTGGCTGGTGCCGTTGCTGCGCATTCCGCCGGGCGGCGAGCCGCAGCTGGCCTGGGACCTGGCCTGGACGATCCTCAGCGGCATCGCCGCGATCGCCTTTGCCAGCCGTTATGCGCCGACCTGGCCGCGTGTGCACGGCGGCGTGGTGTGGGCGGTGATCGCGGCCGCATCGATCTACACAGCGTGGGATTTCGGCAGCGATTTCCCATTCTGGTTCGTGGTGATCCTGCTGGTGTCGCTGCCGGTGCAGGCCCTGCTCGGCCTGTGGCTGGGCACACGGTTCCGGCCAGGGCGCGCCTGATCAGCTGCCGGGCAGGACCTGCTTCACCTGCCCGATGCCTTCCCACGGATCCTGCTTCAACCGCTCCGCGCGCTGCAGCGCCTTCGCCAGCGGGAAGGCGTTCGGCGCCGCGATGCGGCCCAGTTCTTCCCAGCGCAGGGGTACCGCCACGCCGGCACCCGGCCGCGCCCGCAGCGACCACGAGCTCACACTGGTGGCGCCGCGCGCATTGCGCAGCCAATCGATGAAGATCACCCCGTCGCGCTTGGCCTTGCTCATCGTCGCCACATAGCGCTCCGGTGCCTGCGTGGCCATGGCCTGCGCGAACGCCTCGCAGAAGTCCTTGGCCTGCGCCCAGTCGGCCTTGGGCTGCAAGGGCACCACCACGTGCACGCCCTTGCCGCCGGAGAGCCGGACGAAGCTCTCCAGCCCGGCTTCCTGCAGGCGCGCGCGCACGTCGCGTGCGGCGGCCTTGATCTGGGTCCAGTTCACGCCTTCACCCGGATCCAGATCGAACACCAGCCGGTCCGGATGTTCGGGGTCATCGACGGTGGCGCCCCAGGGATGCAGCTCCAGGGTGTTCATCTGCACCAGCTGCAGCAGCCCCTCCACATCCTCGATGTAGAGGTAATCCTCGCGCCCGCTTTTCTGTTCCAGCGGGATCGCCTTGACCGCGCCGCCCAGGCCGGTGCCATGGTGTTTCTGGAAGAAGCAGGGCTTGTCCACGCCGTCCGGGCAGCGCAGCACCGACAGCGGACGGTGCGCGACCTCGGGCAGGATCCAGCGCGCCATGCGGCGGTAGTAGTCGGCCACCTCGCCCTTGGTGATCTTCGCCTTGGCGAACACCACGCGTTCGGGATGGCTGATCGTCACGGTGCTCTCTTCCTGCGCAGCCGCGGCCTTCTTTTGGCCGCTGGTTTTCGCCGCCGGGGCGGAGGCGGACGCAGCGGCGGTCGTGACGTTGGCTGACGCGCCCAGATCTTTCGGCTGTTTGTCTTCGCGCAGGCGCTTGAAGCTGGCCTGGCGCAGCAGGCCTTCCTTGGCCCACCCACGGAAAGCGACTTCCGCCACCAGGACCGGCCTCACCCAGTGCACGCTGCGCGCGGTGAACGGCACATGCGCGGGCAGCTCCACCACCGCGTCCTTCACGGTCAGCGGCGTCAGTTGCTTCGTCAGCGCGCGCAGCGCGGCATCATCGAAACCTGTGCCGACGCGGCCGACATAGCGCAGCCCGCCCTTGTCCGGCGTGGCCATCAGCAGCGAGCCGAAGCCACTGCGCGATCCCTTGGGCTCGGTGTATCCGACAATGAGGAACTCATCGGTGTTCTCGTGCTTGATCTTGATCCAGTCGCGCGAGCGCGCATTGACGTAGGGCGCGTCGATCCGCTTGCTGATGATGCCTTCGAAGCCGGCTTCGCCACTGGCGGCGAACACCGCCGGGCCGTGGTCGCGCACATGGTCGCTGTAGGCCAGGGTGTCCGGCTTGCTGCCCAGCAGGTCCTTGAGCAGCGCCTTGCGCTCCAGCAGGGGCACGCGGCTGACATCCACCCCGGCGATGCCGGGCATGTCGAACACCACATAACGCAGCGGCTGCTTCGCGGTGCCGTCGATGACCTTCTGTAACGCGGTAAAGTCACTGCGGCCCTGCGCATCCAGCACCACCAGCTCACCGTCCAGGCGCAGATCGCGCACCGGCAGCCGCTCGATCGCCTGCACCACCTCGGGAAAATCGTCGGTCCAGTTCAACCCGCCGCGTGAGCGCAGCGCAACCACGCCTTCGCGCACGTCGGCGAGCAGGCGATAGCCGTCCCATTTGATCTCGTGCAGCCACTGCTCGCCGTCCGGCGCGCTGGCACGGTGGTCGGTCAGTTGCGGCTTGAAATCGTGCGGATAGGGCTTCTCGCGTGCGCCTTCAAGCGCGAGCGCGCGTTTGGACCAGCGCGCATCGGCCTTGCGTGCGGCGCCGTTCCTCACAGGCTTGGCGGGTGCGGTCTTGTTTGCCGGGGCCGCCTTCTTCGTGTTGGCCGCGGCGGCCTTCTTCGTGCCCGCGCGCTTGGCCGCTGTCGGCGGCGCCTCCAGCAGATCGTCGGCCTCCATGTCCCTCGCCTCTTCGTCATCGCGTTTGATCAGCAGCCACTGGTGCTGCTTGCCCTTCATCGCGGTGCGCACCAGCTTCCAGCCGCCTTTCAGCCGCTCGCCGTGCAGCACGAAGTCCACCTTGCCAGCCGCGATCGCCTCCAGCGGATCGCCATCGCAGGCCCAGGTACCGTGGTCGTAGACATCCACGTGCCCCGCACCGTAGTGACCGCTGGGGATATCACCGGCAAAGGTGGCATAGGACAGGGGATGGTCCTCCACCTCCACCGCGAGCCGCTTCTCGCCGACACGCAGCGAGGGGCCCTTTGGCACCGCCCAGCTCTTGAGCACGCCGTCGGCTTCCAGCCGGAAGTCGTAGTGGCGCGAGCTGGCATGGTGCAGCTGCACGACGAAGATCGGTCGCCGCGCCGGTGCACCGCGACGCTCGGCGTCCGGCTCGGGAGTGCCGTCGAAGCGGCGTTTGCGGCGGTACTCCTGCAGGGACATGCGCGCTTACCCGGCTTTGCGCGCGGGCGCGCGCTTGGTTGTCTTTTTGGCTGCCTTGCCCGCTGTCTTGGTCGCCTTCTTCGCGGCAGTGGGTTTGGCGACCTTGGCCGTGGCCTTCTTCGCCGGTGTCTTCCTGGCCGCCGGCGTGCGCTTCTTGGCATCCAGGCTCTTCTGCAGCAGCGACATGAAGTCGACCACGTTGGTCGCATCATCCTCACGCGGAACCGGCTCTTCCTCCACCTTGGTGGTGCCGCCCTTGGCCTTGATCCGCTTCTTCAGCAATGTGTGCAGGCGCTCGCGGAACTCATCGTGGTACTCGTCCGGCTTCCATTCGCCGGACATCGACTCGATCAGCTGCTCGGCCATGGCGGTTTCCTTGCTGTTGATGCGGTACTCGGACAGGCTGCCACTGGGCAGCTTGTAGTCTTCCGGGTCCACCAGTTCCTGCGGATAGCGCAGGATCATCAGCACCAGCGCATCGCCATGCGGCATCACCGCGCACAGGTACTCGCGCGTACGCACCACCACCCGTGCGATGCCGACCTTGCCGGTGCTGCGCAGCGTTTCGCGCAGCAGCACGTAGCCTTTCTCGGCTTTCTTGGCGGGCACCAGCAGGTAGGGCTTCTCGTAGTAGCGCGGATCGATCGTGCCGGCATCGACGAAGGTCTCCACCTCGACCGCCTCATGGCTCTCCGGTGCGGCCGAGCGGATATCGTCTTCCTCCAGCACGACGTAGCTGCCCTTGTCGTATTCGTAGGCTTTGACGATGTCCTTCCACGGCACTTCCTCGCCGGTGTCGGCGTTGACGCGCTCGAAGCGGATCGGTTTGCGGTCGCGCGAATCGAGCATCCGGAAGTGCAGATCGACGTTGCGTTCGCCGGACATCAGCGACACCGGGACATTGAGCAGCCCGAATGACAGCGTGCCGGTCCAGATCGGTCGGGCCATGGTGGCGCCACTCCAACACTACAGGGAGGGCAGCTGTACCGCGCGGCACGTGAAACGCCCGTGTCCGGCCTGTGCAGGCCGGCTGCACGGCACCGCTACTGCAGCAGGCCGTGCACCGCCGCCGCCGGCATGTGGTCCAGCGCCAGCCAGGCATCCTCGACCACCGCCCGCGCCTGCGGCCAGCCCAGCCGGGATTGGCCGCGCATCTGCTCCCAGTGCTCGGCCAGCTCGCCATCGGTGTCGTCGGCGCCGCGCGGCCAATCGGCGTAATGCGTGGTCAGCGCGAAGGCATAGGCCGGGTAGAGGTCGCGCCAGCTACGCCGGCCATGGCTGCGGCGCTGCTCGTAATCACTGCGCATGTACTGCAGGTAGTCCTGTGCGATCGCCTGCGCGTCCTCGGCGCGGTCGCGGCGCGCACGGCGCCCGCTCCGTTCCGGCTGCAGGTAGGCGTTGAACAACGCGGGTGCGGCACGGCGGTCCAGGCGGGGCATGACACGACTCCGACAGCGGTGGGGCAGGCAGGAATAGACCCGCCGCCGTTATCCAGCCGTGACAGATTCGTTGCTGCAACGGGATTCGCGGCGACTTCACCCGCCGCGCGCTGTAGTGGAGCGCACCGTTACTGGAGAACTCCCATGCCACGCGATCCCCTGCGCGACGCCACCGCCCCGGTCCCCGGCGAGCAGCGCGCCAAACATGACAACCAGGATGCCGAAGACCGCGGCGCCGGCATGTCCGTGCCCGACGACGCGTCCGATCACCTGCCGGTGGCGGTCACCCCGGACCCCGTCCCGCGCGACCGCAAGGATTCGGCCGCCGGTGAGAAGGGCCCGGCGGGTCATCACCGCCGCGAAGATGAATACCAGCGCCGCCAGCGCAAGGAACATGCCAGCGACAATCAGGACGAGGCGATGGAAGAGACCTTCCCGGCGAGCGACCCGACCTCACCGTTCGTGCCCGCCAAGCCGCCCCGTTAGGTCACGGCGCCCACTGCCACTGCACCCCCACGTTGTAGCGGCGGTCCGGACCGGGTTCGAAGAAGCGCTGGTTGCCATCGTTGACGATCACCGAGCCGATGTAACGCTGGTCCAGCGCATTGTCGATCCGCGCGAAGGCCCGCAGCGTGCCCTGCGCGGTGGTCCAGCGCCGCGACAGTTCCAGATTCAGCAGCGCGTAGCCCGGTGCGCTGTCGGTGGCCAGGTCGTTGACCACGGTGTCGCTGGAGGCCACGACCTCGGCCGCCCACTGCCACGGGCCCGGCCGGTACTGCACCCGCGCGTTCCACTGCTGCCTGGGCACGCCCGGCAGGCGTGAACCGGCCGTCACCGTGTTGCAGCCCGTGGCCGCGCACAGTGCATACGGGTCGCGCACGGTGGCCTCGATCCAGGTGTAGGCCAGCGAAAGATCTGCCTGCGCGCCCAGCGGCTGCACGACGCTGGCCTCCGCGCCCTGGCGGCGGGTGCGGCCGATGTTGCGGTAGGTGCTGCGGCCGCCGCTGTTGCTGGCCACGGCCAGCTCGTCATCGGTATCGGCGCGGAACAGCGCGGCCTCGACCTGCGCGCCACTCTGCCCATGCCATTTGCTGCCGACTTCCAGGTTGCGGCTGCGGGCCGCCGAGAGATCCAGCGCCAGCCCGGCCTGGCCATCGGCGCGGTAGCCCAGCTCGTTGAAGGTCGGGGTTTCAAAGCCACGGCCGGCCGAGGCGTACAGCCGCCAGGCATCGCTGGCACGGAACACCACCCCGGCCACCGGCGTGGTCGCCTCGTAACGCCGCGAACCGCTGTCGTCCGGATTACCGGCCGTGATGTAGTGGTCGTTGGAGCGGAAACGGACCGTGCTGTGGCGCACACCGAGCAGCAACGACCAGCGCGGCGCCCACTGCCACCACGCCTGCGCGAACTGGTCCACGTTCTCGACCCGGTCGCTCTGGTCACGGCGCAGGCGGCCCTTGATGCCCACCTGGTCGCCCACGAAGTTCTCGTAACCGTTGCGATCCTGCTGCTGACGGTCGGCATTGGCGCCGATCACCACGTCCAGCGGGCGCCCGGCCCAGTCGCCCCGCCAGGCCCAGCGCGCGTCGACACCGCCGTAGGCCCCGTCCAGGTCGATCACCCCGCCGGCATGCAGCGGATTGGCCTGCGGCCCCGGCGGGATCGCCAGGTATTGCTCGACACTTCGCTGACCGGCATAGCCCATCGCACGCCACGTCTGCGCGCCTTCCGTTCGGGTGAACACCAGCCCGGCCTGGGCCTGGCGCACGGATTTGCGGGTGTTGTACTGGGTGGCCACGGCGGTGGCCTGGCGCGGGTTCTCGCGCACCTGGGCGCGGGTCAGGCCGAGCGGATCCTGCGCATCGGGTGCATCGAAGTAGTTCAGCACCAGATCAAGCTGGCCACCACCGACATCGGTGCCGAGCCGGGCGTTGACCGATTCGCGCCGGGCCTGGCTGTGGTCGCGCCAGCCATCGGTGCGGAAATGGTTGGCGGCCACGTTGTAGCGGATCGGCCCCTGCACGCCGCGCAGCTGGGCGCCGGCGCTCACGGTGTTGTCGCTGCCGGTATCCACCCGCAGGCGCCATGGGTCGCCTTCGGCGCCGTCCGCGCTCCAGACCTGGACCACGCCGCCGGAGGAGTTGCCGTACAGCGCCGAGAACGGCCCGCGCAGCACTTCCACGCGCTGCGCCGAGAGCAGGCTGGCGTGGGAGAGCTGGCCCTGGCCGTCGGGCATGGTGGCCGGTACACCGTCCACCAGCACCCGCACGCCGCGCACGCCGAAGGTCGAGCGCGCGCCGAAACCGCGGATCGAGAGCTGGGTGTCCTGCGCGTAGTTCTGACGATCGCGGGCAACCACCCCGGGAATGCCGTTGAGCGCCTCGGAGAGCTGGGCCAGCGGCCCGGTGCGGTCCTCGTCCACCCAGACTGTGGTCAGCGAGGCCGGCAGGTCGATATCGGCCACCTGTGCCACGCGCGCGGCCTGGACCTGCACGGTGGGCAGCCGCTCGATCGGCGCGGGCGCGGCGGGGGTGTTCTGGGCCTGCGCCAGCGATGGCAGCAACACGGCCGAGGCCAGCGCACAGTGGCGGGCCAGCGGGGTAAGACGGAGCATGCGGGGCGGGATCCTCGGTGAATGGGCGTGCCGCACGCCATGGTACGGAAGCGGACGTGACGACAGCCTCGGCGCCCTCGGCGGGGCTTTGTTACGATGGGTCGGTTTTGGCTGATTCTGCCGCCAGATCCGCGTCGCGCCACCTCCCCCTTCCGTCATCCGAATGAGTACCGCCGTGTCCTTCTTTGCAAATGTGGAACTGGTCCCAGGCGACCCGATCCTGGGCCTGACCGAGGCTTACAACGCCGACAGCCGCCTGATCAAGGTCAACCTGGGCGTGGGCATCTATTACGACGAGAGCGGCCGCATCCCGCTGCTCCGCGCCGTGAACACGATCGAACAGCAGCTGGCCAATGACGCCAAACCGCGCGGCTACCTGCCGATCGACGGCCTGCCGGCCTACAACCAGGCCACCCGTGAGCTGGTCTTCGGCAAGGATTCGCCGCTGCTGGCCGCCGGCCGCGTGGCCACCTCGCAGACCATCGGCGGCAGCGGTGCGCTGCGCGTCGGCGCGGACCTGCTGCACAAGCTGCTGCCGCACGCCACCATCGCGATCAGCAACCCGAGCTGGGAAAACCATCGCGCGGTGTTCGGCGCGGCCGGCTTCGACGTGGTCGATTACACCTACTTCGATGCCGCCACGCATGGCGTGGACTTCGACGGCATGCTGGCCGACCTCGGCAAGCTGCAGCCGGGCACCGTGGTGCTGCTGCACGCGTGCTGCCACAACCCGACCGGTGCCGACCTCACCGTCGCGCAGTGGAAGCAGGTGGCCGAGCTGTTGAAGGACCGCCAGCTGTTCCCGTTCATCGACATGGCCTACCAGGGCTTCGACAAGGGCATCAGCGAAGACGGCGCCGCCGTGCGCATCATCGCCGAGGCCGGCATCGACAGCTTCGTGGTCGCCAACTCGTACTCCAAGTCGTTCTCGTTGTATGGCGAGCGCATTGGCGCACTGTCGGTGGTCGCCCCGGACGCGAACGCGGCCAAGGCCGTGCAGTCGCAGGTCAAGCGCATCATCCGCACGATCTACTCCAGCCCGTCCAACCACGGTGCGGCACTGGTGTCCGGCGTGCTCAACAGCGTCGAGCTGCGCCAGGTGTGGGAAGCGGAACTGACCGAGATGCGTGAGCGCATCCACGCCCTGCGCCATGGCCTGGTGGAGAACCTGGTCGCCGCCGGCGCACCGGAGTACGCCTTCATCAACGACCAGGCCGGCATGTTCTCGTACTCGGGCCTGAGCCGCGCCCAGGTGGACCGCCTGCGCGACGAGTTCGCGATCTACGCCGTCGGCACCGGCCGCATCTGCGTGGCCGCACTGAACCAGGGCAACCTGGCATACGTGGCCAAGGCCGTGGCGACCGTCAGCAAGGGCTGAGCGATATCGCCCCTGTGAAGCAGAACGGCCGCCCTGCGCGGCCGTTCTGCCATGTGGCGCCGCCCGCGCCTCGTAATGGCTCCAGCGAAGGGCGACAATAGGCGCTTCTCCTCTGAAGGCCGCCTGATTCCATGTCCCAGACGTCGCTGACCCGCTATCTGATCGAAGAGCAACATGCCGGCCGCATCAACGCCGATCTGCGCCAGCTGATCGCTGTCGTCGCCCGCGCCTGCACCAGCATCTCCATCACGGTCAGCAAGGGCGCGCTGGGCGGTGTGCTCGGCGAAGCCGGTACCGGCAACGTGCAGGGCGAGGCGCAGAAGAAGCTGGACGTGATCAGCAACGAGATCCTGCTGGAAGCCAACGCATGGGGCGGCCACCTGGCCGCCTGCGCCTCGGAAGAGATGGATCACTGCCAGCCGGTGCCCGACACCTACCCGCGCGGTGACTTCCTGCTGCTGTTCGATCCCCTCGATGGCAGCTCCAACATCGACGTCAACGTGTCGGTCGGCACCATCTTCTCGGTGCTGCGCTGCCCGCCGGGCACCGAGCAGCCCAACGATGCCAGCTTCCTGCAGCCGGGCACCGCGCAGGTCGCGGCCGGCTACTGCATCTACGGGCCGAGCACGCAGATGGTGCTCACCGTCGGCCACGGCACGCATGCGTTCACCCTGGACCGCGAGAAAGGCGAGTTCGTGCTGACCACGCCGGACATGCAGATCCCGGCGGACACCCAGGAATTCGCGATCAACATGTCCAACCAGCGGCATTGGGAAACCCCGATGCAGGGCTATGTGCAGGATCTGCTGGCCGGCAAGGAAGGCGCGCGCGGCAAGAACTTCAACATGCGCTGGATCGCCAGCATGGTGGCCGACGTGCACCGCATCCTGACCCGCGGCGGCATCTTCATCTATCCGTGGGACACGAAGGATCCGTCCAAGGCCGGCAAGCTGCGCCTGATGTACGAAGCCAACCCGATGGGCCTGCTGGTCGAGCAGGCCGGCGGCGCCGCCACCACCGGCCGCGAGCGCATCCTCGACATCCAGCCCGACCAGTTGCACCAGCGCGTGCCGGTGTTCCTCGGCTCGCGCAACGAGGTGGAAGAAGCCACCCGTTACCACCGCGAACACGACAGCGCGGCGGGTTGATTTCCTACACAGGGCTGGCCGATCGGTCAGCCCTGTTGTTACGTGGGAACGGCGTGACATCGGCCACGGCAGCGGTCACCATCGGCCACTCGTGCCCACGGACGACCCCATGACTGCCGACGCGCCGCTCGATTTCATCGAAGTAATCCACAACGCCGTCCCCAACGAGGTCTGCGCGGCCCTGCGGGCCCAGATGCGATCCAGTGCGCAGTTGCAGCCGGGCGAAGTGGGCAGCGGCGTGTTCCCGGAACTCAAGCACAGCAAGGATCTGCGGATCAGCGGGCGCCCCGAGTGGCGGCAGGCGGAAGCGGTGCTGCAGCAGGCGGTTTTCAAGGGTTTGCTGACTTATCTACGCCGTTATCCACAGGCCCTGATCTCGCCGTTGATGTTGCAGATCCAGGACAGTCAGGGCCAGCCGCGCCGGTTGGCGGCCGAGGATTTCCCCGACATGGACGACGCCGCGTTGTCCGATCTGGCCCGCACCTGCCTGCGTCCGGGTGCCATCAATCTGCAATGGTATGCAGCGGGCGAGGGCGGCTATCCGTACTGGCACTGCGAGCTGTATCCGCGCGATCCAGCCGGCGAAACACTGCACCGCCACCTGCTGTGGACGCTCTACCTCAACGACGATTTCGACGCCGGCGAAACCGAGTTCCTGTTCCAGGGCCGCAAGGTCGCGCCGCGCACGGGCAGCCTGTTGATCGCACCGACCGCGTTTACCCACACGCATCGGGGCAACCGGCCGCAGGGTGGGGACAAGTTCATTGCAACGAGCTGGGTTCTTTTCCAGAGTGCGCAGAAATTGTTTGGTGGGAATTGAGCGCCCTGCCTGGTGCTCGCCTCTTGCCGCGTTCAATCATCTTTACGCAGCATCGTCATGACGGTGACGACACTCAGGAATAGAGTGAACAAGCCAAAGAAAGCCAGCGCGTACTGGTGCACGCCGGTAAATTTTCCGTCTGCAATCCTGCAGAGAGCATTCACTCCCGTCCCAATCGTGATCAGGACGAACACCACGAGATTCACCATCCTCCAGTGATGGTCCAGCATGTGCCTCCTCCTTGGCTTGAGTTCAACGTGTCGATCAACGCCTTCCACTCTATCCGTTCAAATGCTTGCCGATTGAGCAAAGGTTCGCTCTATCCCGTGTCATCGATCAGCGGCCGTATCGGAACGACTCACGCGGCCTCGGCGAGTCGAAACCGTCGCTCCCACGGTTCCAAGGATCGCCAACGACAACCCGACCAGCTCCTGTTCGCCTAGAGGAACACGGTACGCAATTTTCAGCCCGGTACTACGAAGTTCACTGGGAGCATCCACAGGAAGGCGATCCAAGTCGATGAATCCATTTCATCCCGACGCGCTCTCCTTGCATTCACAGCCACCGGGTGACACGGGCAACCCATGTGTTACCACGTCGCCAGCACCACCACGACGGCTGCAACCACCACCGCCAACACCATCACCGTGATCAACACAGTGCGCCCGGTGCGCTTCGCCTTGGCCTTCAGCCCGGCCAACACGTCCAGGTCCAGATAGAGACGATCAGCGCCGGCATCGCGGATGACGCCGTTGTCGCGGTAATACTTCAGCGGCACCTGCAATGCGGGGTCGATGGTGTCGGCCGCGATCGCGCTCTGCGGAGACAGCGCCTGGCGTCCAGTAAAGTGTGCGATCACGGCGTCGCGCTGCTGCTGCACCGCTGCGGTGATGGCGGCATTGATCGCGATGCTGGCCGCGTTGGACGCGGCCGAGGTGGCTGCCGATGACATGTGGTTCCCCCTGGATGTCCGATGTGGACGTCAGACCACCGCGGCGCGGTGCCTGGCCCGATTGTTGGGCGGGCGCGTCCCAAAGTCCATCGGGGCGCGGGTCAGAACAACGAGCCTTGGGGTGAGTCCACCCGCGGCGGCAGCGGCCGCAGGAAGCGGGTGCAGTCCAGTTTCGGCCAGTGGCTGTTCTGCGCGTCGAAGCCCAGGCGCTTGCGGGCCAGCTTGAAGCGGTTGGACAGCAGATCCGCGTACACGCCTTCGCCGCGCATGCGCGTGCCGAACTGGCTGTTGTAGTCCTTGCCGCCGCGCAGCTGGTTGATGGTGCTCATCACGTGCGTGGCGCGGTCCGGGTGGTGGGTGTCGAGCCAATCGCGGAACAGCGGGGCCACTTCCAGCGGCAGGCGCAGCAGCACGTAGCCGGCGGTGGACGCACCGGCATCACGGGCAGCCTCGAGCACGGCTTCCAGTTCGGCATCGCTGATCCACGGGATCACCGGCGCGACCATCACCCCGACCGGGATGCCGGCATCGCTCAGGCGACGCATGGCGCGCAGCCGTGCATGCGGGGCCGAGGCGCGCGGTTCCAGCCTGGCGGACAGGTGCGGGTCCAGCGAGGTCACCGAGAAGTGCACGCTGACCAGCTGCTTTTCGGCCAGCGGTGCGAGCAGGTCGATGTCGCGCTCGACCAGCGCGTTCTTGGTGATCAACGAGAACGGGTGCTGGGTCTCCAGCATCACCTCGATCAGCTGGCGCGTCAGTTTGAGCTTGCGCTCGATCGGCTGGTAGGCATCGGTATTGATGCCCAGCGCGATCGGCTGCGGCACGTACCCGGGCCGCGAGAACTCCTTGCGCAGCAGCTGCGGCGCATTGGTCTTGGCGAACAGCTTGGTCTCGAAGTCCAGACCGGGCGAGAGATTGAGATAGGCGTGCGAGGGCCGGGCGAAGCAGTACGAGCAGCCGTGTTCGCAGCCTCGATAGGGATTGACCGACTGGCTGAAGCCGACATCCGGCGACTTGTTGCGGCTGATGATGCTGCGCGCGGTTTCGGCGCGTACTTCGGTGCGCAGACGCGGCGCGGCGAACTCCTCGCTCTCGTCCGGCGCCCAGCCGTCGTCCATCGCTTCGCTGACGGTGACCTCGAAGCGGCCCGCCAAGTGCGTGCTGGAGCCCCGGCCTTTGATCGCAATACCCATGATCAAAGGCTATCGCCGCGAGGTCTCAGGGAATGAGACGTCGCGGCGTCGGAACGGCGGAGATAGGAGATTTCCATGGTTAGTAGTATTACTAACCACAGGGGCAATTGGAAGTGAAACCCGCGCCGGGCAAGGGTTGCCGGGGGTGGGGGCCGAATTGATCCCCAAAATTATCCACAGGGTCTGGGCGGGTACCTGGCGTGCCATGTCACCAGGCGGCTGAGCCGACCAACGGTCGGCTCCTCCCGGATGCGGGGCCCTTACGCGGCGGGGATACGCGCCGCATCAGAGCAGCCGCAGATATCCCTTCACCGTGGCGTCCAACCCGGCGTACAGCGCCTCGCTGATCAGGGCGTGGCCAATTGAGACCTCCAGCACGTCGGGCACTGCCTGCAGGAACGCCGCCAGGTTGTCCTGCGACAGGTCGTGCCCGGCGTTGACGCCCAGGCCGACCGCCTGCGCGCGGCGGGCTGCATCCGCGAACAGCGCCAGCATGGCCGTGGCGTCGCCGGCGGCATGCGCCTCGGCGTAGGGGCCGGTGTAGAGCTCCACGCGGTCGGCACCGATTGCCGCGGCCTGGGCGATGTCGGGGTTTCCCGCATCCACGAACAGGCTGACCCGGCAGCCGAACGTCTTCAACTCGGCGATCAGCGGGCGCAGGCGCTGCGCATCCCGGCCGAAGTCGAAGCCGTGGTCGGAAGTGAGCTGGCCGTCGCCATCGGGCACCAGGGTGGCCTGGGCGGGGCGGGTCTGCGCGCACAGCGGCAGCAGCCCGGGATAGCCCTCACGCGGGGGCGCGAACGGGTTGCCCTCGATGTTGAACTCCACGCCGCGCTCGGTCGTCAACGCGGACAGCGCGAGCACGTCCTCGGCGTGGATGTGGCGACGGTCCGGGCGCGGGTGCACGGTGATGCCGTGCGCGCCAGCGTCCAGGCAGACACGGGCGGCCTGCAGCACGTCCGGGTCCGCACCGCCGCGCGAGTTGCGCAGGACGGCGATCTTGTTCACGTTGACGCTGAGTTGGGTCATGGCACTACGAGGGGTCGGATTCACCCTGAGCGGTCGGGGTGCGCGCCTGGAGGGCGAGCTCCCGCAGCCGACGGAGTTCGTTGGGATCGGTGATGGCCGCACGGGTGGGCTGCACATCGCCGAAGCGGGCCACGTAGAGGCCACGGACCCACGCCAGCAGGAACACCAGGGTGCCCAGCAGCGACAGCGCCATCAGCCCCATGTGGGGGGTCTTGAGCGCCATGCCGAAACAGGCCAGCGCGAACAGCAGAAAGAGCCAGTACATGTCGTTCTCCCCGATTGACCGGGCCAGTGTAGCGCTGGCGCCCGGTGCGGTTCCACGGGGAGCGGCGGCTACAGCAGCGGCGAGGCCAGCCGCGCGAACGCCTCCGGGACGCGGTGCCGCCACAGCGAGCGCTGGCGGTCGTTGCGCACCGGCGAAGCGCTGCTGTACTCGGCAAGCAGGATCTCGGCCAGTGCGGCTACCCGGCCGGTGTCGCTGATCATCATCGAGAGCTCGAAGTTGAGCCGGAAACTGCGGTGGTCGAAGTTGGCACTGCCGACGATGCACACGTCGTCATCGGCGATGAACGCCTTCGTGTGCAGCATGCGCGGGCCGTACTCGTAGATCTTGACGCCTGCCTGCAGCAGCTCGTCGAAATAGGAGCGTGCGGCCTGGGTGACGAACCAGGAGTCGCTCATCTTGGGCACCAGCAGGCGCACGTCCAGGCCGCCGAGCGCGGCCGAGGTGAGCGCCATGCGCGCGGCCTCGCCGGGAACGAAGTAGGGCGTGACCAGCCAGACCCGCTCCTTCGCTTCATGGATCGCCGCGACATGCAGCCGGTGGATGGTCTCCCACGACGAATCCGGGCCGGACACCAGCACCTGCGCATTGATGCTGCCCTCGCTGCGGCTGGGCATCGTCTCCGGCCACAGCTGGGCGATGTTGAAGCGCGCCGGCTCCTGGCCGGTGGCGTAGATCCAGTCCTCGATGAAGACCAGCTGCAGACTGCGCACCACGTGGCCCCGCAGCCGCATGTGCAGGTCGCGATACGCATCCGCGCGGACGCTCTCGTCTTCCTCGTCGGTAATGTTGATGCCGCCGGTGAACGCCTGCAGGCCGTCGATGATGACCAGCTTGCGGTGCGTGCGCAGATTCAACCACGGCCGCTTGAACGGCTTGAGCAGCTGCCGCGGATGGAACCAGACCACTTCGGCACCGGCATCCAGCAGCGGCTGCAGGAAGCGCTTGCGGAGGGACGACGAGCCGACCGCATCCAGCAGCAGGCGCACGCGCACGCCGGCCGCCGCACGCTCGGTCAGCGCATCGCGCAACGCGGTGCCGGCGTGGTCCGGGTTGAAGATGTAGTACTCCAGGTGCAGGTGGTCCTTGGCCGTGGCCACCGCGGCAAGCAGTGCGCTGTAGGTCGCCGCACCATCGACCAGCCACTCCACTTCGGTGGCCGAGCTCGGCGACAGCCCGGTGGTGGCCTGGGCGATCTTGGCCAGCTCCGTGCAGTCCGCATCGGGGGGACAGACGCTGCTGTAGTGCTCCATGCCCGAGCGCGAACGGCCACGGCGCAGGCGCTGCCGTTTCACCTTCTGCGGGCCGAGCAGGTAATAAATGAAGAGGCCCAGGTAGGGCAGGGCGGCCAGCGAGAGGATCCAGCTCAGCGTGGCGACCGGCTCGCGTTTCTGCAGCATGATCCAACCGATCAGCCACAGCAGATAGAGAATGTAGGCCGCCACCATCAGGGGGCGCAGGTGGGGGATGGCATCGAGCCAGTCCCCGAAGACGTCGAAGGTTGCGAGCATGGCCGGATGATAGCGGGCGGCGTGCCGCTGGCGCGTATCCACGGCCGGCGGCACAAAAAAAACGCCCCTGTTTCCAGGGGCGTTTTCCAGTCGCGTCATGACTGCGTCTTGCGTATTACTGCTGCACGAAGCCGATCTTCTTCATCTGAGCATTCTTCGCGGCAGCCAACACCTTGGCCATCACGTCGTACTCGGAGTCCGGGCTGGCATCGATGCGCAGTTCCGGCTGGTTGGTCGGATCACGCTGGACTTCCTGCTCCATACGCTGCTGCAGTTCGCCCACAGCCACGGGGCTGTTGTTCCACGACACCTGGTTGCTGGCGTCCACCTTCAGCTCGATCGGCGGCGGCGGTTCGACAGTCACCGGCGGTGGGTTGAGCACGCGCTGCGGCAGGTCAACGGCGATCGGGTACGTCATGATCGGCGCGGTGACGATGAAGATGATCAGGAGCACCAGCATCACGTCCACGAGGGGCGTGACGTTGATGTCGGCCATGGGGCCGCGGCTACCACCAGTACTGAATGCCATGGCTTACTGCCCCTTCTCTTTGGTGGCGACGAAGCCCACGTCGAGCATGCCCTGTTCCTGCGCGATCTTCGTCATCTCATTGATGACGCGCATCTTGGTGGTGCGGTCACCACGCAGGTTGAGGGGCGGCTGCGGGGTCTGCTGGGCGGCGGTCGCCAAGCGAGACTCGAGCGTCTGCTTGTCGATTTCCTCGTCGTTCCAGTAGATCGAGCCGTCTTCCTTGACTGCCAAGGTGATCGGGCTCGCCCGCTTTTCAGCGTCTTCCGGATTCTGCACCAGGTTGGCCTCAGGCAGATCCACCTTGACCTTGTGGGACATCAGGGGCGCCGTGATGATGAAGATGATCAGCAGCACCAGCATCACGTCCACGAGGGGCGTAACGTTGATGTCGGCCATGGGGCCGCCGCTGTTACCACTACTGAAAGCCATAACGGGCTCCGTCTAGATCGTGTTGACTACGTTCTCGCTGGGTGACGCGCGTCGCTATTAGCGAACGCGCGAACCGGTGGCGAAGAAGTCGTGCAGGTCGTGAGCGAACGTATCGAACTTGCTGATCGTGGCGCTGTTGATCTTGCTGAAGAAGTTGAAGGCGAACACGGCCGGGATAGCCACGAACAGACCGATGGCGGTCATGATCAGTGCTTCACCCACCGGGCCGGCAACGGCGTCGATCGAGGCGGAACCGGTGGCACCGATCTTGATCAGCGCGCCGTAGATGCCCCACACGGTACCCAGCAGACCCACGAACGGAGCGGTTGCGCCGACGGTGGCCAGCAGGGTCATGCCCGACTGCAGGTTGTTGCTTTCGCGGGTCACGGCCTGACGCAGGGCGCGATCGACGAACTCCGAACGGCTCAGGTTTTCACCCAGGCCACCCGAGGTGCCGCCTTCCGAACGCTGGTGGTGCGCAGCAGCCTGTGCAGCGTCCAGAGCGATCTTGGAGAAGGGCTCCGAAGCCGGCTGTTCTTCCATCGCACGGATGGCGTCCTGCGCGTTCGGGGTATCCCAGAACAGGCTGGTGACCTTGTCGGCGGCGGCCTTCAGACGGGCAGCGCGGAAGATGTTGATGACGGTCCAGTACCAGGACATGGCCGACATGATGATCAGGGTCAGCAGCACGACCCAGGAGACCGCGAAGTCACCCGGCTGGGTGGTCATCTCGTGGATCAGGTGCTCGAAGCCCATCTGCGACAGGGCGTTGGAGTTGCCCCCGGCAGCAGCGGCGATGAAAAGTTCCTGCAGCATGACGCTTACCTTTGTTGTGTGTGGTGATAAAGGGTATTGCTAGAAATAACCGCTAGAGGCGGTGGCCGGCGGGCCACCGGCCACTATCAGTTCAGCGCAAAGTTGACCGGGACGCGAACGCGACCTGCGACCTTCTTCCCGCCCGATTCCGCGGAACGGAAGCTCCACTTGCGAGCTGCTTCCATGGCGGCGCGATCGAGGTCACGGTTACGGCTGGACTTCTCGACCGACACATTGGTGACGTTGCCATTGGCATCGACGTCAATGATCAGGATGACTTCACCCTGGATACCAGCACGGAACGCTGCCGGCGGGTAACGCGGGGGGTTCATGTTCTTCGACGAGATGTCGACGCTTGCCTCGATGGTGCTCGGGGGCTGCGGCGGCGACGGCGGCGAAGGCGGCGTGACGATGTCGGTCGGACGCGGGTCCGGGATATCGACCACTGGAGCCTGCGGCGGCGGCGGAACCGGGGACGGCTTCGGCGGCGACAGGTTCTTTACCGGCGGCGGCGGGGTGTCATCCGGCGGCGGCGGCGGCGGCGGCGGTGGGGGCGGCGGCGGAGCGTCGACCAGGGTCACCATGATGTTGCGTTCTTTCTCCGCCACGGCCTTGGGGGCCACAGCCGGGATCAGAAGCATCATGAAGGCGGCGAGATGCAGTGCGATTACAAAAGCGATACCCACGATACGCGGCCAGGAGAGGCCGGTGTCATCGCGTTGTTCGTACCTGTGAACGACTAGTTGTTCCGTCATGCGCCAAGAGCTCATTAGTGGGGCCGGGATACCCGGGGACAGGTAGCCCATGATCAGCGGTGCATGACACCGCAGGAACCTCCAAGCTTATACCAATCCTGAGCGCCTGCGCATCACTTCTGCAGGCATTCAGGCGTTATTCCTACTTACTTCAGGTTGATGATTTTCTTGGCATCCGCCTGGTTCTTCACACCCTTCGCCAGCGCTTGCTGGGCGGCCTGCCTGGCCTCCGGAATGCGACCTTCCGAATGCAGCACGCGTGCCAGATTCAGGTAGGTCTCGCCGTCCTTGGAAAGCGGGGCAGCCTTCTGCCACGCCTCGATCGCCTTGTCCGCCTGCTGCGGGTCGGAGTAGTAGTACGCCTGGGCCAGTGCCAGGTATACCTGATAATCCGGCTTCAGGATGTTTTTCTGCAGGCCATCATTGATAACGGCAATGACGTCCTTTTCTTTGTTCTCGCTGTTGGCGTAGATCGAGTACAGCTGCTTGTACTCGCGCTCGTCGGTCAGCTGGCCGGCGGTGTAGAGCTTGCCCATCACCGCGCCGGCCTTGTCCATCTGGTCGGCCTGCATGTACATGCTGGCCAGGTTCAGCTGGGCTTTCTTGTCGTTCGGGTTCTTTGCGGCCAGGGCTTCGGCCTGCTTGACCGCTTCACCGGTCTGGCCGCCTTCGGCCATGGCAGCCATCAGCAGCTGGTTCCAGCTGTCCTTCGGCTCCGACGAGCCGGCGATGGCCTGCTGCAGCACCGGGATGGCCTCGGCGTAACGCTCGGCCTGGTACAGCGCCTGGCCCTTGGCGATCAGCTCTTCCGGCTTGCTCGACTTGGTCTCGGCGAAATACTTGTCCAGCGTGGCCAGGCCTTCGTTGGTCTGGTCGTCCTGGAGCTGCAGCTGGCCGAGCATCAGCATCGACTGGTAGTGGCCGTTGTTGTCCAGCCCACCGAGCTGCAGCACCTGCTCGAGGTACTTCTTGGCGGCGACGTTGTCGTCGAGCTGATAGGCGGCCTGCGAGGCGAGCTGCGCGGCGAGCGACTTGTCGTAGTTGTTCGCGGCCGGGTTGGCCAGGATCTCTTCGGCCTGCGCGCGGGTTTCCGGGAACTTCTGATCGTTGTAGCTGTCAATCAGCTTCTGCAGCTTCGGGCCGACCTTGGCCGAGGACTTCTGCTCCGGCTCCTGGCGGGTTGCGTTCGGGTAGAGCACTTCGGCCTTGGCCTGCTTCTTCCCACCGCGGGCACCGCGCTCGGAGGAGCGGGCCTGGGCAAAGGCATCGGTGATCATGGCGCCACTTACAGCGGTCGCGATGAGGACGGAAAGGACGGCTTGCTTGTGATTGCTGAAAATCATCTTTCACCTCGATCGAACCGCCGCAGCGGCATCAAAACGGACTGTCAGAAAAATCTGAGCCGCCAAACGTATCAGAAACTGATGGCGTGAGAAATCGTTTCCGATGCTGCAATACAGCATCTTTTGGTCGCATACGGGGGCATCAGCCGCACTTCGGCCGCCGCCCGGCTGCCTGGGCCTGTTGGTATACACCACTCAGGGACGGCGCGTCTCGCTGCAATTCGCGGATGCGGTTGGCTGGATCGGGGTGGGTGGACAGCCACTGCGGTGATCGGCCGCCACTGGCCGCCATCATGTTCTGCCACAGATCGACCGCCTGCGCCGGGTTGAAGCCGGCCTCGGCCATCAGGCGCTGGCCGACGATATCGGCCTCGCTTTCCTGGGTGCGCGACCCTGGCAGCAGGAAGGCTGCCTGGGCGCCAGCGCCACCGAGCTGGTTGACCGTGCTGGCCGCCCCCTCGCCGTACGCCGCGCCCGCGAGGGCGCCGAGCACCGACAGGCCGGTCTGCGCGCCCATCTGCCGGGTGATGCGTTCTTCGTGGTGGCGCGAGATGACATGCCCGATCTCGTGGCCGATCACCCCGGCCAGCTGATCCTGGTTCTTGGCGACGGTGAAGATGCCGGTGTTGACCCCGACCTTGCCGCCGGGCAGGGCGAACGCGTTGGGTTCCTTGTCGACCATCAGCGCTGTTTCCCACCGTACGCCACGGTACTGTTGGGGCAGCTGGGCGACCAGGGCATTGACCACGCACTGCACGTAGGCCGTCTGCTTCGGATCCTTGCTGAGCGTGCCCTTGGACTTGGTTTCGGTAAACGCCTGCGCGCCGAGCTGATCCAGTTCGGCCTGCGACACCCCGCCGACCATCTGGCGGCGGCCGGTCGGCGAGGTCGTGGTGGCGCACGCGCTCACCAGCATGGCGATGGCAATTCCCAACAGCACTGGTTTCATGTGCGATCCCCCGTGTTCATGTGCGCAGTGTGGAACGCGGCGACGTAAATTTTCGTCAAGCCGCGCATCGATCATTGGATGCCCAGGAACATCAGCGCCACCAGCGCGATGCCATTGTTCAACCCATGTGCGGCGATCGGGGCCCAGAGGGTACCGGTGCGCTGGTACAACCAGGCGAAGGCTGCGCCCATGGCGCCGTAGACGAGCCACAGCTGAGCGATTTCCCACGGGCCGTTGGCACTCGTGCCGGGGATTTCATGCACGAGGGCGAAGGCCAGGCTGCTCAGGACGATGCCCAGCGCCGGACGGCCGGCCTGCCACAGGCGACCGAACAGGACACGGCGGAACAACAGCTCTTCATAGGCCGGCGCGAGCACCACGGCAAACAGAGCGAGGAACCACGGGAAGCGCGTGATCGCCTGTTCCATCAGCGCCAGATTGGTTGGCACCGGCTCGATGCCGGCCTGTTTGGCCAGCCAGGCGATCAGGTTGCTGCCGATGATCACCCCGGTGGCGACCAGCAATGTCCACCCCCATGTCGAGGGGCGACGCGCGGCCTGGAAGGACAGCGCACGTTCGGCGGGCGTGGCCCGGCGACGGAAGAAGTACAGCACCAGCGCCGCGCCCCCGGTGGCGACCAGCGCCATCAGGATCTGGGCGAGTGCACCGGGTTGACCCAGCTGTTGGGCCAGACCCGCCACGGCGGAGGCATCCGTACCATCACGGGCGGCCTGGTAGCCCACGATCGCGCCGCGATACAGCCCCCAGACCAGCCCGCCGATCAGGCTCAGCGACAGCAGTACCGCTGCGCCGATGCCCAGGTCGATGAAGAAGCCCGCGAGCGGGGAACCCGGCGTACGCGGCGATGACGGAACGGCAGGGGGCAGCGGAGGCGTCACGGACGCCGGGGTGGTTGCAGACATCGGATTCCTGGCATCGGGGAGCGATGGCCGGCCAGGGTGCAGGTCGCACCCGGCCGGCCCGTCCCCGATTGTGTCAGATATCCAGGTTGGCGACCTTCAGCGCATTGTCTTCGATGAAGTCGCGGCGCGGTTCGACCACGTCGCCCATCAGCGTGCTGAAGATCTGGTCGGCAGCCACGGCGTCCTCGATGCGCACCTGGAGAAGGCGGCGGGTATCGGGGTTCACCGTGGTGTCCCACAGCTGCTCGGGATTCATTTCGCCCAGGCCCTTGAATCGCTGGATCTGGCGGCCCTTCTTGGCCTCGTCCAGCAGCCAGTTGCGCGCTTCCGCGAAGCTGGCCACCTCGGCCGACTTGGCGCCGCGGCTGATCTTGGCACCGGTGCGGACCAGGCCATGCAGCAGCAGCGAGGACTGGTGCAGGGCACGCAGTTCACCGGTTTCGAACGCGGCCAGCGGCAACACCTGGATCATCTGTTCGCCCATGTGGCGACGCGTGACCAGCACGGCGGCCGGACGCTCGTCGGTGGGTTCCTGCAGTTCCAGCGTGTAGCGCGGCGAGCCGAGGCTGCCCTGGTTGAGACGGGTCGCCAGCGCGGCCAGGCCTTCGTCGGCACCGGCCCTGCGCAGGTGTTCCAGGTCCATCGGGGTGAAATCGATGAGCGCTTCGAGCACCTGGCGGTCATAGCGATGGCCGTTGCGCGCGATCGTTTCCTGGGCCGAGGCATAGGAGAGCAGCAGCTTCTCCAGGGCCACGCCTTCGATGCCCGGTTCGCTTTCGGCCGGAATCAGCGAGGCGTTTTCCACCGCGCTGCTGGCCAGGTACGCGTCCAGTGCCGGGTCGTCCTTCAGGTACAGCTCCTGCTTGCCCTGCTTGATCTTGTACAGCGGCGGCAGCCCGATGTAGATGTGGCCGCGCTCGATCAGCTCCGGCATCTGACGGTAGAAGAACGTCAACAGCAGCGTACGGATGTGCGCGCCGTCGACGTCGGCATCGGTCATGATGATGATGCGGTGGTAGCGCAGCTTGTCCGGGTTGTATTCGTCCCGGCCGATGCCGGTGCCCAGCGCGGTGATCAGCGTACCGACCTGATCCGAGGCCAGCATGCGGTCGAAGCGCGCGCGTTCCACGTTGAGGATCTTGCCGCGCAGCGGCAGCACCGCCTGGTTCTTGCGGTTGCGACCCTGCTTGGCCGAGCCACCTGCCGAGTCACCCTCGACGATGAACAGTTCGGACAGCGCCGGATCCTTCTCCTGGCAGTCGGCCAGCTTGCCCGGCAGGCCGGCGATATCCAGCGCGCCCTTGCGGCGGGTCAGATCGCGCGCCTTGCGCGCCGCTTCACGGGCACGCGCGGCATCGACGATCTTGCCGGCGATCGCCTTGGCTTCGTTCGGGTTTTCCTGCAGGAATTCTTCCAGCCGCTGGCCGAAGGCACTTTCCACGGCCGGGCGCACATCCGAGCTGACCAGCTTTTCCTTGGTCTGGCTGGAGAAGCTCGGGTCCGGCACCTTCACCGACAGCACCGCGATCATGCCTTCGCGCATGTCATCGCCGGTCAGGTTGATCTTGGCCTGCTTGGCGATGCCGTTCTGCTCGATGTAGTTGTTGAGCACGCGGGTCAGCGCCCCGCGGAAGCCGGCGAGGTGGGTACCGCCGTCCTTCTGCGGAATGTTGTTGGTGAAGCAGTACATCGTTTCCTGGTAGGAATCGGTCCACTGCAGCGCCACGTCCACGACGATGCCGTTGGACTCGCCCGTCACCGAGATCACGTTCGGGTGCAGCGGCGTCTTCAACTGCGCCAGATGCTCCACGAAGCTGCGGATGCCGCCTTCGTAATGGAAGTCGTCGCGGCGGCCATCGCCGCGCTCGTCGACCAGCGCGATCTTGACGCCGGAATTGAGGAAGGACAGTTCGCGCAGGCGGCGGGCGAGGATGTCGTAGTGGAACTCCACGTTGTCGTGGAACGCCTTGACCGACGGCCAGAAGCGCAGGGTGGTGCCGCGCTTGCTGCTGGCTTCGACCTGCTTCAGCGAATTGACCGCCGCACCATCCGCGAATTCCTGCTGGTAGTGGAAGCCGCCCTGGTAGATATCGAGCAGCAGCTTCTGGGACAGCGCGTTGACCACGCTGACGCCGACGCCGTGCAGGCCGCCTGAAACCTTGTAGCTGTTGTCGTCGAACTTGCCGCCGGCGTGCAGGACCGTCATCACGACTTCGGCCGCGGAGACTTCGCGGTCGAGCTTCTTGCTCATCTGCTCGTGCTTGCCGGTCGGGATGCCGCGCCCGTTGTCCGACACCGAGACCGAGCCATCGGCATGGATGATGACCGAGACGTTGTCCGCGTGACCGGCCAAGGCTTCGTCGATGGAGTTGTCGACAACCTCGAACACCATGTGGTGCAGACCGGTGCCGTCATGGACGTCGCCGATGTACATACCAGGACGCTTGCGGACAGCCTCGAGGCCTTCCAGGGCGGTGATGCTGTTGGCGTCGTAGTTGCCGCTGTTTGCGGGGATGTTCTGTTCTTCAGTCATTGCGCTTGCCGTAGGCTCCGCAGGTCGGGCCGCCGCGGTGAGGCGGGGCGCCGGGTAATAAGGGGTTGCAACAGCAATTATACCAGCCGAGCACCGTGGCCCCTGGGGGACCACTATGGCACAGGCTGGACCTGTCCATGTTCCACGTGGAACCGGGTGATATCTGGTGCGTCGATCAGCGCCGCGGGCACCTCGGTGGCGGTGATGAATATCTGCGCGGGACCCGCCTTCAACCGCTCCAGCACCCGCGCCTGGTGGCGGCGATCCAGTTCCGAAGAAAGATCGTCAAGCGCGATGACCGGCCATTCCCCGCGCTGTTCCGCGTAGTCCTCGGCCTGGGCCAGCAGGCAGGTGAGGGCGGTGAGTTTGGCCTGTCCGCGCGAAAGCGCATCCCGCCCGGGGATGGTCTCGAACCCGACACTCCAGTCTGCCCGGTGCGGACCCACCGAGGTGTAGCCGGCCATCCGGTCGCGCTCGCGGGCCAGGAGCAGGGCATCGGAGAGGGACAGCTCCTGTTTGCGCCAGCCAGGGCTGAGGTTCAACGACTGGATGCCCAGATTGGGCGCCAGTACGGCGGCCAGTTCCACGGTCCGCTCCTGCAGCCGCTCCAGGTAGTGCTGGCGGCGGGTCGTCAGGGGTTCGCCGGCCTCGGCGAGTTCCCGATCCCATGCATCCAGGGCATGCGGGTGCCCGCCCTGCTTCAGCAGGGCATTGCGCTGCTTCAGGGCCCGCGAGTAGCGCCGCCACAGCCCCATGAAGTCTGGTTCCACGTGGAACAACCCCCAATCGAGGAATCGCCGGCGGGGTTCACCGCCGCCACTGACCAGGGCATGGCTCCCGGGTTCAAAGGTCACCACGGCCAGCGCTGCGCACAGCGTGCCCAGCTGGGCGACGTCTTCCCCGTCCAGCCGTCCTTTCCATTCCTGGCCGCTGTGGCGGAGCCCGGCTTTTCGACGGATCGGCGAATCGGCGCCTTCGCGCTGCTCGTCCCATTCGACGAACACATCCAGCGCTTCCCGCCCCTGGCGTACCAGGCCATCCCGCACCCGTCCGCGGAAACTGCGGCCATACGCCATGACATGCAGCGCCTCCAGGACACTGGTCTTGCCGGCGCCATTGTCACCGGTGATCAGATTGATGCCCGGTTTCGGCGCCAGTTCGACGGTATCGAAGCGGCGGACCTGGTGCAGGGACAGACGGCGGATGTGCATGCGGACGATCAACGCCGCACGGGGCGGCAGACGGGTAGGGGGAATCGATCAGCTTACTGCATTGACCTGGTTCCACGTGGGACACCGCCTCGCGCAGAGTGGACTGCGGTGGAGATGTCGACTCTTCCTGCAGGATGTCTGGGCCCAGAAGGCATCCGGGCCCCCAAGGACATCCATCCGAGGGCGCGAGCCACCACAAGAGACCGGTCGCTGCGGTACCGCCGCCCAGGCCGAGTTGGGCCTATGCGGCGCGCCACGTGGAACATGTCACTGGATGAGCAGCATCGCGATGCAAAAACGCGCCGAATTTCTTCAAATCTGAGGCGTGCGCAGCAGGGAGGCCGTGCAGATTTCAAGAAATTCGCGCTGATTTCCACCGGTCAGGACGGCTCGATCTGAGCCGACGGCCCATTTCTTTGAATTCTGCGAGACGGAGGTGGAGACGGCTGTCCAGAATCCAACGGACGCCACGCAGACCCAAACGAGACTGTCCACATCCCCCATGTATGACTTATGCACAACCCATGGGCAATCTGTGGATAAAAAGCACCCCTCGGAGGGGCTTGAAAGATATCCACAGGATCACCCCCAGGCTTAAACCCTGTTTTACCGGGGGTTTCGAGGCCATATTTCCCTTTCAAACCAAACACTTAACCTACTTTTCAACCAAATCTGGCCCTACCACCACCACCAAGCTTTAGATTTATATACAGTTTTTAAAAGCTTAGAGCTGTGATTCAGCCGTTCAAAAGCAGGCCGCCGACGCGCTCCAAGGCAAGAAGAAAATCGAGCTCGTTCACGACGCTGGATCTTCGGGAATCGACCACGGCGGGAGCGGGCAATCGAATGGATCGGATGATCGCCTCCAGGTCGATGGCCAGCGCTGGATCGAGGCTGGCGTGTGAGCGTCGCGCCAGATGACGTACTGCTGCCGATGACCGCTCGACCGAGGGAACGCCGACCAAGGCGTTGGCTGGACGTTCGAAGGTTCAACCGTGGGGCAGACCGGTATCGATATCCGCCCATCCCCTGAATGCTCCACGTGGAACATCGGTTCTTCCGCCCAAAAAGAAACCCGGCATTGCCGGGCTTCTCTGAACCACTCGGTTCCACGTGGAACCTACGCGTCTCAGGTCACAGACGCAGCGGCATCACCACATGACGCGACTTCTCGCTGCTGGCCTCACGGACCAGGGCGGAGGAGTTCGAATCGCGCAGCTGGATCACGACGTGCTCATCGCGCAGTGCCGACAGCGCGTCCAGCAGGTAGTTCACGTTGAAGCCGATGGCCAGATCGCTGACCGTGGTGTCGGCCTCGATTTCTTCCTGGGCTTCTTCCTGCTCCGGGTTGTGCGCGCTGATCTTCAGGTTGCCCGGCGAGACTTCCACGCGGATGCCGCGGTACTTCTCGTTGGACAGAATCGCAGCGCGCTGCAGCGAGGCACGCAGCGCTTCACGATCGACCTTCACTTCGCGGTCGGCACCGATCGGGATCACGGCCTCGTAATCCGGGAAGCGACCGTCGATCAGCTTGGAGGTGAAGGTCACATCGTCGCGCTTGACGCGGACATGGCTGCGGCCGACTTCCAGCTCGATCTCGCGATCGCCGCTTTCCAGCAGACGCTGCAGCTCGGTCACGCCCTTGCGCGGCACGATGATCTGACGCTTGGCGCCGCTGGCTTTTTCCAGCTCGGTTTCGCACAGCGCCAGGCGGTGACCGTCGGTCGCCACGGTACGCAGGGCATCGCCGCGCAGGTCGAACAGCAGGCCGTTGAGGTAGTAGCGCACGTCCTGCTGGGCCATCGCGAACGCCGTGCGCTCGATCAGTTCCTTCAGGGTCGCTTCGCCGATGGCCACGCGCTCGGTCGCTTCGACTTCGTCTACCGACGGGAAGTCGTTCGCCGGCAACGTTGCCAGGGTGAAGCGGCTGCGCCCGGCCTGGACGGTGATCTTGTCACCGGTCTGCGAGACGGTGATCCGGCTGCCATCGGGCAGGGCGCGGATGATCTCGAACAGCTTGCGGGCGGGGATGGTGGTCTCGCCGTCCTGGGCATCTTCCACCGCGATCCGCGACACCATTTCCACTTCCAGGTCCGTGCCGGTCAGCGACAGCTGTCCGTTCTGGACCTGAACCAGGAAATTAGCCAGAACCGGCAGGGTCTGGCGGCGTTCGACCACGTTGACGACTTGTGCCAACGGCTTGAGAAAGGCTTCGCGCTGCAGTGTGAAACGCATGTGGTTCCGTGCCCCTATGCTTTAAAAAAATGTGGAATAAATCAAAAGCTTGGTGGTGCTGGTAGGGCCAGAATCGCGGGAAAACACGACTAAGCCGTTGTAAACAAAAGGATTTCTGACCGCGAAACCCTCTGCATTACTAGCCCCCAAGGGGTGGGGAAAGGTGTGGATAACTTTACCGTCGAATCGAGCGGCTTTTTTATCCACAACCTATCCCGCGCTTACTACCGGATTCTGCACCGTTTTATGCGATGACGCCTTAGCGGCGTACATGCATCATTCGCTCAACTTCCGGATCAGCTTGTCCCAGTCTTCCCGCAACTTGCCGTCCGCTTCCATCAACGTCCGGATCTGCCGGCAGGCATGCAGCACCGTGGTGTGGTCCCGGCCGGCAAAGGCGTCGCCGATTTCCGGCAGGCTGTGCTCGGTCAGTTCCTTGGTCAGGGCCATGGCGACCTGACGGGGACGGGCCAGCGACCGGGTCCGACGCTTGGACAGCAGATCCTTGATCTGCAGCCCGTAGTAGTCGGCCACGGTTTTCTGGATGTTGGGAATGCTGATCGCCTGCTGCTGGGCGCGAAGCAGGTCGCGCAGGGTTTCCTGGGCGAAATCAGTGGTGATCGCACGGCCGGTGAAATTGGCGCGGGCGGCCAGGGTATTCAACGCACCTTCGAGGTCGCGGACATTGGAGCGCATCTTCTTGGCAATCAGAAACGCCACATCGTCGGGGATATCGGTGCCACGCTCGCGGGCCTTGGCCAGCACGATCGCTGCACGCGTTTCGAAGTCCGGCGGCTCGATCGCCACCGATAGGCCCCAGGCCAGCCGCGACTTCAGCCGTGCTTCCAGGCCCTCGACTTCGCGCGGGTACCGGTCGCAGGTCAGGATGATCTGCTGCTTGCCGTCGAACAGGGCGTTGAACGTATGGAAGAACTCTTCCTGGGTACGGTCCTTGCCGGCGAAGAACTGGATGTCATCGATCAGCAGCGCGTCCACCTGCTGGAACTGGCGCTTGAACTGGTCCATGGTTTTTTCCTGCAGCGCACGGATCATCGCGCTGAAGAACTGTTCCGAACGCAGGTACAGCACCTTGGCTGCCGGGTTGGCCTGACGCATCGCATTGCCGGCCGCGAACATCAGGTGGGTCTTGCCCAGGCCGGTCCCGCCGTACAGCAGCAACGGGTTGTGGGCCCGGTCGCCCGGCTTCTGCGCCGCCTGGAACGCCGCGGCCAGACCCAGCTGGTTGCTGCGGCCTTCCACGAAGTTGGCGAAGGTGTAGTGCGAATCCATGTTGCCGGCAAACGGCACCAGCGGCTCAGCCGGGGCTGCCGGCGCCGACAGGCCCGGAATCGACGCGATCTGCGCCTCTACCGGACGCGGACGCGAGCCGATTTCAAGAAAAACGTCGCCGAAACCGGCGAAGTGCGCCACCAGCTCCTTGATGCGCGGCAGGTACAGCTCGCGCACCTGGTCGACGATGAAGGCGTTTGGCGCATAAAGCACCAGGCTGTCCGCGCGCAGATCTGCCTGCAGCGGCTTCAACCAGGTGTGAACATCTTCGGGCGGGAACTCCGCTTCGAGGCGTTCGAGGGAACGAGACCAGGCATCCATCGGCAATAATCGTCTGAGGCCAGCGGATAGGCGAACAAAAGCGCCGCACCGCAGGCCGGAAGGGGGGAAGAATGGATGGCGCAGACTACCACCGACGAGAGGGGCCGGGAATGGTTGTCCCAAAGTTATTCACAAAATGATCCACAGCTATTGCACAGCCCGGTGAATTCCCGTAGTGACAGACACTTGACGGGACCTCGATGAGGTCTATAGAATTTCCGGTTCTTTCCGTCCCCTTCATATAGAGGCCCGCATGGCCACCAAGCGCACTTTCCAACCCAGCAACCTCAAGCGTAAGCGCGACCATGGCTTCCGTGCCCGTATGAAGACCGCTGACGGCCGCAAAATCCTGTCGCGTCGCCGCGCCAAGGGCCGTAAAGTCCTGAGCGCTTGATTGCAATGCCGCTTTCCGCGGCAGACGCAATCCTGACTGTGAGCAGTTCCGACCCGCGCAAGCGATTTCCTCGCTCTGCGCGGGTTCGTACGCGTGCCGAATATACAACGGTCTTCAACGGCGCCCGCCGTGTGTCCGATCCGCTGATGACCCTGCACTGGCTGAAGAGCGATACGCCAGCCAGGTTGGGTCTTGCGGTGTCGCGCAAAGTCGATCCCCGAGCCGTGGGTCGCAACCGAGTGAAGCGTGTGTTGCGCGATGCCACACGCCATCTACGGCCGTGGATGAGTGCCGGCGATTACGTCGTCGTTGCCCGCAGCGCCGCCCGTACCGCCAGCAATCCCGAAATCCGCCAGGCCTTTGAACGCCTGCTGCGCCGCCTTGGCGCATTGCCCATGCCGGGCGCGGACGGCACAATGCCGCCGCCCCTGGGCGTTGCACCCCTTTCCCAGTCCGAGCCGGCATTGCGTGCCGGCCCCGCCGAGCCTGCACGCTGATGAACCAGACCCGCGTTTTCCTGATTTTTGCCTGGCTGATGGTGGCCGTGTTGCTGTGGATGGAGTGGGGCCGCGACAAAGCCGCGCCGCCGACCCCGGCCGTGGCCGCGCAGACCACCCAGGCCAGCGTGCCGGGTGCCGCTGCCGGCAGCATCCCCGGTGCCGCCGTGCCCCAGGCCGACGGCACGCTGCCGGCGACCCAGCCGACCGCGCAGGCCGCGACGGGCCCGGCCCGCGTGACCATCACCACCGACGTGCTGCGCCTGGTGTTGGACGGTGGCACGGTGCTGGACGCCGAGCTGCTGCAGTTCCCGCAGACCAAGGAAGAAGGCAGCCCGCCGGTCCGCCTGCTGACCGAAGAGGCGACCCACCCGTACCGCGCGGTGAGTGGCTGGATCAGCGAGGACAAGACCATGCCGGTGCCGGCCGCCAACGGCTTCAAGCTGGTCGGCGACAACCACGACTTCGTGCTGGCCAAGGGCCAGGACGAGGTCACGGTGCCCTTCGAATGGACCGGCCCGAACGGCGTGACCATCCGCCGTACCTACTCGCTGGGTCGCAACGAGTACGCGATCACGGTGAAGGATGAAGTGGTCAACGGCGGCAGCGCTCCGTGGAGCGGCTACGTGTTCCGCACCCTGGACCGCACCCCGACCATCCTTTCGCGCAGCATGACCAACCCGGACTCGTTCAGCTTCAACGGCGCGACCTGGTTCAGCCCGCAGGACGGTTACGAGCGTCGCGCGTTCAAGGATTACCTGGACGACGGCCACCTCAACCGCACCATCACAGGTGGCTGGCTGGCGATGCTGCAGCACCACTTCTTCACCGCGTGGATTCCGCAGGCCGACCAGGCCGCGCAGTACTCGCTGGCGCAGAACAACGGCCGCGACCAGATCGAAGCGCGTGGCCCGGCCTTCACCGTGGCCCCGGGCCAGCAGGTCAGCACCGAGGCCCGCCTGTGGGTCGGCCCGAAGCTGGTCAACCTGATCGCCAAGGAAGACGTGAAGGGCCTGGACCGCGTGGTCGACTACAGCCGCTTCTCGCTGATGGCGATCATCGGCCAGGGCCTCTTCTGGGTGCTCAACCAGGTCCACAAGGTCGTCAACAACTGGGGCTGGGCGATCGTCGGCCTGGTGGTGCTGCTGAAGCTGGTGCTGTATCCGCTCTCGGCCGTGCAGTACAAGTCCGGTGCCAAGATGCGTCGCTTCCAGCCGCGCATCGCGCAGCTCAAGGAACGCTATGGCGATGACCGCCAGAAGTTCCAGACCGCGATGATGGAGCTGTACAAGAAAGAGAAGATCAACCCGATGGGCGGCTGTCTGCCGATCCTCATCCAGATGCCGATCTTCTTCGCGCTGTACTGGGTGCTGGTGGAATCGGTGGAACTGCGCCAGGCCCCGTGGCTCGGCTGGATCCAGGATCTGACCGCGCGTGACCCGTACTTCATCCTGCCGGTGATCAACGTGGCGGTGATGTGGGCCACGCAGAAGCTGACCCCGGCGCCGGGCATGGACCCGATGCAGGCCAAGATGATGCAGCTGATGCCGCTGGTCTTCGGCGTCATGATGGCCTTCATGCCGTCCGGTCTGGTGCTGTACTGGGTCGTCAACGGTGGCCTGGGCCTGCTCCAGCAGTGGTGGATGACCAAGCGTCATGGCAGCGATCCGCTGCCGGTCGTCACCGCCAAGAAGTAAGCCACACAGGAAACCCGCCGCAAGGCGGGTTTCCTGCATCTGCGGCCCGCGCAGCCGCGTGGTCCGTAGAATGCCCCCTGATTCCCCGCACGCTGCAGTGAGCCCGACATGACCCATGCCCCCGACACCATCGTGGCCATCGCCACCGCGCCCGGCGCTGGCGGCGTCGGCATGCTGCGGCTGTCCGGCCCGCAGGCGCGCCCCATTGCCGAAGCAGTCGGCGTGCGCGCGATGCAGCCGCGGCACGCGCACTACGCGCGCTTCCGCGATGCGGGCGGCGAGGTGATCGACGACGGCATCGCGTTGTGGTTCCCGGCGCCGAACAGCTTCACCGGCGAGGAAGTGGTGGAACTGCAGGGGCATGGCAGCCCGGTGGTGCTGCAGCAGCTGGTCGCGCGCTGCATTGCCTTGGGCGCACGCCAGGCCCGGCCCGGAGAGTTCAGCGAGCGCGCCTTCCTCAACGGCAAGCTCGACCTGGCCCAGGCCGAGGCCATCGCCGACCTGATCGCCGCCAGTGACACCCGTGCCGCTCGCGCGGCCCGCCGCTCGCTGGACGGCGTGTTCTCGCGCCGCGTCGATGAGGTCGCAGAACAGCTTGTTCTGCTGCGGATCCACGTGGAGGCGGCAATCGACTTCGCCGACGAACCGCTCGATACCCTCGGCGGGGCGCAGGTGCGCAGTGGCCTGGTCACCGCGCTGCAGGCGCTGCGCCGGCTGCGCGACGATGCCGAGCGCGGCCGCAAACTGCGCGACGGCCTGCATGCGGTACTGGTGGGCCCGCCGAACGCCGGCAAGAGTTCACTGCTCAATGCGCTGGCCGGCAGTGAGCGGGCGATCGTCACCGACATCGCCGGCACCACCCGCGACACCCTGCGCGAAACCATCCGCATCGACGGCCTGGAACTGACCCTGGTCGACACCGCCGGCCTGCGCGAAGGTGGCGATGCCATCGAGCGCGAAGGCATGCGCCGGGCGCGCGCGGAGATGCAGCGCACCGACCTGGCCATCGTGGTGGTCGATGCGCGCGACCCGCAGGCCGGCCGCGACGCGGTGGGCGACAGCATCGCCGAGGTGCCGCAGCAGCTGTGGATCCACAACAAGAGCGACCTGCTGGACGTGATCCCGTCCGACGACCCCGCGGACGTGGTGCATGTCTCGGCCGCGACCGGCCTCGGCCTGGATCAGCTGCACGCGCGCCTGCGCGCGCTGGCCAGCGGCAGCGCCGGCGACAGCGTGGACGGCGAGTTCTCCGCGCGTGCCCGCCATGTGGAGGCGATCAGCCAGGCCATCGGCCATGCCGAGCGCGCCGAATCCGAGCTCGTCCACGAGCACCTGGAGCTGGCCGCCGAGGAACTGCGCCTGGCCCATGAGGCGCTGGGCGAGATCACCGGGCGGATGAGCGCCGACGACCTGCTGGGGCGGATCTTCTCGAGCTTCTGCATCGGGAAGTAGGGGGTCGCCTTTCTTCGCGCTGTCACAGCCTTGCAGCAGACTGACCGCGTTCTTTGTCGACAGGGGTTTGCAGTGTCCAAGCAGTTGTGGGGAGGTGTGTTGCTGGTGTCGCTGGCCGTGGCACCATCGGTGGCCATGAGCGCTGAATCGTCTTCCTCCCCGCCGGCCAAGGCCGCCGTTTACGGCCACCGTGGCGCCAGTGCGCTGCTGCCCGAGCACACGCTCGCCGCCTATGCCCAGGCCATCGCCGACGGCGCCGACTACATCGAGCCGGACCTGGTGATGACCAAGGACGGTGTGCTGGTGTCGCGCCATGAGAACGAGATCAGCGGCACCACCGATGTGGCCGCGCACCCCGAGTTCGCCAGCCGCAAGGCGGTCAAGACCATCGATGGCGAACGCATCGAAGGCTGGTTCACCGAAGACTTCACCCTTGCCGAACTGAAAACCCTGTACGCCCGCGAGCGCCTGCCGCAGCTGCGCAGCACCGCGTTCGACGGCCAGTTCCGCATCGCCACGCTGGACGAGATCATCGCTTTCCTGGTGCAGCAGGCCGGCCGCGCCAACCGCGGCATCGGGCTGGTACCGGAGATCAAGCACGGCACCTACTTCACGCGCATCGGCCTGCCGATGGAAGACAAGGTGGTCGCCGCGCTGCAGGGCAACGCCTATACGCGCGTGGCACCGGTGACGATCCAGTCCTTCGAGGTCGGCAACCTGCGTTACCTGCGCGGCAAGCTCGGTCGCGACAGCAACATCCGCCTGCTGCAGCTGCTCGGTGACCCGAAGCAGCAGCCCGGTGACGTGCTGGCCGCCCAGGGCAGCCAGCGCTATGCCGACCTGATCACCCCGGCCGGGCTGCGCGAGGTGGCCACCTACGCCGATGGCATCGGCCCGAGCCTGCGCATGGTCATTCCGCTGGACGCGCAGGGAAAACTGGGCACCCCGACGTCGCTGGTACGCGATGCGCATGCGGCCGGCCTGATGGTGGTGCCGTATACGTTCCGGCCGGAGAACTACTTCCAGGCCGCGGAGTTCCGCAGCGGCGAGCCGAATGCCCGCAACGCGGAAGGTTCGGTCGCCGAGATGCGGGCCTACCTGGCCACCGGCATCGATGCGTTCTTCACCGATGATCCAGCGCTGGGCCGGCGTGCGGTGGATGGGGATGGCACACCGGCGACCCGGTAGGTACCGACCGTTGGTCGGTACGATGGTGATCGGCGCGATATCGGAATGTCCGGCGCACGGCAGCCACGCATGGCGTGGCTCTACCCCGGCATGCCATCAGATGGCGTCGCCGGTCAGTCCAGCGATGACCCTTCATCGCGCCGCCGGAACGGCAGCACCACGAAGTCGCGGCCCTCGCGCGGTTGCCACAGCACCGGGACGCGGGTCGGGGAGGGCGGTTCCAGATCGGCGTCGCGCGCTGCCTCGGTGTCGTCCTCTTCCTCGTCCTCCCAGCTGTAGCGCTTGCGTGGCGCCATCGGGTCGGAGAGGCGGAACAGCAGTGCGCTGATGATGCCGGCGAAGGCACCGCCCATGTGCGACTGCCAGGACACGCCCGGTTCGTGCGGGAGGATGGTGAGCAGCATGCTGCCGTAGAACAGGAAGGCGATCAGTCCGGCCGCGATCGCCGGCCGGTCGCGGCGCAGCAGGCCGAGCACGAACACCAGGAACATCAGGCCGTGGGTGATCCCACTGGCACCCAGATGGCGGCTGCCCAGATCGCCGAGCAGCCAGGCGCCCAGGCCCGAGCCGACCCACAACAGGGGCAGCGCGCGCACGGTGGCCTTGGGATAGACGCTGCCGGCCAGGGTGCCGAGGATCAGCAGGGCCGCCGCATTGGCACCCAGGTGCTGGATCGAGCCGTGCAGCAGCGGTGCACCGAGAATGCCGAGCAGGCCGGCCTTGTCCAGCGGGGCAACCGCCCACGGACGCCAGTCGAAGTGGCCTTGGGCGGTATACACCGCCACCAGCAGCAGCACGAAGGCCAGGCTCAGGTTGAACGCCCGCAGCACACCACCACGGTCGTTGCGGGACGGGACCGGCGGCGCGCCGGTGGGCTGGGGCAGGTTGGCGTTCATACCCTTAGGGATGGCGTCGCCCCGGATGAACACAAGGGCAACGCCGTGGGAGAGAGAGGTACCGCCTGCGGGACAATCCCGCAGGCGGCACGGTCGGTCAGGCGTGGCCGCCTTCCTTCGGCGGGTTCTTCAGGCTCAACACCACGGTCGCGGCGATGATCACCGCCACCACGCCCAGCGAGATCGGGGTGGGGATCTTGAAGATGTCGATCAGCATCATCTTGATGCCGATGAAGGCAAGCACCAGGGCGAGGCCGTACGGCAGCAGGTGGAAGCGATCGGCCATGCCGGCCAGCAGGAAGAACATCGCACGCAGGCCCAGCACCGCGAACACGTTGGAGGTCAGCACGATGAACGGGTCGGTGGTGATCGCGAAGATCGCGGGGATGCTGTCCACCGCGAAGATCACGTCGGTCACCGCGATCAGGATCAGCACCACGAACAGCGGCGTGAACCAGCGCTTGCCATCGCGCATCACGCTCATGGCATTGCCGGCATAGTCCGGCAGCAGGCGCAGGTGCTTGCGCATCCAGCGCAGGGCGGGGTTGGTCTCCAGATCCGGCTCGCTGCCGGCCGAGAACCACATCTTCCAGCCGGTGAAGAGCAGGAACGCGCCGAACACGTAGAGCAGCCAGTGGAACTTGGTCAGGAGCACGCTGCCGGCGAAGATCATGATCGTACGCAGCACGATCGCGCCCAGGATGCCGATGATCAACACCTTCTGGCGCTGTTCCTCGGGCACCGCGAAGTAGCCCATGATCATCAGGAACACGAAGATGTTGTCCACGGCCAGGGCTTTCTCGACCAGGTAACCGGTCAGGAACTCCAGGCCGACCTTGTTGGCCACCACCTGGCCGGCGGTCTCATTCAGGTAGTACCAGAGGCCACCGTTGAAGGCCAGGGCCAGCGCGACCCAGCCGATGGACCACCACAGGGCCTCCTTGAAGGTGACCTTGTGCGGCCCGCCGTGTCGCATCAAAACGAGATCGACCAGCAACGCGATGATCACCACCGCGCCGAAGCCGCCCCACAACCACACATTACCGATCGTCTGCATTGGGTTTGTCCGTTGGAAAAATAGAATGCCTCAAGCCGGACGGCGAGGATCTGCAACGGAGGATCGGGGGGATCCGGGGACAGAGCTTCGCCATACGGCGAAGGTCTCGCTCGCAATCCCGATGGATGGGACTGCCGTTGCACCGGAGCCTGCGGGCTCGAATTGACGGCGACAACGTCTGGGAGCTACTCCCCTTCTGCGGCCGATTCTGCGGGGTGGCCCGGCCGCCGTCAACTGGCGGCCTGCCGGCCGGGGCCGGGGGCCGTTTACAATACGCCCATGAATACCCCCCTTCCCGTTGTCCGCCTCAAGAACTCCTGGCGCTCCAGCCACCCGTGGATCTTCCAGAAACTGGTCGAAAAGCCGGCCGTCCGTCCCAAACCCGGTGCCCTCGTCGACGTCGTCGGCGTGGATGGGGAGTGGATCGGGCGTGGCTTCTACAACGGTCACTCGCGCATCGCCGTGCGCATCCTGGAGACCGATCAGGCCATCCCGGTCGACGCCGGCTGGTTCTCGCGCAAGATCGCCCAGGCGGTGTCGCTGCGTCGTGAGGTGCTCAAGCTGGACGAGATCTCCGATGCCTGGCGCGTGGTCCACAGCGAAGGTGACGGTCTGTCCGGCCTGGTCGTGGACCGCTATGGCGATCTGGTCGTGGTCGAGTTCTTCGCCGCCGGCATGTTCCGCCACCGCGAGTGGGTCTACGAGGCCCTGCGCGAGCAGTTCCCGGGCTGCCGTTTCCACAGCTTCGCCGACGAACACGTGCAGAAGCAGGAGAGCTTCGACTTCCACGGCAACACCACCACCGAAGCGTCGGTGATCACCGAGTACGGCGTGAAGTTCCGCGCCGACCCGGCCGGCGCGCACAAGACCGGCTTCTTCGCCGACCAGCGCGAGAACCGCCAGTGGCTGAGCCAGCAGGTGGAAGGCAAGACCGTGCTGGACCTGTGCTGCAACACCGGCGGTTTTGCGGTGTACGCCGCCGCGCGCGGTGCGGCCGAGGTGGTCGGCATCGACATCGATGAAGACGTGATCGCCATCGCCAAGGGCAACGCCAAGCTCAACAACGTGCGACCGAAGTTCATCCAGTCCGACATCTTCCCGTGGCTGCGCGATGCGTCCAACCGCGGCGAGCAGTTCGACGTGGTGATCCTCGACCCGGCCAAGATGACCCGCGACCGCGACCAGGTCATCACCGCGCTGAAGAAGTACCTGGACATGAACAAGCTGGCGCTGGGCGTGGTCAAGCCCGGTGGCCTGCTCGCCACGTTCTCGTGCACCGGCCTGGTGGCCGAGGATCAGTTCCTGGACATGCTGCGCCGCGCCGCGTTCTACGCCGGCCGCACCATCCAGATCCTGAAGGTGGCCGGCGCCGGCCCGGACCACCCGTTCATGGCCCACGTGCAGGAATCGCGCTACCTCAAGGCCGTGTTCTGCCGCGTGGTGGATTGATCCGCACCGGGATCCCGGCCACGTTAGGCATCGGGTAGGCACCGACCGTTGGTCGGTGCGCTCTGTTGCCGGTACCGACCAACGGTCGGCACCTACCCAGCTAGGCGCTACGGCGCTATGGTCTGACGCTTCCCATCCAAGGTGAGGCGTCATGACGTTGCGCAGTCTGTCTTTGCTGGTTTCGCTGGCGTTGTGCACGCCACTGGCCGCCCACGCGATCGAATTCACCCCGCAGGAACTGGCCAGGGCGTCTACGCTGCAGCACCGGCTGCTGACCCTGGACAGCCACCTCGACACGCCGGCCAATTTCCACCGCGACGGCTTCGACATCACCCAGCGGCACGATCACAACGCGCTGTCGCAGGTGGACTATCCGCGCATGGTCGAAGGTGCGCTCGATGGCGGCTTCTGGGCGATCTACACCGACCAGGGCGACCGCAGCGCGCAGGCGCACCAGCATGACCGCGATGCCGGCCTGCTGCGCCTGACCGAGATCCGCGAGATGCTCGCCGCGCATCCGGACACCTTCCAGCTCGCGCTGACCGCCGCCGATGCCGCGCGCATCAAGGCCGCCGGCAAGCGCGTGGTCTACATCAGCATGGAGAACGCCAGCCCGCTGGTCGACGACCCCACGCTGCTCAGCTACTACCACCTGGCCGGTCTGCGCCTGCTCAGCACGGTGCACTTCGCCAACAACGAGTTCGCCGATTCGGCCACCGACCCCAAGGGCGCCGAGTGGAAGGGCCTGAGCCCGGCCGGCAAGGCGCTGGTCGATGAAGCGGTGCGGCTGGGCATCGTCATCGACCAGTCGCATGCCTCCGATGCGGTGTTCGATGATCTGATCGAACGCATGCCGGTGCCGTTCGTGCTCTCGCACAGCTCGGCCAAGGCGATCTACAACCATCCGCGCAATCTCGACGATGTGCGCCTGAAGCGGCTGGCCAAGGCCGGCGGCGTGATCCAGGTCAACGCGTATGGCGGTTACCTGATCGATACCGGCAAGAGCGAGGCGCGCAAGAAGGCCGAGACGGCCCTGATGGAACAGCTCGGTACCGATTACGACGGCATGAGCATCCAGCAGGGCGTCGCGCTGAAGAAGGGGCTGGAAGAGATCGACCAGCGCATCCCGCTGCGCAAGGCCACGCTCGACGATTTCTTCGCCCACTTCGAGCACATCCTGAAGGTGGTCGGCCCTGAGCACGTGGGCATCGGGCTGGACTGGGATGGCGGCGGTGGCCTGGCTGATCTGCAGGACGTGAGCCAGCTGCCGAAGATCACCGCGTGGCTGCTGCGCAAGGGCTACAGCGAGAAGCAGATCGCCGGTATCTGGGGCGGCAACCTGCTGAGGGTGATGGCGCAGGCCCAGGCGCATGCCCAACAGGCAGCCAAACCCTGATCCCGGACCGGTAGTGCCGAGCCATGCTCGGCTCTACCGGTCCATGGCGTCGGTAGGTGCCGACCGTGGGTCGGCACACGCCCGGATCAGGCCTTGCCCAGCACCGCATTGCGACGCCCATAGGCGAAGTAGGCGATCAGGCCCAGAACGTTCCACGCCAGGAAGTACAACTGCGTGGTGCTCGGCAGGCTGAAGAACAGGTACACGCAGCCGATCACCGCCAGCGGGCCGACCACGTAGGCCAGCGGCGTACGGAACTTGCGCACCCGGTTCGGCTCGCGCTTGCGCAGCACCACCAGGCACAGGCCCACCGCGGTGAACGCGGCCAGCGTGCCGGCGTTGGCCAGTGCGGCGATCTCATCCAGCCGCGCCACACCGGCCAGTGCCGCAACCAGCACGGCGGTGAACAGCGTGGTGGCGATCGGGGTGCCGGTGCGCGCGCTGACCTTGGACAGGCCACGCGGCAGCAGGCCATCGCGCGACATGACGAAGAAGATGCGGCTCTGGCCATACAGGAAGGCCAGCAGCACGGTCGGCAGTGCGATCACCGCCGCTGCGCCGATCCACTTGGCCGCGCCCGGGCTGCCCAGCTCGCGCAGGATCAGGGCCAGCGGCTCGGCGCTCTGGCCGAAGATCGTGTAGCTCATCGCACCCACGGCGGCCAACGCCACCAGCACATAGATGATGGTGCAGCCGACCATCGAGCCGATGATGCCGATCGCCAGGTCGCGCTCGGGCTTCTTGGTTTCTTCAGCCGCGGTGGAGATCGCATCGAAGCCGTAGAACGCGAAGAAGATGATCGCTGCGGCCGCCATCACCCCGCGTTCCACGCCATCGGCGCCCAGCGACTTGACGAAGCCGAACGGCATGAACGGCTCCATGTGGCCGGTATCGAAGTGCGGCAGGGCGATCGCCACGAACACGGTCAGCGCGATGATCTTGATCACCACCAGGACCGCGTTGAGGGTGGCGCTCTCCTTGGTGCCGGCCATCAGCATGCCGGCCACCAGGAAGGTGATCAGCACCGCGGGCAGGTTGATGAAGCCGCCTTCCACGTGGGGGCCAGCGGTCAGCATCAGGGGCAGGTCGATGCCAAAGCCATGCAGGAAGCCGACCGCGTAGCCGGACCACCCGACGGCCACCGTACTGACCACCAGCGAGTACTCCAGGATCAGGCTCCAGCCGACCACCCAGGCCACCACCTCGCCGAGCGCGGTGTAGCTGTAGGTGTAGGCGCTGCCGGCGGCCGGCATCATCGTCGACAGCTCGGCGTAGGACAGGGCCGCACAGGCGCAGACCGCACCGGCGATCGCGAAGGAGATCAGCACCGCGGGGCCGGCCAGGTTCGCACCGACACCGATCAGGGTGTAGATGCCGGTGCCGACGATCGCGCCGATGCCCAGCGCGATCAGGTGCGGCCAACTCAGGGTCGGGATCAGTTGCCTGCCGGCTTCATGGACGGTGACGGTGTCTAGGGACTTGCGCCGGAGCAATGACATGGGGCCTCGCGGTGGATGACTGTTAACGACAAGTCTGCGAGTTTTACCGAACGCGGCGCAGCATTACTACTGCCAAGCGTCGTAAGCAGCTGCGCGGCCCGCATGACTGAGGCGAAGGTGACGAAAGCGGCACAAAGGCCGGACACTCATTCCCAGTGGCAGCCGGTGTCGGTGATCGCCTCGACGTCTTCGCCGAACGCGGTCTGCTGGCCGGTGCGGGCGTCGGTGTACGAGAAGCCATAGATGCGCGCGCCCTGCGAGCTGACCGCATAGTGGCCGATGACCTTGCCGTCCAGGTGCTCGTCCCACACCGTGTCGAACTGCCAGGGGCGGTCCTCGGCAAGCACCGTGCTCTCCTGCGAGGCCAGGGTCAGCCGCAGCCACTGGGTCTTGCCGGCATAACGCACATGGCTGACCCGTTCACCGTCCGCGGTGCCCTCGGGGAGTTTCCATTCGAGGTGGATCTGCTGGCGGCTGCCGCCGGTCAGGCAGCGGATTTCATCGGCGTGGGCCGGCGCGATGGCCAGCAGCAGCAACAACGGGGTGAGCCAACGCATGGGCCAGGGTCCATCCAGACAGAGAGGGGGTCATTGTCCTCCCGGCGCACCCGCAGGGGGAATCGGCCGGATCGCGCCTGCCGATCCGGCCGATGAAGCTCAGCGGTTCAACGTCGCCATCGCCGCGGGGGCATAGCGCGGGCCGGCAGCGGCATGGGCCGGGAAGATCGCATTGATGCGCGACACGTCATCGGGACTGAGCTCGACCTGCAGCGCGCCGAGGTTCTCCTCCAGGTAGGCCAGCCGCTTGGTGCCCGGGATCGGCACCAGATCGTCGCCCTGCGCCAGCACCCAGGCCAGGGCCAGCTGCCCGGGTGTCACGCCCTTGTCGCTGGCCATCGCGGTGACCGCGTCGACCAGGGCCAGGTTGCGGTCGAAGTTCTCGCCCTGGAAGCGCGGCGACTGGCGGCGATAGTCATCGGCCTCGAAATCGGCCGGGTTGCGGATCGCGCCGGTCAGGAAGCCGCGGCCCAGCGGCGAGTAGGGCACGAAGCCGATGCCGAGCTCGCGCACCGTTGCCAGCACACCGTTTTCCTCCGGATCGCGCGACCACAGCGAGTACTCGGTCTGCACCGCGGTGATCGGGTGCACCGCATGGGCGCGGCGGATCGTGCCGGCCGAGGCTTCGGACAGGCCGAGGAAACGCACCTTGCCCTGCTCGACCAGCCGCGCCATCGCCCCCACGGTGTCTTCGATCGGCACCGTGCCGTCCACGCGGTGCTGGTAGTACAGGTCGATGTGGTCCACGCCGAGCCGCTGCAGGCTGGCCTCGCAGGCAGCGATCACGTACTCGGGGCGGCCATCGACGCTGCGCGCGGCGGTGTCGCTCGGCTCCAGCCTGATCCCGAACTTGGTGGCGAGGAACACGTGGTCGCGGCGGTCGGCGATCGCCTTGCCGACCAGCACCTCGTTGGTGTGCGGGCCGTACATGTCGGCGGTGTCGAGCAGGGTGACGCCGCTCTCCAGCGCGCGGTGGATGACCGCGATCGATTCGGCATCGCTCCCGCGGCCGCCATAGAAGGCGCTCATGCCCATGCAGCCCAGGCCGAGCGCGGAGACGGTGGGGCCAGTGCGGCCAAGGGTACGGGTCTGCATCGGGTACTCCGGGGGAAGAGAGGGAATACCCCCAGCATCCTCCTGTGGACTATGTGGATAAACTGGCTGCTCCTGCATCGTCCTTGAAGCCAGCCTTCACAATGACTCCCCAGCACCCGCTGCCCGCCGTGGTCGCCTTCGCCCGCGTCGCGCACCATGCCAGCTTCACCCGGGCCGCCGATGAGCTGGGCGTGTCGCCCTCGGCGCTGTCGCAGACCGTGCGCGCGCTGGAAGCCCATCTCGGCGTGCGGCTGCTGCAGCGGACCACGCGCCGGGTCGGCCTGACCGAGCAGGGCGCGCGCTTCCTGGTACAGGTGCGCGAGGGCCTGGCCCGGATCGACGCCGCCTTCGAGGACCTGGACCAGGTACGCGATGTGCCCTCAGGCAAGCTGCGCATCAACGTGCCCCGGATCGCCGCCGAACTGCTGGTGCTGCCGCACCTGCCGGGCTTCCTGGCGCGGTATCCACAAATCGAGGTGGAGCTGTTCGTGGAAACCGCGCTGAGCGACCTGGTCGCCGGTGGCTTCGACGCCGGGGTCCGGCTGGGCGAAAGCCTGGCCCGCGGCATGATCGCGGTACCGATCGGGCCGCTGGAGCGCCAGGTGGTGGTGGCCACGCCGGACTACCTGGCCCGGCACGGGATACCCCCCACCCCGGCCGAACTGGTCACCCACGAGTGCATCGTGCATCGGCTCAGCACCGGCCGGCGGATGGCATGGGAGTTCACCCGCGACGGCCGCGATCTCGAGGTCGAGGTGGCCGGCCGGCTGGTGTTCAACGACGCCGGCCTGATCCGTGCCGCAGTGATCGGCGGCATGGGCCTGGCGCAGGGGTTCGAGGCGCTGTACGCCGGCGATGTGGCGGCCGGCCGCCTGCAGTGCGTGCTGCAGGACTGGCAGCAGCCGTTCGCCGGGTTCCATCTGTACTACCCGGCCCGCGAGCAGATGGCGCCCAAGCTGCGGGTGTTCATCGACTACCTGCGCGACGCGATGCGGCGCTGACGAACGGCGCGCGCGCGGTGGCCGCCTTTCCCGCGGCGGCGGGGCCTCAGCCGCTGACGCCCAGCCGCACGCCGAACCCGACCAGGAACACGCCCGCCACGCGCCTCAGCCAAAGCCCGACCCGCGGGTGCTGGAGAATCCGACGGCGCAACAGATTGCCGACCCCGATCAGCACCGAACAGTACGCCAGTCCCATGGCGAAGATGATCAGCGCCATGGTCGCAAACGTCACCACGCCCTGGTGACGGGCCGGATCGATGAACAGCGGCAGGAAGGCCATGTAGAAGATGATCGCCTTCGGGTTGAGCAGGTTGATCAGCACCGCCTGGCGGAAGTAGTGGCCGGGGGTGAGCCGGATACCGCCTTCCTCGCCCTGGGCGCGCGGCTGGCGCAGCAGGCCGATGCCGATCCACACCAGGTAGGCCGCGCCCAGGTACTGCACGGCGTGGAACACCAGCGGGTTGGCCTTGAGCAGCGCGGCCACGCCGGCCACCGCCAGCCACATCAGGATCTGGTCGCCCAGCAACAGGCCGAACAGCGCCGTGTAGCCGCCGCGCACCCCACCGCGACCGGTGGCGGTAAGCAGGGTGAAGGTGCCCGGTCCGGGCAACGCCAGGAACACCAGCACGGCAGCGACAAAGGTCCACAGATCCTGGATGCCCATCCACGGCATGGCGGCGACTCGACAACGGGGAGGGGCATTGTCCGGCAGCCGCGCGCCGGGCGATAGCGTCAGCGCGCGCTGGCGGGCAATCCGGCGAGCAGCGGCTGCAGGCGGTGCGCGAACATCGCATGCAGCTGCCGGATCGCCGGGGAGAACTGCTTGCGGTGCGGGCACACCAGGTTCAACGGCAGGCTGTCGCCCGCGCCGTCCAGCAGCACCTGCAGGCGCCCGGCCTGGACATCGGCGCAGACATCCAGCCACGACTTGAACACGATGCCTTGCCCGGCCACCGCCCAGCGGCGCACCACGTCGGCATCGTCGCAGACCATGTTGCCGCGCACCGGGATCACCGTCCGCCGGCCATCGAGCTCGAAACTCCAGCGGTCATACGCGCGCCCGGCCAGCTGGTAGAGCAGGCAGTGGTGGTCCTTCAAGGCCTCCAGGCTGTCCGGCGCACCGTGCCGGGCCAGGTAGTCCGGCGAGGCCGCCAGCACCCGGCGATTGCCGGGCAGCAGCGGCAGGGCGACGTAGCTGGCGTTGTCGAAGCGGCCCAGGCGGAAGGCGATGTCGACCGGATCGCGGAAGACATCGGCGACCTGGTCGGACAACTGCAGGCGCAGCTGCAGCTTCGGGTGGGCGGCGTGGAATTCGGTCAGCCACGGCAGCAGCAGGTTGCGGCCCAGGTCCGACGGTGCGGCAACCTGCAGCGTGCCGCGCAGCTCGGCATCCTCGCCGCGCACCCGGGCTTCGCCCTCGCGCAGCGCGGCCAGCACCTCCTGCGCGTAGGGCAGGTACAGCGCGCCTTCGGCGGTCAGGCGCAGGCTGCGGGTGGAGCGCACGAACAGGCGCAGGTCCAGCTCCCGCTCCAGCCGCGCGACGGCCGCGGCCACCTGGCCCGGGAGCAGGTCGGCCTCGCGCGCGGCGTTCGAGAAACTGCCCAGCGCGGCGGTGCGGACGAACAGGGCGAGGTCGTCGAACCGGATCATTTTCATTCCTGCAGTGAAAGTGCTGCCCGATTTTGCGCCTTTCTCCGCCCGGCCGTGAAGCGCACGCTGTCGGTCTTCCCCAACGGATCTCCCCACGATGAAAGCCGTCGCCTATACCCAGCATGGCCTGCCGATCAGCGACCCCGCCGCGCTGGTGGACATCACCCTGCCGATCCCCACACCCGGCCCGCGCGACCTGCGGGTCGAGGTCCGCGCGATCTCGGTGAACCCGGTCGACACCAAGGTCCGCAACGGCGTGGCGGTGACCGAGCCGCGCGTGCTGGGCTTCGACGCGGTCGGCATCGTGGATGCCGTGGGCGACGAGGTGACGCTGTTCCAGCCCGGCGACGCGGTCTTCTATGCCGGTGCGATCGGCCGCGCCGGCAGCAACGCCGAGTACCAGCTGGTGGACGAGCGCATCGTCGGCCACAAGCCGGCCAGCCTGGATGACGCCGCCGCGGCCGCGCTGCCGCTGACCGCGATCACCGCCTGGGAGCTGCTGTTCGACCGCCTGCGCATCCCCGAGAACGGCGGTGAAGGCCAGACCCTGCTGGTGATCGGCGCGGCCGGTGGCGTCGGCTCGATCCTGGTCCAGCTGGCCCGCCAGCTGACCCGCCTGACCGTGATCGGCACCGCCTCGCGCCCGGATACCCAGGACTGGGTCTATGCGCTGGGCGCGCACCACGTGATCGACCACACCCAGCCGCTGAGTGAAGGCCTGCAGCGCCTGGGCATCGCCGAGGTCAGCCACGTCGCCAGCCTGACCCATACCGACCAGCACTACGACCAGATCGTCAGCGTGCTCGCCCCGCAGGGCCAGCTGGCGCTGATCGACGACCCCGGCCAGCTCGATGTGATGGCGCTCAAGCGCAAGAGCCTGTCGCTGCACTGGGAATCGATGTTCACCCGCTCCAGCTTCAACACCCCCGACGTGCAGCGCCAGCACGACCTGCTCGAACGCGTGGCAGCACTGATCGATGCCGGCGTCCTGCGCACCACGCTGGGCGAGCACTACGGCCGGATCAACGCCGCCAACCTGCGCCAGGCGCACGCCCTGATCGAGAGCCACCGCGCACGCGGCAAGCTCGTCCTCGAAGGGTTCTGACGCAGCCTTTGAGACCGCCGCGGCCTACACTTGCCGCATGCAAACCGAATTCCTCATCCTCGGCGGCCTGGTGTGTGCCGTCCTCGTGCTGCAGCTGCTCGCGCTGCTGCGGCGTTCCGGCCATGGCGACCTCGAACAGACCCTGCGCGAAGAAGCGCGGGTCGGCCGCAGCGAACTGCGCGAGCAGCTCGAAGGCCTGGGCCGCCAGCAGGACGCGCGGCTGGAGAGCTTCGCGCGCGCGCTGACCGATCTGTCCACCCGCACCGACCAGCGCCTGGACCTGCTGCGCGATGCGCTCGGCGAAGACGCGCGCAAGGCCCGCGAGGAAAGCACGCTCAGCCAGCAGCGCACCGGCGACCTGCTGGCGCTGCGCATGCAGGAAGTGCGCGCGCAGCTGGAAGCGTTCGGGCAACAGCAGCAGGCACGCATCGAAGCGTTCGGCCAGCAGCTGGTGGAACTGACCACGCGCACCGACAGCCACATGGCCGCGCTGCGCCAGGCCCTGGCCGAAGATGCGCGCCTGGGCCGCGAGGAAACCGGGCAGTCGCAGCAGCGCCTGGCCGAATCGCTGGGCCTGCGCCTGCAGGAGATGACCCAGCGCAACGAACAGCGTATCGGCGAGATGCGCGCCACGCTCGAGCAGCAGCTCAAGAGCCTGCAGAGCGACAACGCCGAGAAGCTCGACCAGATGCGCGTGACCGTCGACGAGAAGCTGCAGACCACGCTGGAAACCCGCCTGGGCGCCTCCTTCCAGCTGGTCTCCGAGCGGCTGGAGCAGGTCCAGCGTGGCCTCGGTGAAATGCAGCAGCTGGCCACCGGCGTGGGCGACCTCAAGCGTGTGCTGACCAACGTCAAGAACCGCGGCAGCTGGGGCGAAGTGCAGCTGGACAACATCCTCGAGCAGACGCTCACCCAGGAGCAGTACGCGCGCGGCGTCAAAGTGCGCCCGGACAGCAACGAGATCGTCGACATCGCCGTGCGCCTGCCGGGCCGCGGCCATGAAGACACCCCGGTGTGGCTGCCGATCGATTCCAAGTTCCCCCGCGAGGATTACGAGCGCCTGCTCGATGCGCAGGAACAGGGGGATGTCGAGGGCGTGCGCCTGCAGGGCGCCCAGCTGGAGCGCGCGATCCGCATCCAGGCCAAGTCGATCTGCGACAAGTACATCGCGCCGCCGCACACCACCGATTTCGCGGTGATGTTCCTGCCCACCGAAAGCCTGTACGCAGAAGTGATCCGCCGGCCCGGCCTGATCGACCTGCTGCAGCGCGATCACCGCGTCGTGGTGGCGGGCCCGACCACCGTCACCGCGCTGCTCAACAGCCTGCAGATGGGCTTCCGCACGCTGGCCATCGAACAGCGCTCCAGCGAAGTGTGGGGCCTGCTCGGCGCGGTCAAGAGTGAGTTCGGCAAGTTCGCCGGCATTCTGGAAAAAGCCGAGAAGCAGATCACCACGGTGGGTCGCAGCCTCGGCGAAGCCAGCCGCAAGACGCGCACCATCGAACGCCGCCTGCGCAGCGTGGAAACGCTGGGCGGAGAACAGACCCAGGACCTGCTCGGCGACATGAGCGGCGAGGACGAGGATGTGGCCGGCGACGAGGCCAGCACCCTGCAGGACTGAGCGCCGACACCATGCATGCAGGTGATCGCGCATGCTGCGTGGCACGTCCTTTCCCTGTCGTCTTCCACCTTTCAAGGAACCGTCCATGCGTCTGACCCTGATGCTGTCCCTCGTGCTTGCCCTGGCCGGGTGCAGCAGCACGCCCTCCGCCGATACCACGGCGGTCACACCCGCCACGCCGAGCGCCGCCGAATGCACCGCCGCCGGTGGCAGCCTGCAGCCGCTGGGCCGCCTGCAGCGCGTGCAGTGCGTGGTGCCCTACGCCGATGCCGGCAAGGTCTGCAGCGCCAAGGCCGACTGCAGTGGCCAGTGCCTGGCCACCAGCGATGTCGCGCCGGGAACGGCCGCGCGTGGCGTCTGCCAGCGCGATGTCAGCCAGAACTTCGGCTGCCGCCAGCGCATCGATGGCGGCGTGGCGCTCGGCACGATCTGCGTCGACTGATCTCCCCACGGCACGGCTATGCTGTGCCTCCCCCGATGCAACGCAAGGAATCTGCAGTGAGCCAGACCGTCTACGACATCCCCGTCACCACCATCGAAGGCCAGCCGACCTCGCTGGCCGACTACCGCGGCAAGGTGCTGCTGGTCGTCAACGTCGCCTCCAAGTGCGGCCTGACCCCGCAGTACGAAGGCCTGCAGGCGCTGTACGCCGACAAGCAGGCGGCCGGCCTGGAAGTGCTGGGTTTCCCGGCCAACAACTTCCTGGCGCAGGAGCCGGGCAGCGAAGCGGACATCCAGCAGTTCTGCCAGCTGGAATACAACGTCAGCTTCCCGATGTTCGCCAAGATCAGCGTCGCCGGTGACGACACCCATCCGCTGTACCAGCAGCTGACCGCCGCCCAGCCGGCCGCCACCGGCGAAGGCCCGATGCGCGAGAAGCTGCAGGGCGCCGTGGCCAAGTACCCGGAGCTGGTGGTCAACGCCGCCCCGGGCGTGCTGTGGAACTTCGAGAAGTTCCTGATCGGCCGCGACGGAAAGGTCATCGCGCGCTTCGCCCCGGACGTGCCGGCCGACGATGCCCGTCTGGTGGCCGCGATCGACGCTGCGCTGGCAGCCTGATCGGCGGACCCGGAAACAGAAAAAGCCCCGCTTCGGCGGGGCTTTTTCTTTGCTCGCACCACGACCAACGGTCGTGGTCTACCGCCTCGGTAGGTACCGACCGTTGGCCGGTACTCCGATCAATTACCCCAGTTCGGCATCGGCATCGCATCGACCGGGATCGGCGCGTCCGGATCGTCCTTGCCGCGCGCATGCTTGCCGCGCAGGTCGTTCTCGATCTGGTAGTTGCGGCGCTGCAGCCACGCATCGCGGACCAGCGAATACTCGTCCACCGCGTTGTCGCGCATGTCGTCCACCGCCAGCAGCTGCGAACGCATGTCCACCAGCTGCAGGCCCTGCAGGCCGATGCGGATCTTGTCCTCTTCGATCGTGCGGATCGGCGAGAGCGGCATGTCACCGGCCAGGCCGAACACATCGCGCACGGTACGCGGGCCGAAGAACGGCAGTTCAACGTACCGCGAACGGCGCCAGCCCCAGGTGCCCAGGGTCTGGCCGAAGTCTTCCTTGCGGCGCGGCACCATGGCCTTGCTGGCCGGATCGAACAGACCGCCGATACCCAGCGTGGAGTTCATCAGGAAGCGGCCCAGGCTGTCCCAGGCATCATCCGGACGCCCCTGCAGCAGCTGGTTGGTGATCGTCACCGGTGCGCGCAGGTTGCTGAAGAAGTTGCTCACGCCGGTCCGTGCGAAGCGCGGGACGACGTTGGTATAGGCCACCGCCAGCGGCCGTGCGACCGCACGGTCGACCACGTTGTTGAAGCTGTGCACCCTGCGGTTGAACGGTTCCCAAGGATCGTACGGCGCGCCGGTGGGCTCGGTGCCGTCCGCGGTCGGGGCCGGGCCACCGTACAGGGCGGCGAAGTCGTCCTCGGCATTGGTCGGCGCAGTGCCGCCGGTGACCGGCGCGGCGGCCGGATCGGTGCTGGCCTGCGTTGCCTGGGCGGCCGTGTCGGCGACGGCCTCGGCCGGTACCGCATCGGTGCTGGCCACATCGGCAGCCGGCGCCGCCGCAGGGGCGACCTCGACGCTGACCGGTGCGCTGTCGCGTGCGGGCTTGCCGGCACAGGCGCTCAGGGCCAGCGCCAGCACAAGGAGGGGGAAGGTGCGTATGACGTTCATGTCAGCTCGCCGCAGAAAGGGCATGGAAATCCAGGGAGGGTGCCAGCCGGTAGGCGGCACGGAGGTCGGTGAAACCGTCCGGGCTGCCGACGATCGTCGGCGTTGTCCCGTTTGCGTGCAGGCGTGCGGCCAGCTCGGCCAGCAGCGCCAGACCGGCGCTGTCGAGCCGGCTCACTGCCGCCAGATCCAACTGCTGAACGCCGTCCAGCGCGGTCAGCGAGGGCCACAGGGCCGTCACCGCCGCGCGGTCGAGCAGCCCGCTGAAGACCAGCGAGGTGCCGTTGCGCTGCACGCTGGCGCTGTTACTTGCCACGCGGGGCCTGCCCGGCCTGCATGCTGCCGTTGCGCAGCTCGGTGGCCACCTGCTGGATCGACTTCTGGCGCAGCGGGGCGTCGAACTGGGTTTTGAAGGTCTGCACGTAGGAGATGCCTTCGATCATCACATCGAAGATCTTCCACTGGCCGTTGACGTTGCGCATCAGGTAGTCGACCGGGGTCGGCTCGTTGCCGGCCCGGATCAGCTCGGTGGACACGCGCACGCCGCGGTTGCCCGGCAGCGGCGACTCGCTCTTCAGGCGGAAGGTCGGCTTGCCCTGGATCTCGAGCAGGGCCGAACCGTAGCGCTGCATCAGGTTGTCGGCCATGGCATCGGCGAACAGCTTGACGTCGGCATCGGAGGCGCCGCGGCCGTGCACGCCCAGCACCAGGCGGGCGGCGTAGTCACGGTCGAAGGTCTTGTTGAGCTCGCTGTTGATGAAGTCACGCAGCACGGCCGGGTTGGCCCGGAACTCGGTGCGGCGCTGCTGCAGCGAGGTCAGGATGCGGGTGCTGGCGTCCATCACGGCCTTGCTGGCCTGGCCCTGCTGGGCGGCAGCGGCGGCCGGGGCGGCCTGGGCGAAGGAGAGCGAAGGCGTGGCGGCGAGCAGGGCCGAGGCCAGCAGCGCCGGGATCAGGGTCTTTTTCATGGTTGCGGTTCCGTTGCAGGCGCGGGCGCGCCGTTGCCATCGTGGGAGTCAGCGCCACCGGTATTGGCCGGACCGCTGAACATGTACTTGCCGACCAGCTGGAGCAGGTCCACCGCCGGCTGGGTGAAGACGATCTCGTCGCCGGACTTGAGTACGTCCGGATCTCCGCCCGGCTGCAGTCCGATATAGCTCTCGCCGAGCAAACCGCTGGTGAAGATGCCGGCCGAGGTGTCGGCGGGCAGGTCCTTGAACTTGCCGTCGAGCTTGAGGGTCACGATCGAGTCGAACTTCTGGGGATCCAGTTCGATGCCCGAGACCTGGCCGATGGTCACGCCGCCGATCTTGACCGGCGCCTGCTTGCGCAGCTGGCCGATCTGGGTGAAGCGCGCCTTGAGTTCGTAGCCGCTGCCGCCGGTGCCCCACCGTTGGTTGGTGGAGGCCACGGCCAGCACCAGCAGCGAGGCCAGCGCCAGCAGCAGGAAGGCGCCGACGGAAAATTCGAGTCTGGGACCGCGGATGGCCATGGGATATCTCACTGTTCTTTGTCAGGTGCCTGGACAGGTGTCCGGGCGGGAAGTCTTTGCGTACCGAAGAAGCGCACCGAAGAGGCGTACCGACCAACGGTCGGTACCTACTGGAACATCATGGCGGACAGCACGAAGTTGAAGACCAGCACCAGCAGCGAGGCGTTGACCACCGCACGCGTGGTGGCGACCGAGGTGCCTTCGATGGTGGGCTCGGCATGGAAACCGACATAGGAGGCGACCAGGGCAGCCGTGCCGCCGAAGATCGCCGACTTCAGCATCGCCACGCCGAAGTCATCCCAGAAGTCCACGCTGTTGCTCAGCGCCGACCAGAACACGCCATTGTCCAGGCCGAGCACGTGCACGGCCTCGAAGTAGCTGGCACTGATCGCCAGCGAACAGAAGATGCCGGTGAGCAGCGGCACGGTCAGCACCGCCGCCCAGAAGCGCGGGGCGACGACCTTGGCGACCGGGTCGATCGCCATCAGTTCAAGGGCCTTGATCTGGTCGGTAGCGCGCATCAGGCCCAGTTCGGCGGCGATCGAACTGCCGGCGCGGCCGATGAACAGCAGCGCGGTCAGCACCGGGGCCAGTTCGCGGTACAGCGACAGGCCTAGCAGGGTCGACAAGGCATCGGCGGCGCCGAAGGTGGTCAAGGTGCGGTAGCCCTGCAGGGTCAGCACCAGGCCCACGAAGGCACCGCCCACGGCGATGATCGGCAGCGAACGTGCGCCGATCTTGTAGATCTCGCGGGTCAGCTCGGCCAGGAAATCGGCGGTCGGCAGCGAGCCGCGCAGCACCGTCACCGAGAACAGGCCGGCGCGACCGAGCGAGCGGGTGGCGTCAACGAACGGCATCAGGCAACCCTCGCACGCGGTGCGGCATCGAACGGGATCGGGCCGTCCGGCTCACCATGCAGGAACTGCCGCAGCAGCGGGTCCTGGCTGGATTCGAGCGCGGCCGGGCTGCCCTGGAACACGATGCCGCCGTTGGCGATCGCGATCACCTGGTCGCAGATCGGCAGGGTCTCGTGCACGTGGTGGCTGACGATGATGCTGGTCAGCCCCAGGCTGTGGTTCAGGCGTTGGATCAGGCTCATGATCACGCCTGACGCGATCGGATCCAGCCCGGTCAGCGGCTCGTCGTAGATCATCAGCGGCGGGTCCAGTGCCAGCGCGCGGGCCAGGGCCACACGGCGCGCCATGCCGCCGGACAGCTCGCGCGGCCAGGCGTCGGCAGCGGCCAGCAGGCCGACCGCATGCAGTTTCATCTGCACCAGGCGGCGCAATACGGGCTTGGGCAGGCGGGTGTGGGTGCGCAGCGGCAGGGCCACGTTCTCGGCCACGGTCAGATCGGTCAGCAGGCCGTTGCCCTGCAGCAGCACGCCCACGCTCTTGCGCATCTCCAACAGCGCGCGCGCGCCGGTCGGGATGGGCTGGCCGAACAGGGTGATGTCACCGGCGGCCGGGCGCAGCTCGCCGGTCAGTGCGGCCAGCAGGGTGGACTTGCCACTGCCCGACGGGCCGAGCACCGCGGTGATGCTGCCGTGCGGAACGGTCAGCGAAACGTCGCGCAGGATCGTGCGTCCGCCGCGGTCGATGCGGACGTTGGACAACTGCACCAGACTCTCTTCGGAAACCGTCATGAGCGCCATTAACAAAATTCCAACGTTGTAAGATCGTGGTGAACGGCTGAACATAACCGAACTGCACCGTGCAGTATTGTCGCACGGGCAGGTGAGGGCAGCGCCCCGGCGGCCATGCCGTGGGCTGCAACACAGCGTGTCGGGCCGGTGACGGCCACGCCATTTCCCTCATCCAGATAGCGCCGGCGCTGCGTTCGTGCGCGGGCTGCGGCACACTCCTGCGATGACCGACGCTGCTTCAGACTTCCGCCTGTACCACTCCAACTCGCTCGATGTGCTGGCCGCCCTGCTGGCCACGACGCTGCGCACGCCGGTGCCGGGCCAATCGATCCTGGTGCCGGAGGTGGTGCTGATCCCGCAGGTCGCGATGCGCCGCTGGCTGCAGTCGACCCTGGCGGCCGAGTATGGCATTGCCGCCAATCTTGAGTTCCTCACCCCCGGTGAGCTGGTCGCCCGCGCCCTCAACGCCAACGTGCCCGGCGAACATGACGATCTCAATGCCGAGGGCCTGCGCTGGCGGTTGTACGCCGCCCTGCGCGACCCGGCCTTGATGGCGCAGCCGCCGATGGCGGCCCTGCAGGCGTATCTGTCCGCGGCCGATCCGCTCAAGCCGTGGGCGTTGGCCGCCGAGCTGGCCTCGGTGTTCGAGAAGTACCAGGCCTGGCGTCGCGACTGGCTGCTGCGCTGGGAGGCCGGGGCGGCACCGAACGACCCGCAGGCGATCCTGTGGCGGCGCATTGCCGGCGGCAAGCAGTACCGTGCGCGCCGCATCGATGCCTATCTGGCCCGCTTCGAGGGCGCCGGGCAGCCGCTGCCGCAGGGCCTGCCGGCGCGTGTGTTCGCCTTCGCCACGCTCAACATCTCCCCGGACGTGCTGCGGGTGATGGCGACCCAGGCGCGGGTCGGCACGATGCACTTCTATCTGCCCACGCCGACCCAGGCCTACTGGGGCGATCTGCAGACCCTGGGCGAGAAGCTGCGCAGCGGCGCGCCCGATCCGTTCGGCGAGGCGGCGGGCGAGAACCGCCTGCTGCAGGCCTGGGGCGCGGCCGGTCGCGACTTCATGGCGGTGCTGGGCAGCTACGAGGTCGTGCACCCCTCCGGCGAGATCGCCGCCTACGATGATCCCGAAGACGATGCGCGTCCGGACATGGACGACGGTGGCTTGTCCGACAGCCTGCTGCACCGCCTGCAGCGCGACCTGTTCCACCGTCGCGGGCAGCCGGCCGGAGCGCTGCGCGACGGGCTGCGCCATGACGATCCCAGCCTGCAGGTGCATGCCTGCCACACCCGCCTGCGCGAACTGCAGGTGCTGCACGACCAGCTGCGCGGCCTGCTCCAGGACCCGCGCTTCGATCCGCCACTGCAGGCACGCGACATCGCGGTGCTGGCGCCGGACATCGATCCCTACGTGCCGTACCTGGAAGCGGTCTTCGGCGGACGCAGCGGGGGCGACGAGCACATTCCGTACGCGCTGGCCGACACCAGCCCGCTGGCCGGCAAGCCGCTGGCCGATGTGTTCGTGCATCTGCTCGGGCTCCCGGTGTCGCGCTTCGGCTTGAACGAAGTGCTCGACCTGCTCGCCAGCGCGCCGCTGGCCGAGGCGGCCGGTCTCGATGCCGCGGCGTTCGACCGCCTGCACGATTGGCTGCAGGCCGCCGGCGCGCGCTGGGGGCTGGATGCGATCCATCGCGGCCAGCACCAGGCCCCGGTCGACGATGCCTTTACCTGGCAGTTCGCGCTCGATCGCCTGCTGCTCGGGCATGCCAGTGGCAGCGACGGCGATATCGCCGGGGTCGCGCCGTGGCCGGAGCTGGAAGGCAGTGCGCTGGATGCGCTGGACCGCCTGCTCCGCCTTCTGCGCGTGCTGGCGCGTTACCAGAAAGTACTCGGCGAGGCGATGTCGCCCGGGCAGTGGCGACAGCGCCTGCTGGCCCTGCTCGATGCACTGCTGCCCGAGCCGCCGCAGGCCGCCAACAGCCAGCGCGCACTGGAGCGCCTGCGCAAACTGATCAACGAGTTCGCCCGCGACGCCGACACCGCCGGCTTCGAGGGCGAGGTGCCGCCGGAGGTGCTGCGTGCGCATTTCGCCGGCGTCCTCGCCCAGGCCGATACGCGTGCACCGCTGCTGACCGGCGGCGTCAGCTTTGGCCGGATGGTGCCGATGCGGCTGCTGCCGTTCCGGGTGATCTGCGTGCTCGGCCTGAACGACGGTGATTTCCCGCGCCGCGACCCGGCGGCCGGGCTCAACCAGCTTACCGCCGAGCTGGGCACCGACAAGCGGCGGCACGGCGACCGCTCGCTGCGCGAGGATGACCGCTTCCTGTTCCTGCAGTTGTTCGCCTCGGCGCAGGACGTGTTCTACCTGAGCTATCTGGGTGCCGACCCGCGCGATGGCAGCGTGCGCGAGCCCTCGGTACTGGTCAGCGAGCTGATCGATGCGGCGGCCGACTACCACCTGGATCCGCCCGCGGCCGCCAGGCAGATGACGGTGCGGCATTCGCTGCAGCCGTTCGCGCCGGCCGCGTTCGGTGGCGGAGAAGAACCGCGCCGCTTCAGCTACCGCCAGCAGTGGCACCCGGCCGCCGGCTCGCTCGGCGGTGCACGCCGCGCGCTGGCGCCGTGGTTCGCGCGGCCCCTGCCGCCGATGGAGAGCGGCAGCGGTGAGGCCGACCTGAGCGTGGACGCACTGCGTCGCTTCCTCACCGATCCGGCCAGCCAGTTCCTCTCGCAACGGCTCGGCCTGCGCCTGCCCGACGACGTGGACAACGCCGAAGACGTCGAGCCGCTGGTAATGGCCACGCGCGGCAGCGACACCGCGCTGCTCCAGCAGGCGGTGATCGAGGCCACCCTCGACGAGGATGCCGCGCCGCTTTACCCCCGGTTGCGCGCGCGTGCGCTGCTGCCCTCCGGTGCGCTGGGCGAGCGCCAGTTCGCGCTGCTGCAGGCGCAGACCGAGCCGTACGCGCAGGCCCTGGCCCAGTGGCAGGCCGGTACCGCGGCCGACAGTCGCCGCTACGAGGTGGAGATCGATGGCGTGCGCCTGCACGGCCGGGTCGACGGCCTGCATCCGCACGGCCTGGTGCGCCTGCGCCCGGGCCCGCTCAACGGCCGCGCCGCGATCCGCCAGGGCCTGGACTGGCTGCTGGCCAACGCGGCCGGCGATGCACGCTCGCTGGTCCAGTTCCACGAGGCGGGCGATGACGGGCTGGGCCCGCATACGCTGCCGCCGCTGGACGCCGAGCGCGCGCGCCAGGTCCTGCGCCGCCTGCTGCAGCTGCGCGCTGAAGGCCTGCGCGCGCCGCTGTTGTATGGCCCGTCCACCGGCTGGGTGCTGTACACCGCCGCCGAGGCCAAGCGCGAGGCCGAGGGCCGCGCCAAGTGGCATGGCAGCGACCGCAGCTGGGGCGAATCCACCGGCGCCGGCTACCAGCTGGCGCTGCGCGGCCATGATCCCTTCGCCAGCGCGGACAGTTACCGACAACTGCTGCACAACAGCTTCGTGGTGTTCACCGCGGTGCGCGAAGGCCGGGTGTTCCCGGGCTTCGACGAGGAAGGAGCCCTGCGATGATCGACCACGACCTGCTCGACGATCCCTACCTGGCGCTGCCGCTGGACGGCGTGCGCCTGATCGAGGCCAGCGCGGGGACCGGCAAGACCTTTACCCTGGCCACGCTGTTCACCCGGCTGGTGGTGGAGAAAGGCTGGCGCATCAGCCAGATCCTGGCCGTCACCTTCACCGATGCCGCCACGCAGGAACTGCGCAAGCGCATCCGCGAGCGCCTGGCGCTGGCCGCACAGCTGGTGGAGCGCGTGCCGAGCGAACAGGACAGCCCGGAGGTCGCCTTGACCCGGGTGATCCTGCAACGCCAGCTCGCGCTGGGCGAAGAAACCCCGGCCGCGCTGGCGCGCCGGCTGCAGACCGCGGCCGATGAAATCGACCTCGCCTCGATTTTCACCATCCATGGCTTCTGCACCCGCGTGCTGCGTGAGCATGCCCTGGAGAGCGGACATACCTTCGATCCGCCGACCCTGCTGCCCAGCGAGCGCGAGCTGCATGAGGAACTCGCCGCCGACCTCTGGCGCGTGCATGCCAACGACCCGGCCACGGTCGATGCGCTGACCTGGCTGTGGTCGTCTCCCGAGGCGCTGGCCGGCGATCTCTCCACGCTGATCAAGCCCTTGCCGTTGCTGCCGCCGCGCCCCACCCACAGCGTCGACGACCCGGCGCCGCAGCTGCGGCTCGCCGCTGCGGCCCTGGCCGACGCGATCGAGGCGCACGCCGAGGACGCGCAGGCACAGATCGCCACCGCCTTCGACCGCAAGGTCTTCGACGGCCGCCGAGCCAAACGGCCGAGTTTCGACAAGGCCTTCGGCGAGCTGTCTGCCGGCCGCAGCGCGCAGCACTGGCCGCGCAGCGACAAGAGCCACCTGGGCAAGCTGCTGCCGGTGCAGCTGCTGGCCTTCTGCAAGGACGGCATGGAGGGACAGTGCCCGGTCTCGCCGCTGTTCGATGCGCTGCAGTGCTGGTGGCATGCCGCCGACGCGCGTGAGCAGTGGCTGCGCCAGCAGGCCACCGCGTTCCTGCATGACCTGCGCGACGAAGCGCGTGCGCGCCTGGCCGAGCTCAAGCGGATCGGCCGCGTGCAGACCTACGATGACCTGATCGACGGTGTCGCCGATGCACTGGAGGGCCCGCACCGGGCGACCCTGGTGCAGCAGTTGCGTGCGCAGTATGCGATCGCGCTGGTGGACGAGTTCCAGGACACCGACGACCGTCAGTGGGGCATCTTCCAGCGCGTGTTCGGCGATTCGGAGGAGACCCGCGAGGCCGGCCTGGCCCCGGCGCTGTTCCTGATCGGCGATCCCAAGCAGGCGATCTACGGCTTCCGCGGCGGCGACATCCACACCTACCTGAAGGCCAAGCGCCAGGCCGATGCCGCGCCCGCGCTGGACCGCAACTTCCGCTCGCGTCCGGCGGTGCTGCACGCGATCGAAGCGCTGTACGCCAATGCCGGCGAACGTGCCTTCCTCGAGGCCGACATCGCCTTCGAGCCGGTGCATCCCGGCAGCACCCGGGTGGATGCGGATTTCCTGCGCGATGGGACTCCCGCGCCCGGCCTGACCGTGCGCGTGCTGCACAACACCGAGGGCGGCGACCTCAAGGCCGATCCTTCCCGGCAGCAGGCCAGCGACGCCTGCGTCGCCGCGATCCACCAGATCCTCAGCGAGGCCCGCGAAGGGCGCGCGCTGCTGCGCGGTGCGCCCGTGCAGCCCGGCGACATCGCGGTGCTGGTGCGCTCGCACAAGGAGGCCACGCGCATCCAGCAGGCGCTCGGCGCGGTGGGCATTCCTGCGGTCGCCGCGGGCAAGCAGAGCCTGTACGCCACGCCCGAGGCACACGACCTGCGCCTGCTGTTGCTGGCCCTGCTGCAGCCGGCCGACGAAGGGCGCCTGCGCGCCGCGCTGTCGACCGTGCTGCTCGGCGAAGATGCCGAGGCTATCGACGCGCTGGAACGCGAAGGCGATGCGCAGCGCTCGTTCCAGGTGCGGTTGCTGGAATGGCGCGAGCGCTGGCAGCGCGGCGGTCCGTTCGCGGTGATCGCCGATCTCTGCGCCGAACATGCCGAGCGCCTGCTCGCTCTGCTGGATGGCGAGCGCCGCCTGACCAACTATCTGCAGCTGGGCGAACTGCTGCAGCAGGCGGCCGGGCAGACCCTGGGCATGCATGGCCTGCTCGACTGGCTGCAGGTGCAGATGGCGCATGCCGACCAGGACGACGAGCAGCAGCTGCTGCGCCTGGAATCGGATGCGCGCCGCGTGCAGATCATCACCCTGCACAAGAGCAAGGGGCTGGAGTATCCACTGGTGTTCCTGCCGTTCGTCGGCATCGGCGGCGGCGCGCCCAACACCGAGGCCAACTGCACGGTGTACGCCAACGGCCGCCGTGAGCTGCACTGGAAGCTGGACAAGGACGACAGCTGGAGTGCGGCCAGCACGCGCAGCGCGCAGGAACAGGAAGCCGAAGACGCGCGCCTGCTCTACGTCGGGCTGACCCGTGCCGAGCACGCGCTGTGGATCGCCGCCGGCGATCTCGCCGGGCTGGCCAGAACCCGCCTGGCGCCGATGTTGTCGGACCTGGAGGCGCTGCGTGCGCATCCGGACATCGCCGTGATCGAGGGCCCGGTGGAACCCCGCCCGGCGCAGCTCGCGTTCGAGCGCGAGGGCGAGCTGCCACCGGTACGCGCGCTGACCCGCCGCGTGCCGCACGACTGGTGGGTGTACAGCTTCACCCAGCTGGCGCATGCCGACGCGGGCCATGACACCGATGCGGCCGCGACCGAAGTACCGGCCCCCGCTGCCGACGAACCGGCCGGCGTGGACCTCACGCTGGAGACGGAGCAACCGGCCGTTCCCCTGGAAGAGATCGATCCGCGCTTCATGGGCAGCCGCTTCGGCAACGTGCTGCACGATGCGCTGGAAAACACCGACTTCGCGCAATGGGGCGGATGGCAGGCCGGGCAACCGGCACCCGGCGAGGAAGCCGACATCCTGCGTGCTTCGCTGCGCGCGGAAGGCTATGCCGAGGAAGACCTGGACGATGGCGTGGCCATGTTGACCGCGCTGGTCGGCCAGACCTTGACCGTGCCCCTGCCGGAAGGCGGTGCACTGCACGACCTGCCGGCCGAGGCACGCCGCGCCGAAATCGAGTTCCACTTCGCGATGCAGCCGACCGCGGTCCCGGCATTGCTGACCCTGCTGCACGCGCACGGGCTGGTCCGCGACCGCCATGGCTTCGGCACGCGGCGGCGGCTGGAGGGCCTGATGACCGGCAAGATCGATCTCACCTACGTGCGCGCGGAGCGCTGGTACGTGCTCGACTACAAATCCAACCGCCTGCCCGGCTACGACGCGGCCCGACTGGCCAGTGCCATGCAGCACAGCGAATACGACCTGCAGGCGCTGATCTACACCGTGGCGCTGCATCGCTGGCTGCGCTTCCGGCTGGGCGCGCAGTACGACTACACGCGCGACATGGGCGGCATCCGCTACCTGTTCTGCCGTGGCCTGGATGCCCGCCGCGAAGACAGTCCCGGCCTGTACGCACACCGCTTCGATCCGGCCCTGGTCGATGCACTGGATGCGCTGTTCGCCGGTGGCGAACACGCCCAGGCCCGCATGGCCGCGCGCGCACGGGGGGAGGCATGAGCCTGCTCACCACGCTGTACCGCGGCAACGCGCTGCGCACACTCGATCACGCGCTGGCGCAGAGCCTGCGCCGGCTGCGCCCGGACACGCCCGATGCGGTGCTGCTCGGTGCCGCGCTCGCTTCGCTGGCGGTCTCGGAAGGCCACGCGGGTCTGGACCCGCACCAACCGCAGCGGCTGATCGACGCCGAGATCGAGTGGCCTGCGCCCGACGTGTGGCTGGCGCAGCTGCGCGCCTCGCCGTGGGTGGATGTGCCGGAGACGGATGACGTGGTCGCCGGGGATGCGCCGCTGGTACTGGAGAACGGGCTGCTCTATCTGCGCCGTTACCGCGAGTATGAGCGCCGCCTCGCCGTTGGTCTGCAGCGCATCGCCACGCATCCGCTGGCCGAGGCCGATCCCGGCACCCTGGCCACGCTGTTCGGCCAGCTGTTCCCGCAGGCGCGCGACGGCATCGATCACCAGGCGCGTGCCGCCGCTGTCGCGCTGCGCCATCCGCTGGTGCTGGTGACCGGTGGCCCCGGTACCGGCAAGACCACCACCATCGCGCGGCTGCTGGTGCTGCTGGCCGCACAGGCGGTGCAGGCCGACCAGGCACTGCCACGGGTCGCGCTGGCCGCGCCCACCGGCCGCGCCGCCGAGCGCATGGCCGAGAGCCTGCGCCTGGCCGTGCAGCGGCTGCGCCTGGTCGGCATCGCGCCGGCCCTGTGCGATGCGATGCCGAGCACGGGCACCACCCTGCATCGCCTGCTCGGGGTGATCCCCGATTCGCCGCGCTTCCGCCATCACGCCGACAACCCGCTGCCGTATGACGTGGTGGTGGTGGACGAAGCCTCGATGATCGACCTGCCGCTGATGACCAAGCTGGTCGAGGCCGTCGCCGACGGCAGCCGGCTGGTGCTGCTCGGCGATCCCGATCAGCTGCCCTCGGTGGAAGCCGGTGATGTGCTCAGTGCGGTCCTGCGCGCCAGTGGCGATGGCCTGGGCACCCAGGCCGATGACGCGCAGGCTCTGCGCCCGCTGCTCGCGCCCGATGCGCTGCAACCGCTGGCACCGCCACGTCGGTTCGGCGGCCGGCGCGTGCAGCTGCAGCGGGGCTACCGGCAGACCGACGCGCTCGATCTGGTGCCGCTGGCGCATGCCGTGCGCGACGGCAACAGTGCCACCGCACTGGCGCTGCTACGCATGGGCAGGCTGGCCGGTGTGCACTTCCACGAAGACCAGAGCGATCCGCTGCAGCATCACCGCGAGCAGCTGCTGGGGCATTGGCGTGGCCTCGGTGAAGCGGCCGATCCCGGCGTGGCGCTGGCCAATGCCGGCCGCATCCGCCTGCTCACCGCCGTGCGCGAAGGCCCACAGGGTGCACGCGGACTCAATGCCCGTATCGAAGCGCTGCTGGCCGGTGTGCCGCGACCGGGCATGGCGCCGGGCTACTTCCACGGCCGGCTGCTGCTGATCACCGAGAACAGCTACCGGCACCGCCTGTTCAACGGCGACATCGGCATCTGCCTGATCGATCGACAGGGCAGCGTGACCGCCTGGTTCCCCGGCGAGACGCCGGACCAACCTCGCGGCTTCCACCCGGGTGCGTTGCCCGCACATGAAAGCGCGTTCGCGATGACCGTGCACAAGGCGCAGGGCTCGGAGTTCGATGAGGTCTGGCTGCAGCTGCCGCGACGCGACAACCGCGTGCTGTCGCGCGAGCTGATCTACACCGGCATGACCCGCGCGCGGCAGTCGTTGCATGTGCTCGGCAATGCGGAGGTACTGGAGGCCGCGTTGGCGCGGCATGCCAGCCGTCTGTCGGGCCTGGCCGCACGCCTGCAGGGCGGCGTGGAGGAAACGCTGGCCGACGCCGTCGTGACGGCGCCGGCCCAGGGGCAGTTGTTCTAGCCCCGTGTCCGGTCTTACTCCGGGATCACCACGGTGCCATCGGGGAACACGATGGCGCCGTCACCGCTGACATCGAAGAAGCCCAGCTGGTGGGTGTTGGCCAGCACCTGCACCAGGCCGTGCGCGTTCTCGGCCACCTCGTCATCGAACGAGGCGTAGACCACGTGCTGGCCGATGCTGTAGTCGGTCACTTCCGGGCGGTCGTCTTCCTCATCGGACAGCGGGCCGTCCATCGGCGGGTAATGCTCGGCGAGCGCGGCGAAGAACGCCTGCAGCGCCGGTACCGACACCTTCGGGTCGTCGTAGTCGTGCGTCTCGTTCCACTCGGTCTGGGCGTCATACCACTGCAGGAAGGCCTCGGCCTCGCGCGGGGCGACGGCGGGGTCGAACACCATCAGGTCGTAACTCATCGGGAATCACCTTGATCCATGCGCAAATGCATGCGTCAGGATAGCCCTGATCGGCGCGGACCGGCCGGCCCGCGCCCCCGCCGGTTCAGCGCGGCGCGGGCAGGCCGGGTGGGCCTGCGGTGGTCTCGGCCGGCGCGGCGGCCACCGGTGCCTCGGGGAACAGCGCATAGCGCAGCCCGATCAGGCCCATCAGGGCCTCATCGCGGGCCTTGCCGGCCTCCACGGTCTGCACGCGCTTGAGCGAGGCCTCCAGCCGGGCCTGCAGCCCGGTGGGGGCGGGCAGGGGACGCCGACGCGCCGCCTGCGCGCGGTAATGGGCCGCCACCTCGTCCAGGATCGCGTCGATCGCGGCCACGCTGGGCGCCGGCAGGCCATGCCGCGAGCGGCGCAGCTGCAGGATGTTCAGACCGATCCGCGCTTCGGTGAGCATGTCCACCGAGGCGATGTCGCTGCCTTCCGGCGTGGCCGCCAGGCGCGGTGCGAGCAGGCCGAGCAGATCGAGCATGCGCGCGGCGAACTGCTGGCGGTCCTGCTGGCCGCGGCCCTCGGCCGCATCGGCCAGCGTGTTCCAGCCCTGGCGCACCAGCCGGCGCGCGGTCCACTCGGCACCCACCGAGCGGAACAGCCGCGTCATCACCACCGCAAAGCCGATCCCGATGAACATCGCCACGGCCGAGTTGATGAAGCTCTGGATGTTGGCGCTGTAGGTGTTCTGCACGTTCAGCAGCGCCACCAGGTTCACCGTCAGCGGCAGGCCGATCAGCGCGGTCTTGGGCCGGTGCAGCAGCAGGCCCAGCGGCAGGAAGATCACCGCCAGGACCAGCACCAGGCTGCCAAAGTCGTGCACCGCCGGGAAGATCCCGAACAGGTACACACCGGCCACCAGGCTGGCCACGATGGCCCACAGCAGGAAGGACAGCATGCTCGGTGCGGGATCGTCCTGCGCGGCGAAGAACGCGGCGGCCACCGCGGCCATCATCGCGCCGTTGCCACCGCCTTCCCAGCCGAGCCCGATCCACAGCACGCAGTAGGTCATCAGGGCGACACCGGCACTGGCCGCGGAGAACAGCGCCATGCCGTAGTCCACGTGCCGTACATGGTCCACGCGTTGGGTACGCACGCGGTAGTGCGCGGCATCGCGGGGCGCGATGCCTTCGTCGATGGCCGCGTGCAGGGTGGTGCAGTCCTGCCAGAGGTCGACCAGTTCTTCCAGGCGCAGCAGCAGGGTGACCAGCAGCAGGTGATCCAGCTCGCCGTCCACCGCCGGCTTGAGTGCGACGATGCGCGCGCGCAGCGTGGCGTAGGCGCTGGCACTTGATCGGCCCGGCTGCTCCAGCCAGTGCGCCAGATCGGCGATCAACGGCTCCAGTCCGGGCGGCAGCGCGCGGCCCCCCGCACGCAGTGCACCGAGCCGGTCGGCGATCGAAGAGAGCACCGGCAGCATCAGCAGCATGCGCTCGCGCAGCCGCTCCATCGAGACCGCCGCACCGGCATGGCGCGGGTCGTCACGACGCATGAATTCGATCAGCGCCTCGAACTGCACCAGGTCGGCGGCCAGGCGGTTGCGCGGGCCGTGCGCATGGCCGCGCGTCAGGATCTGCCGGCACCAGTCGGCGGCATCGCCCATCCAGCTGCCGATCCGCGAGCGCAGCATCGGCCGCACCGAGGCGGGGAAGAACAGCGAGGCGAACAGCACGGCCACCACGGTGCCGAGGATGATCTCCTCGCTGCGTGCCACCACGGTGTCGAAGATGGTGTCCGGCGACGTCACCGCCGGGAAACCGATGAAGGCGGTGGTGTAACCGGCCAGCAGGAAGGCGTAGCCGCGCGGGCCGCGGTTGAGCAGGGCGATGAACAGGCACGCGGACAGCCACAGCGACATCGCCGCGCTGAGCAGCAGTGGCGTTTCCACCAGGTGCGGCAGCATCCACAGCGTGGCCGCGCCGGCGATCAGCGTGCCCAGGATGCGGTAGGCCCCCTTGGCGCGGGTCGGGCCGAGCATCGGCTGGGTCACGATGTAGACCGTGGCCATCGCCCAGTACGGGCGCGAGAGGTTGCCGGCCAGCCCGATGTACAGCGCCGCGATCGCGGCCAGGAAGGTCTTGACCGAGAACAACCAGGCCTGTCTGTCCAGCAGCAGCATGGCTTACCTCGCGGCCGTGCCGGTGGCGACGGCGTCGGCATTCCAGCCGCCGCCGAGCACCAGGAACAGCTGGATCTGGTCGCGCGAGACCTGCGCCTGCGCCTCGGCGAGGGTCGCATCGGCGCTGGCCAGGCTGCGGTCGGCATCCAGGCTGGCCAGGTAGGGCGTGCGGCCGCCCTGGTACAGACGGCGGTTCTGGCTGGCGGCCAGGTCGGCCTGCTGCTGCGCCTGCTGCAGGAACTGCAGGCGCTGCAGATCCTGGGCATAGCGGCTCAGCGCGGTCTGGGTTTCGCGCAGCGCCTGCAGCACGCTGTGGTCGAACTCGGCCAGCGCGGCGTCGGCACCGGCTTCGGTGGCGTGGATGCGTGCGTGCGTGCCGGAGGAGGGCAGCGTCCAGGAAATCAGCGGACCGATCGACCATTGCTGGGTCAGCGGCGTGCCGAAGTCTTCCAGCAGGCCGGCCGCACCGACCGAGGCGCCCAGGCGGATGTCCGGGTAGAGCTCGGCGGTGGCGACGCCGATCCGCGCGGTGGCGGCGGCCAGCTTGCGCTCGGCCTGGCGGATGTCCGGGCGGCGTTGCAGCAGCGCGCGGCCATCGCCGATCGGCAGCGCCTGGGCCAGGGTCGGGGCCTGGCTGCAGTCGCTCACGCCCTTGGGCAGCTGGCCCGGGGTGCGGCCGAGCAGAGCGGCAAGCTGGTATTCGGAGGCCTGGCGGTGTGCACGCAGCGGCGGCAGCGCGGCCTGCAGCATCGCGACCTGGGCATTGGCGCGGGCCAGCTCCGGCGGCGTACCGCGACCGGCCGTGATCAAGCGCTGGGTGACCTCGCGGCTGCGCTGCTGCAGCTGCAGCGAGTGCTCGGCCACGTGCAGCTCATGGTTGGCGTGGCAGATGTCGACGTAGCTGCCGGCCACCTGCGCGACCAGCGACACGCGCGCCAGGTCCATCGCGGCGGCGGTGGCCTGCTCGTCGGCATGCGCTGCCTCGGAGGCGCGCTTGAGCTTGCCGAACAGATCGAACTGGTAGGACACCGCGAACTTGCCGTCGGCCAGGTTGATCGGCGGCAGTTCGTGCTCCAGCAGGAAGGATTCGGCGGACAGCTGCGCGCGGCTCACGCCGGCCTCGGCCTCGTACTCGAAGCCACCGGCATCCAGCGCCTGCTCGTACACGGCGGCGGCGCGGCGCAGGTTGGCATCGGCGACCTTCAGTTCGACGTTGTCGCGCAGCGCCTGCTGCACCAGCGCGTTGAGGGTGTCGTCCTGGTACAGCTCCCACCAGCGTGCGGGCAGCGCGGCACCAGCGGCGACCTGCGGGTTGCCGGTCTCGAGGAAGGCGGCATTCGCCTCCGGCCGCTGGAATGCGGACCCGGCCGGCACCGCGTAGTCCGGGCCGACGGTGCGGCATGCGGCCAGCGTGGTCAGCGCCAGCCCCAGCGCGATGCGGTGCAGCGCCGGGCGGTTCACAGCGCCGTCCGTGCCGGTTGCACCGGCGTGGCCGGGGCGGTGTCCGGCTGGATGGTGACCGTGGCGGTACGCCCGGCGATCAGGCTCACGCCGGCCGGCACGCGGTCGATATGGATGCGCACCGGGATGCGCTGGGCCAGCCGTACCCAGTCGAAGGCAGGGGTCACGTTCGGCAGCAGGCTGCTGCCTTCGCTGCGGTAACGGTCTTCGATGCCGGCGGCGATGCTCTGCACGTGGCCCTGCAGCGGCTGCGCTTCGCCCATCAGGCGGATGTCGACCTTCTGGCCGGCATGCACGCCCTGCAGGCGGGTTTCTTCGAAGTAGCCGTCCACGCGGAACGAGCCGGTATCGAGCACGGCCATCACCGGGCGCCCGGCGGTCACGTAGTCGCCCGCGCGCACGGTGCGGTCGTTGAGGTGGCCATCGCTGGGGCTGCGCACTTCGGTACGCGCCAGGTTGAGCTTGGCCAGATCCACGGCGGCCTGCGCGGTGGCCATCGAGGCCTGCGCGGCGAGCAGCTTGGCGCGGCGCACTTCGGCATCCTCGGCGGCGACCAGATCCTGCAGGCTGCGGTCGCGCGCGATCTCGCGGCGCAGCTGGTCCAGCGTGGCACGGCGTTCGCCGAGCGCGGCCTGGGCCTGTTCCAGCGCGATCTCATAGCGCGCGCGGTCGACCACGAACAGCACGTCACCGCGCTTGACCGGCTGGTTGTCGGCGACCTTCACCGCCTCCACCAGCCCGGACACGTCCGGCGCGACCTGGACCACGTCGGCGCTGACGTGCGCATCGCGCGTCCACGGCTCGTCCATGTAGTACGCCCACAGGTGGCGCAGCACCAGCACGGCGGTTACCACGGCCACGACGGTCAACACGACCGGGAATGTCTGCTTGAGGATATTGTTCACGATTGCATCCAACGCATCAGGGAAAACAACCCGCCGAGCACGATCACGTACACGGCCAGGTTGAACAGGGCGGGGTGCCAGATGTGGCGGTAGGCGCCGGTGCGCTGCAGGACCACGCGCAACCCGCTCTTGAGCAGGTAGGCAAGCAGCATCAGCCCGAGCAGGGTCGGGACGAACACACCATAGAGACTGAATTCACCGTACATCGAGGCAAAGGATTCACAGGAGAAAGGTAGGCGACGACCGTTGGTCGTCGTACGTCATGCCGTCGCAGTACGACACCGGGCGGTACAACGGGGGAACAGGCTTACGTCACGCGGTCGGCCGCATCGGCCAGCAGCTGCCACAGCTTCAGGACGGTGCGCAGTTCATCCATGGTCAGCTCGCCGAACACGTCCTGGCGCAGGCCGATCAACTGGGTTTCCAGCTCGCTGACCAGGGCCTCGCCCTTGTCGGTCAGCCACAGCAGGTTCGCGCGGCGGTCGCTGGCGTCGCATTCGCGGCGGACCAGGTCGCTGGCGGCCAGCTTGTCCAGCAGGCGTACCAGCGAGGGGCCTTCCATGCCCAGCTGGTGGGCCAATGCCACCTGGCGGATACCCCCGCCGGCGCGCCCGATCATCAGCAGCGGCATGGTGCAGGCGGCCGAGATGCCGTAGCTGCCCAGGGCCTGGTCGGCCAGGCGCTGCCACTGCCGCCCTGCATAGAGCAGGCCGGAACTGAGCTGCATCTGCAGCTGGGTACGTTCGTCGAGGGATCGGTTCATCAGAATAGATAGGATACTACTAATTCGCGTCCTATCAATACCCGTGGCACAACCGCGGCCCAATGAGCGCCTGCCCGGGCGAGGCCGGGGCGCCGCCGCGCAGGACGCCCGAGGGGTCTGTCGGGTACGATGCTCGCCCCCCTTCGGGTGCTGTATGTAATGAGCAAGCAAGACAACGACGCCAACCCCGTCACCCAGGCCGAGGCCGAATCGGCGGTGCGCACCCTGCTGCGCTGGGCCGGTGAAGACCCGACCCGTGAAGGCCTGCTGGATACCCCGCGCCGCGTTGCCGAAGCCTATGGCGACTGGTTCAGCGGCTACCGCGACGACCCGCGCGCCTACATGGAGCGGACCTTCGAGGAAGTGGCCGGCTACGACGAACTGATCGTGCTGCGCGACATCGAGTACGAAAGCCACTGCGAACACCACATGGCGCCGATCATCGGCCGCGTGCACGTCGGCTACCTGCCGGCCGGCAAGGTGGTGGGCATCAGCAAGCTGGCCCGCGTGGTCGAGGCGTATGCACGCCGCTTCCAGGTCCAGGAAAAGATGACCGCGCAGATCGCCCAGTGCATCCAGGACGTGCTGCAGCCGGTCGGCGTGGGCGTGGTGGTGGAAGGTGCGCACGAGTGCATGACCACCCGCGGCATCCACAAGCGCGGCGTCAGCATGGTCACCTCGAAGATGCTGGGCAGCTTCCGCGAGGACGCGCGCACCCGCGCCGAGTTCCTGCGTTTCATCGAAGTGGGCGGCAAGCGCTGATTCCCCGCGCTGTCGCGCGCGACCGGCAGGCGCTGGGCTTCGGCCCGGCCCTGCGGGTGCGTGCGCGTCCCGTTTCCCTCCCGGCCGCCGCGATCCGCGCGGCCCGTCTTCCTGTCCCCGGTCTCGAATGAAACATCGCGAGCGCATTACCCGTTACCGCCACCTGCGCGAACAGTCGCAGTGGAAGCTGCTGGCGGCCGATCACGCGCCGGAGATCATCGGCCTGCTGCAGAGCCTGCTGATGCAGGACGAGCGCACCCTGTCCACCGCGGTGCTGCATGAACGCCTGCAGCGCGCGCTGGATGACCTCAAGGCCGATGAGCTGTCGCGCGACCTGCCGCGCACCGCACAGGCCTACATCGCGCACTGGCTGGCCCAGGGCTGGCTGGAACGCCGCCTGCCGGAAGGCGCCGACCAGGAACAGTACGAACTGTCCACCCAGGCCGCGCAGGCGATCCGCTTCGCCGACAGCCTGGAGCAGGCGCGCGCCGCCGCAACCGAGAGCCGGCTGGCGCTGGTGATCGAGCAGCTCTCGCAGCTGGCCGCGCTGACCGAATCCAACCCGGATGCGCGCCTGTCCGCGCTGCGCGACGAGCGCGACCGCATCGATGCCGAGATCGCCCGTGTCAGTGGCGGCAAGGTCTCCTCGCTGGACGGCAAGCGCGCGCTGGAGCGGACCCGCCAGATCATCGGCCTGGCCGACGAGCTGACCGAAGACTTCCGCCGCGTGCGCGACGACTTCGAACGCCTTAACCGTGAATTCCGCGAACGCATCATCGATGACGAGGGCGAGCGCGGCGACGTGCTGTCCAAGTTGTTCGAAGGCGTGGACGTGATCGGCGACAGTGACGCCGGGCGCAGCTTCGAGGCGTTCTGGCGCCTGCTCAATGATGCCGAACAGAGTGCCCAGCTCGATGCCGCGCTGGAGACCGTGCTCGCGCGTGGTTTCGCGCGCAAGCTGGACCGTAACGAGCGCACCTTCCTGCGCGGCTTCACCACCACCATGCTCGAGCGCGGTGGCCAGGTCCACGACGTGCTGCAGCACTTCGCGCGCAGCCTGCGCGGCTTCGTGCAGAGCCGTGGCTACCTGGAACAGCGCCGCCTCAACCAGCTGCTCAAGCAGGCCCAGGGCGAGGCGCTGGGCCTGCGCGACCACATCCCGGCGCAGCGCTCCATCGGCCGCGACCTGCAGCTGACCACCAGCCGGCTGCGCTCGCTCTCGCAATGGAAGCTGCACGATCCGCGCCAGGCGCAGGTCGATGGCAGCGTGCAGCGCAACGACACCGCCGCGATCTCGCTGGAGAGCGTCGGCGACCTGGTGGCGGCCTCGGAAATCGACTTCCGCACCCTGCGCCGCGACCTGCATGACCTGCTCGGCGCGCAGCCGCGGCTGTCGATCGCCCAGGTGCTTGAACACCGCGAAGCCCCGCAGGGCCTCGGCAGCATCATCGGTTACCTCTCCCTTGGCACCCGCCATGGCGAGGTCGCCGCCGACCAACAGGAGATCGCGCAATGGCGCGGCGGCGATGGCCACTGGCGTCGCGCCCGCATTCCGCTGATCTGGTTCACCCAGGAGAAACGCCATGAGCTGGCATGACCAATCCACCGACGCCCCGATCGACGGCGGCGCAGACGAGCACGACGACGAACCGGTCGTGGTGACGCCCGTCCTGCGGCGTAACAATGACGTGTTCTACATGGGCGACACCGGCCGGCTGCCGCTGGATGGCCGCCGCGCGCTGTGCCAGCTGCTGATCGGCCCGAGCATCGACCAGCTGCGCCACGCCAAGCTGTGGCCGGCGCTGATCCGCAGCGAAGCGGCGATCCGCTCGGCGCTCTCGGACCTGTTCCTGGAACTGGTGCTGGACCGCGAGAGCGGCGTGGCCTTCACCCGCCAGGCCGATACCGAAGATATCGATGCGCCGGTGCTGCTGCGTACCTCGCCGCTGACCTTCATCGACTCGGTGCTGCTGCTGCACCTGCGCCAGCAATTGGCCGAAGCCGATGCGCGCGGCGTGCGCGCGGTGGTCGAGGATGCCGAACTGGCCGAAGCACTGGCCGTGTACGAGCGCCACCTGTCCACCGACCGCGCCGGCTTCAACCGCCGCGTCGCCAGTGCCGTGCAGAAGATGAAGGACAACCACATCCTCACCCGCCTCGGCGGTGACGATGCGCGTCATGAAGTCTCGCCGGCACTGAAACTGATGTTCTCCGCCGAAGATGTCGCCGCCCTGGCGCAGGTGTACCGCCGCCTGCGCGAAGCGCCGGCCGACCTCGACGCCTGAGCGCGCGCCCGCGCGCCGCTGCCCTGCCTGGATTGCTAGCCCTGCCATGACCGTCCACATTCCCGCACCCGCTCTGTTCCCCGGCGACCAGCCCGACCCGCGCGCGCAGCAGTTCCGCATGCGCCGCCTGCAGGTCCACAACTGGGGCACGTTCTCCGGCCTGACCGAAGTGCCGATCGCCGAACGCGGCTTCCTGTTCGTCGGCCGCTCCGGCTCGGGCAAGTCGACCCTGCTCGATGCGATGTCCGCGCTGTTGGTACCGCCGGCCCTGGTCGACTTCAACGCCGCCGCGCGCGAAGCCGAACGCAGTGGCCGCGACCGCAACCTGGTCTCCTACGTGCGTGGCGCCTGGGCCGACCAGCAGGACAGCGGCACCGGCGAGATCGCCACCCAGTACCTGCGCAAGGGCGCCACCTGGACCGCGCTGGTGCTGGAATACCGCAGCAACGACGGCCGCATCGTCAGCCTGGTGCGCCTGTTCTGGATCGCCGGCAACGGCGCCGCCGCGGCCGATGTGCGCAAGCACTACATGGTGGCCGAGCGCAGCTTCGACATTGCGCGCGACCTCGGTGGTTTCGACCTGGACCTGCGCAAGCTCAAGCAGCGCCTGGGCGACGTGCATCACTTCGACAGCTTCGCCAGCTATGCCGAACGTTTCCGCCACGTGCTCGGGATCGAGAACGAGATGGCGCTGCGCCTGCTACACAAGACGCAGTCGGCGAAGAACCTCGGCGATCTGAACGTGTTCCTGCGCGACTTCATGCTCGATGCACCGCGCACCTTCGATGCGGCCGAGCGGCTGGTCGATGATTTCGCCGAACTCGATGGCGCCCACCAGGCCGTGGTCACCGCGCGTCGCCAGGTCGAGACCCTGCTGCCGGCGCGTGGGCATTACGCCGACCTGCAGGCACTGCGCCGCCAGCGCGAAGACCTGGACGAGATGAAGCTGGGCATCGACGGCGTGCGCGAGCAGCGTCGCCTGGCCCTGCTCGAGGCACGCCTGCTGGAACTGGATACCCGCGACCGCGGTCTGTCCGGGGAAGAAGGCCAGCGCCGCAGTGCGCTGGAGAACCATGAAAGCCACCTCGCCGAACTGGAGGCGCAGCGCCGCCAGCAGGGCGGCGAACGCATCGAAGAGCTGGAGCGCGAACAGGGCCGTGTCGCCCAGGAACGCGACCGCCGCCTTGCCAAGCGCAGCCAGGCCAACCATGCCAGCCGCGAACTGGGGGAAACCCTGGCCGAGACCGCGCATGGCTTTGCCGAGCAGCTCGCCCGCGCGCAGGCCCGCCTGGACGACGGCCAGCGCGCCGCGGCCGAACTGGACGAGGCCATCGCCGAACGCATGGGGGGCAAGCGCGACGACGAGCGCCGCTTCGCCGAGGTGCGCTCGGAACTGGACGCGCTCAAGCGCACCCCGTCCAGCATTCCCGCACCCATGCAGCAGCTGCGCGCGCGGCTGAGTAGCGACACCGGCATTCCCGAGGCGGCGCTGCCGTTCGTGGGCGAACTGCTGCAGGTCCGCGACGAAGACGCCGCATGGCAGGGCGCCATCGAGCGCGTGCTGCACGGCTTCGCGCAGTCGCTGCTGGTCGATGAGCGCCACCACGCCCAGGTCTCGGAGTGGATCAACCAGACCCACCTCGGTACCCGCCTGGTGTATTACCGGGTGCGCCGCAACGACGATGCGCTGCACGGCCGTGAGCCGGGCGCGCGTTCTCTGCTGCACAAGCTGGAACTGCGCGAGCACGGCTATGCCGGCTGGCTGCGCCGCGAGCTGGGCAAGCGCTTCGACTACGAATGCGTGGATGCGCGGCATCTGCGCGATACCGACCGCGGCATCACCAAGGAAGGCCAGGTCAAGCATCCGGGCGAGCGCTTCGAGAAGGACGATCGCCACAACATCAGCGATCGCCGTCGTTGGCTGCTCGGCTTCAACAACCGCGACAAGCTGGACCTGTACGAGCGCGAAGCGATCGAACTGGCCCAGCGCATCGCCGCCTGCGACAGCGACGTGGCCGGCCTGCGCGCGCAGCGCGAACAGGACGGCAAGGCCCGCCTGGCCTGCCATCAGCTGTGCACGCTGGGCTGGGACGAGATCGATGTGGCCGCACCGCTGCAGCGTCTGGACGACATCGCCCAGGCCCTGCACGACCTGCGCGAAGGCAATGCCGATCTGCGCAGGCTGGGCGAACAGATCGAGAAGACCCGGGCCGATGTGGCCCAGGCCAAGCGCACCTATGAAGACGTGCGCGTGGAGCGCGGCCAGCTCGGCCGTGAGCACGAACGCCTGGAGCGCCTGCACGAGCAGTGCGCGCCGTTGGCCAAGCGCGTGGTCACGCCGCTGCAGCAACAGGGCCTGGACGAACGCCTGAAAGCGCTCGGCGTGCTCAGCCTGGAGAACCTGGAAGCCCATTTCCGGCAGATCAGCAACACGCTCAACGAACAGCTCGGCGGTTCCCAGGCCGAACACAACCGACTGGAGAACCTGCTGCTCGGCTGCTTCCGCCGTTACTGCCAGGCCTGGCCGGAAGACAGCGGCGACTTCACCGTCAGCCTGTCCAGCGCCGAGGATTTCCTCGCCCGCCTGCAGCGGCTGGAGAACGATGGCCTGCCGCAGCACGAAGCGCGCTTCTTCGATCTGCTGCAGAGCCAGAGCAAGAACAACCTGCTGGCCCTGCAGCGGCACACGGCCGAGGCGCGCAAGTCGATCGCGCAGCGCCTGGACGAGGTCAACGCCTCGCTGGAGCAGGTGCCGTTCAACCGCGGCACCCTGCTGACCATCGAACTGACCGACCGCCGCCTGCCCGAGGTACTGGATTTCCATCAGCGCCTGCGCGATGTGCTGTCCCAGCAGCAGACCGAGCAGCGCGAACTGGCCGAAGCGCAGTTCGCGGTGCTGCGTGAGCTGGTCGCCAAGCTCGGCTCGCAGGAAGGCGAGGACAAGCGCTGGCGCGAGCTGGTGCTGGACGTACGCCTGCATGTGGAGTTCGTCGGCGTCGAACTCGATGCCGCCACCCGCCAGCAGGTCGAGATCTACCGCAGCGGTGCGGGCAAGTCCGGCGGCCAGCGCCAGAAGCTGGCCACCACCTGCCTGGCCGCTGCGCTGCGCTACCAGCTCGGCGGTGCCGACGGCCAGCTGCCCAGCTACGCGGCGGTGGTGCTCGATGAAGCCTTCGACAAGGCCGACAACGAGTTCACCGCGCTGGCGATGAACATCTTCGACAACTTCGGGTTCCAGATGGTCGTGGCCACCCCGCTGAAGTCGGTGATGACGCTGGAGCCCTTCATCGGGGGTGCCTGCTTCGTGGAAATCAGTGGTCGCCACGATTCCGGCGTGCTGCTGATCGAGTACGACGACGAGGGCCGGCGCCTGAAGCTGCCGGAGCGGGCCCGCACGGGTGAGACGGCCGCGGCATCGGCATCGGCACCCGCGGTGATCGCGGTGTCTGACGTGGTCGATGCCCCGAAGGAGGTTGCCGACGAGGGGATCGCCGGATCGCCCGCCGGGCAGGCCGACGCCGCGGTGGACGCCGTCGACGCACCGGCAGCGGTATCGCGCCCGAAGGTGGCCGCAGCCAAGGCCGCAGCCAAGGCGCCGGCAAAGAAAGCCGCCACGAAGACGGCCACCAAGGCCGGCCCGAAGGCCGCCGCGAAGAAGCCGGCCAAGCCCAAGCGCTGAGCCATCGACGGGTCAGCCCCAGGGCTGGCCCGTCCGGCTAACCGGCGAAGGTATCCCAGCCCATCCGGGCGATCAGCACCACCACCAGGCCGACGAACAGCTTGCGGATGAAGGGCGTGCCACCGCGCAGCGCCATCCGCGTGCCGACCACCGAGCCGATGATGTTGGCCGCGGCCATCGGCAGCGCGAACAGCCACAGGATGTTGCCGGTCGGCACGAAGAACGAGATCGCCGCGACGTTGGTCGCCAGGTTCACCACCTTGGACGCGGCCGACGCACGCAGGAAGTCCAGCCCGAAGAAGCGCACGAACAGGAAGATCAGGAAGCTGCCGGTGCCGGGCCCGAAGAAGCCGTCGTAGAACCCGATCACCGCACCGATCGCCAGTGCGGTCACCAGCTCCCTGCGGCCGATCTCGCGCGGGCGGTGCAGGGCACCGAAGTCCTTCTTCCACAGCGTGTAGCCGAGCATCGCCACCAGCAGCACCAGCACCAGCGGGCGCACCGCGTCCTTGGGCAGCAGGCTGACCGCCGTGGCCCCGGCAAACGAGAACACGAAGGCCGTGCCCGCCGCGAACAGCACCGGCCGCCACGGGAAGCGCACATTGCGCGCATAGCGGAATGCCGCGGCCGCGGTGCCGAACATCGAGCTGAACTTGTTGGTGCCGAACAGCATCGCCGGCGTGTGCTGCGGCAAGACGGTGAACAACCCGGGCAACTGCACCAGCCCACCGCCGCCGACGGCGGCATCGACGAGGCCGGCGATGAAGGCGATCGCCACCAACCACAACAGCTCAGGGGGAACCAGCTCAAGCACGGCGGCACATCGCGGCAGAAGGCGCGCCAGCATACGCCCGCCCATCGCGCGACAATACCCCCATGACCATCGTCCCCTCCGATCCCTGTCCCTGCGGCCGCCCGCTGGCCTACGCCGCGTGCTGCGGCCTCTATCACGCCGGCACCCCCGCACCGGATGCCGAAGCGCTGATGCGTTCGCGCTACAGCGCCTACGTGCGCCACCTGGCCGACTACCTGCTGGCCAGCTGGCACCCGTCCACGCGTCCGGCCGAGCTGTCGCTGGATGAAGCACCCGGGCAGCGCACCCAGTGGCTGGGGCTGACGATCCACGCACATACCCGCTCGGATGCCGACCACGCGCAGGTCCGCTTCACCGCGCGCTACAAGGTCGGCGGCGGCAGCGCGGTGAAGATGCTCGAACACAGCCGCTTCGTCCGCGAAGACGGCCGCTGGTTCTATCTCGACGCAGTGCCCTGAGCCAACGCGGCCGTGCGCACCGGCACGGTTCCCTGCTGGCCATGCGCGCGCACGCAGTTGCGGCCGGCGTCCTTGGCCGCATACAGGGCCTGGTCGGCGGCCTTGATCACCGCCTGCGGACTGTTGGCGACCCGGCTGTCGGCCACGCCGATGCTCACCGTCACCTGCACCACCTCGCCGCTGCCACCGCGCCCGCGCTGCAGCTGCCCTGCCGCATCATCGCGGCTGCGCGCGGCGCGGTCGCGCAGGTGCATGCGCCCGCCCTCGATCCGGGCGCGGATCGCCTCCACCGCCGCTACGCAGGCCGGGGCAGGCCGATCCAGGAACACCAGCGCGAATTCTTCGCCGCCATAGCGGAACGCGCGGCCACCGCCGCCGATGTCGGCCAGGCGCGCGGCCACCAGCTTGAGCACGTCATCGCCGGCGTCGTGGCCGTGGGTATCGTTGAAACGCTTGAAATGGTCCACGTCCACCATGGCGATGGTGTAGGTCGTGCCGACCCGCTGCAGGCACTCGTTCAAGGCCCGGCGTCCGGGGAGGCCGGTCAGCTCGTCGCGGTAGGCCATGTGGAAGGCTTCCTGCAGCATCGCCGAGGTGATCAGCAGCAGGGCCATGCAGCTGACCGCGGGCAACAGCGCGGGAGAGACGAACACCCGCGGCAACATCCACCACAGGCAGAGCAGGGCGACCAGCAGGGCGGTGTGCAGGGGCCGCGGCCGGCGCCAGGCCTGCGCCGCCAGCGCTGCGGTGGTCACCACGAACAGCAGCGCCGGGAACTGGGCCAGCGCGCTCCAGCCACTGGGCAGCCACGCCAGGTGCCGGTCCGACAGCAGCGCCTGCATGCCGTCGGGGCCTTGGGCGGCCAGCAGCAGGAAAATCCCCAGTGCGGTTCCACTGACCACGCCGCGCAGCAGCAGGTCCTGGCGCAGCCGCCCGCGCTCGGGCCACAGCCCATGCAGCAGGAACAGCAGCGGCAGCCACCAGGACACCGCATGGAAGATCAGCGGGGTCAGCGCCGAGATCGTGCCCTCGCGCAGGAAGGTGCCGACCACGCCGTGCAGCACGGCGAAGGCCAGCGCGATCGCCAGCATCAGGCACACGGCCCGCACGCGGGCGTAGATCAGTCCCAGGCCGACGCCCAGGCAGGCCAGCACCAGCGGCAGCAGGCGGTGCACGGGATTGCCGACCTCGGCCGCCGGCGTGGCGCCCCACAGCCCGACGGCCACCAGCACGGCAGGCAGCACGAACAGATAGTGGCTGGGCTGGCGTAGCAGGTGCGTCCGCAAGAAGGGGTCCAGTGGTGGGCCGGCGCGCCGAGGCTGCAGCGTGCAAACCGGACAACACAGGCAAGGGGTCTCCCCCGATAGCGGCCTGCGCGTATTCAACTTGAGCTGTCACCGTACCGATGCCGTGCCATGACGTCGCACTCACCCCGGCTGGTCGATCCTGATCGGAATGAATACCGCCGTTGCTGCCGCACTTCCCCTCACTGCCGCCCCGCCGTCGTCGCTGGCCGCCCGCTATGCCGGTGTGCGCGCACGCACGGTCGCGCTGGCCGCGCCGCTCAGCGCCGAAGATGCCATGGTGCAGAGCATGCCCGACGCCAGCCCGGCGAAATGGCATCTGGCCCATACCACCTGGTTCTTCGAGCGCTTCGTGCTGGCGACCCGGCCCGGCTACGTGCCGATCGATGCGGACTGGCATTACCTGTTCAACAGCTACTACCAGAGCATCGGCCCGGCGCATGCGCGTCCCCAGCGCGGCCTGCTCTCGCGGCCGACGCTGGATGAGGTGCTGCGCTTCCGCGCCGAGATCGACCAGCGCGTGATCGCCGCACTGCAGGCCAGCACGTTGAGCGGGCAGGCCCAGCAGCAGTTGCTGCTCGGCCTGCACCATGAACAGCAGCACCAGGAACTGCTGTTGACCGACATCAAGCACGCGTTCTGGTGCAACCCGCTGCAGCCCGCCTACCGCGATGACCTCGTGGCGACACCGGCGCCTGCGCTGCCGCTGCAGTGGATCAGCAGTCCCGAGCAGATCGTGGAGATCGGCGCGCCGGTCTGGCCGACCCAGCCTGCGTTCGCCTATGACAACGAATCGCCGGTGCACCGTGCCCTGGTCCCCGCCCATGCGCTGGCCAACCGCCCGGTCAGCAACGACGAGTACCGCCAGTTCGTGCAGGCCGGCGGCTACCGCGAGCCGCGCTGGTGGATGAGCGAAGGCTGGACGCTGTGCCAGGACCAGCACTGGCAGCATCCGCTGTACTGGGACGACGCACTGGAGCGCGAGTTCACCCTCGGTGGCTGGCGCGCGCTCGATCCCCACGCACCGGTCTGCCATCTCAGCTATTTCGAAGCCGACGCGTATGCGCGCTGGCAGGATGCCCGCCTGCCCACCGAGTTCGAGTGGGAAGCGGCGACCGCGGGCCGTCCGCTGCGGGGGCGCTTTGTCGAGACCGATCAGCTGCACCCCGGCGGCGCGGAGGAGGACGGGGACATGGTCCAGCTGTTCGGCGATGTCTGGGAATGGACCAGCAGCGCTTACGGGCCGTATCCGGGCTTCCGCACCTTCCCGGGCAACCTGGGCGAGTACAACGGCAAGTTCATGTGCGGGCAGTGGGTACTGCGAGGCGGCAGCTGCGTGACGCCGGCGGATCACCTGCGCGCCAGCTACCGCAATTTCTTCGCCCCGTCGGCCCGGTGGCAGTTCGCCGGCGTGCGCCTTGCACGGGACGCCGCATGAGTTCGGTCCGGGATGCGCTCGACGCACTGACCGATCTGCAGCCGGATCGCGACCAGATCACCGCCGACATCCTGCGCGGGCTCTCGGCCACGCCGCGCCAGCTGCCGTCCAAGTACTTCTACGATGCCCACGGCTCGGCGCTGTTCGAGCAGATCACCCGGCAGCCCGAGTACTACCCGACCCGCACCGAGCTGCAGCTGCTGCAGGACTGCGCGCGGGATATCGCCAAGGTGGTCGGCCCGCACCTGCACGTGGTGGAGCTGGGCAGCGGCAGTGGGCGCAAGACCGAACTGCTGCTGCATGCGCTGCGCGATCCGGTTGCTTACACCCCGATCGAAATCTCCCGTGCCGCGCTGTTGGACAGCATCAGCCGGCTGGCCGCGTCGCTGCCCGACATCGAGATGCTGCCGGTGTGTGCCGACTTCACCCAGCCGGTGCAGCTGCCGTCCCCGCAGCGCGAACCGGCCCGCCGCCTGGTGTTCTTCCCCGGCTCGACGCTGGGCAACTTTGCCCATGACGAGGCGGTCGCGCTGTTGAAGGCGATGCGCCAGACCATGGGTCCGGAGGGGATGGCCCTGATCGGCATCGACCTGCACAAGGATGCGGCGTTGATCGAGGCCGCGTACAACGACGCCGCCGGGGTGACCGCCGAGTTCACCCTCAACCTGCTGCGGCGTCTGAATCGCGACATCGGCAGCGACTTCGATCTGGACGGCTTCCGCCATCGCGCCCGCTACAGCGTGCCGCGCCTGCGCATCGAAACCGAACTGGTCAGCCAGCGCGACCAGCGCGTGCATGTGGATGGGCAGAGCTTCGATTTCGCCGAAGGTGAAGCGATGACCGTCGAGTACAGCCACAAGTACACCGACGCGGTGTTCGCCCGGATGGCCGCCGACGCCGGTCTGCAGGTGACGGCGCACTGGAACGCCACCGATCCCGCCTTCGGCCTGCGCCTGCTGCAGCCGGCCTGACCTGCGCGGCATTGCCGCTATGATGCAGGTCCACTGGCTGCAAGGATTCCCGCCAATGCGATGGTCGCCCCTGTTGTTGGCCGGGCTGTGTCTCGGCGCACCGTCGCTCGCGATCGCGGCGCCGGATGCCTTCTCCACGTGCCTGGGCACGCTCAAGGCGCAGGCCGGCAAGCAGGGCATCACGGGCGAGCGGTTCGACGTGCTCACCGCCGGGCTGACCCCGGATCCCAGCGTGCTGCCGCTGCTCGATGCGCAGCCCGAGTTCACCACCCCGTTGTGGGATTACCTGGCCGCCCTGGTGGATACCCAGCGCGTGGCGGATGGGCGCGCCCGCCTGGCCGAGCACCGTGATCTGCTGGCGCGGGTATCGGCCGAGTACGGTGTCGATCCGGCCACGATCGTGGCGGTCTGGGGGGTGGAGAGCGATTACGGGCGCGTGTTCGGCAAGCGCCCGCTGCTGCAGTCGCTGGCCACGCTGTCCTGCGAGGGCCGTCGCCAGCCCTTCTTCCGGGGCGAACTGCTGGCCCTGTTCAAGCTGATCGACGCCGGCGACCTGCGTGCCGAAGGCCTGACCGGCTCCTGGGCCGGCGCGTTCGGCCACACCCAGTTCATGCCATCCACCTATGCGCGCATCGCGGTGGACGGCGATGGCGATGGTCGTCGTGATCTGGTCGCGTCCATTCCCGATGCCCTGGCGTCCACTGCCAATTACCTCAAGAAGGCCGGCTGGCGCACCGGGCAGCCGTGGGGCGTCGAGGTGAAGATTCCGGCCGGCTTCAACGCCGGCCTGGCCGGTCGCACCCAGCGCAAGCCGCTGGCCGACTGGCGCGCGCTGGGCATCGTGCCGATCGCCGGGGGTGCCCTGGCGCCTACCGGGCTCCCGGCCGACAGCAACGCGGCATTGCTGCTCCCGACCGGTGCCAAGGGCCCGGCCTGGCTGGTGTTCCGCAACTACGACGCGATCTACGCCTACAACGCCGCCGAGAGCTACGCGCTGGCCATCGCCACGCTGGCCGACCGCCTGCGTGGTGGAACGGGTATCGTCGCGGCCTGGCCAACCGACGATCCCGGCATCGGCCGGACCGAACGCCGCGAGCTGCAGACCCTGCTGCTGGCCCGCGGCCACGAGATCGGTACCGCGGACGGCATGATCGGCACCGCGACCCGCCGCGCCATCCAGGCCGAGCAACAGCGCCTGGGCTGGACCCCTGCGGATGGCCGTGCCGGCCAGCGCATCCTTACCGCCCTGCGCGGTGCTCCTCCTTCTTCAACGCCGACCATGCCCGCATCCACCGTCTTCACCCTGCCGCCCAACCACGCCCAGTACGTCCAGTCGCCGGCCGCGCCGCGCGCTGCCCTGCCCAAAGTGCCCGGCCTCAGCCTGGCCGATGTGCAGGGTTTCCCCGCGTGGACGGTCGAGACCCCGTTCGCCACCGCCGCGATCAGCGTGTTCGGTGGCCAGCTGCTGTCCTATGTGCCCAAGGGCGGGCAGGACGTGATGTGGCTCTCGCCCAGTGCCCAGCCGCTGCCGACGCCGATCCGCGGCGGCACCCCCGTGTGCTGGCCCTACTTCGGCCGCCAGGGGCAGGGCAATGACGTGCCCTCGCACGGTTTCGTCCGCAACGTGCCGTGGACCCTGCAGCAGGCACGCCGCGAGGCCGACGGCACGATGGTGCTGACCCTGGCCCCGCCGGTGCTGGAGAACCTGGACCTGCGCCTGCGCATGGAACTGCGGATCGGCCGCACCCTGGAGCAGCGCCTGATCACCGAGAACACCGGCCGGCAGCCGGTCGCCTTCACCCAGGCCCTGCACAACTACTTCCATGTCAGCGACGCGATGCAGGTCAGCGTCGAAGGCCTGGACGGCCTGTCCTACCTGGACAAGTTCGAGGACTATGCCGCGCCGCGCCAGCAGCAGGGCGAGTGGAGCCTGCGCGACCCGCGCGATCCCGGGCGCAGCGACCGCATCTATACGCAGGCCGGCGGACGCTACCTGCTCAAGGACCCGGGCCTGAAGCGGCGCATCGAGATCACCACCACCGGCAGCCGCTCGCTGGTCGCGTGGAACCCGGGCGAGGCGGGCGCCAGCAGGATGGCCGATGTCGGGGCAGGCTGGCGCAACTATGTATGTCTGGAGGCGGCCAACGCCGGTCCGGACGTGGTGACCCTGGCGGCGGGGGCCAGCCACACCCTGACCCAGACCTTCCGGGTGCTGCCGCTCCAGTAAGTCATGGCCGGGGGCAGGGCGTTCGTCGCGCGCTGCCCCGGCTGTATCAGGCAGGGCGCGGTCGCAGCGCCACCAGGCAGATGCCACCGGCCACCAACCCCCAGAACGCCGAGCCGATCCCGGCCAGCGACAGGCCCGAGGCAGTGACCAGGAAAGTCACCAGCGCTGCCTCCCGATCCGCCTCCTCACGCAACGCCATCGCCAGGCTGTTGGCGATGGTGCCGAACAGCGCGATACCGGCCACGCAGGCCACCAGTTCCTTGGGGAAGGCGGCGAACACGGCCGCCACCGTCGCCCCGAACAGCCCGACCACGATATAGAAGGCGCCGGCGGCCACCGCTGCGGTGTAACGCCGCGCCGGATCCTCGTGTGCCTCGCGCCCCATGCAGATCGCCGCGGTGATGGCGGCCAGGTTGAGCCCAAAGGCGCCGAAGGGGGCAAGCATCGTATTGACCACCCCGATCCAGCCGATCACCGGCGACACCGGCGTGTCGTAGCCGGAGGCGCGGATCACGGCCACGCCCGGGATGTTCTGCGAGGCCATGGTGACCACGAACAGGGGCAGGGCGATGCCGAACACGGCCGACCATGACAGCGTCGGCCACGCGAACACCGGCGTCGCCAGTTCCAGCCTTACGTCCTGCATATGCAGCAGGCCCTGGCCGGCCGCCACCATCACCCCTACCAGCAGGGTGGCGATCACCGCATAGCGCGGGAACAGCCGTCGCCCCATCAGCCAGGTGGTGAACATCGCCAGCGCCATCCCGAGCTGGGTGCCCATGGAGACGAATACATCCAGTCCAAAGCGCAGCAGCACACCGGCGAGCATGCCGGCGGCCAACGCCATCGGTACACGCTTCATCACCTTCGCGAAGATCCCCGAGAAGCCGGCCAGCATCCCCAGCACCGCGGCAAGGACGAATGCACCGATCGCATCGCTGTAGCCGACGGCGCTCGCACCCACCACGAGCATGGCAGCACCCGGCGTCGACCATGCGGTGACGACGGGCATCCGATGACGCAGTGACAGACCAATGCACGTCACGCCCATGCCAAGGCCCAACGCCCACATCCATGAAGCGATCTGCGCCTGATCTGCGCCCACCGCACGTGCGGCCTGGAACACGATCACCGCCGAACTGGCGAAGCCCACCAATACCGTAATGAAGCCTGCCATCACCGCTGGCAGAGAGAGATCGCGCCACAACGAACGTTTGCCGACCGCAGACATCGCATGCATTCCTGATGACAAGAGATGCATTGTTAGCAAGCCAGCGGCAGCACGCGCAACGCGCGTGCTGCCGCGCTTGTTGATGAGCAGCACGTAGGGATGACGCGTTGATGAAAAAGATCGACGAAAACGCTTGACGAATTTTCAGAAGTCTTTAGTATTCGCTCCCTCGCTGCGACGCGGTCTTCACCCCGGTGAACACCCACCCGCAGCGACGGCAACAAGCTTCGAAAGAAGGTGTTGACGGAAACGAAAAGCCTGACATAATAGGCGGCTCGCA